>JBOFMA010000055.1:0-1307 GCA_051658125.1 Aeromonas sp.
TCCGGGATGGCGCAGGCGGCGATGCCGGGTTAACGATGCACCGTGTCGGTTGAGTGATAAATAAGGCTTATTTAATTTGATGGAACCTATGCATAAATCATTAAAACAGTGGGGCTTAGCCGCGGGATTGCTCTGTAGCGCTCTGTCGCCGGCATTCGCAGCTCCGAGCTTGGTATTGCTTAAACCCACCGCGGCGAAAGCGCTGATAACGTCAAGTCAGGCGCCGGTGCAAATTGTGTTAAACGAAGGCGCGGCGGTGAGTGATTTACTGGCCACGCCTGAGGTGCAAGCACTGGCCGACCAAGTGGATTGGTCGCGGGCGAGGCTGTCAACGGCGGCACTCGATGCGCAAGCCTTGGCGCAAAAAAGTGCGCTGTTAAAGCGCTTAAAAGCGCTGCAAGTGGCGTGGATGCGCGAAACAGGGAGCGGCGGTTTGGTGCAATCAAGCCAGCAACTGTTGCAAGAGCTTGATCGGGTTAAGGTGTTGGGCCGTGCGCCGCTGGCGCTTGATCCGTTGCTCAACCGCTTAAGTCCTGTCGGCACAGCGGGTAAAAATCCGTTGCTCAGCGGCGATTACCAGCTGTGGCTGGCGCCGCGCGCAACGCAGTTACACATGCTGGGGCTGATCAATGGGCCTGCTACGTTGCCGATTAGTCCGGGGCAAGGTTTGGCGCACTACTGGCAAGCGCATCAATTACTGGCTGGCGCCGATTTGGGTCAAGCGTATTTAATTCAGCCCAATGGCGCGATCGCGCTGCTGCCGGTGGCGAGTTGGAATGAGCGCCACCGCGAGCCGATGCCGGGAGCGACGCTATTTATTGGCTTTAAGCCGAGCGTTTTGCCTGCTGAGTACCACGATATCAACCAACAAATTGCTGAGCTGCTGGCTCACCGGATGCCTGAATAATGCCTTTTCGACTGACTTTATTAGCTTCATTGTTGGGGCTATGCACGGCGCCGCACCTGTTGGCCGCCACACTTGATCCCTATGGCCCAACCCAAACCGCGTTTGGTGGTGTGGGTTTGCTGCAAATGCCCACCGCGCGCATGGCGGCCGAAGGCGAATTTAGCCTCAATTATGCCGACAACGAGGAGTACCGGCGCTGGTCGATTTCGGCGCAGCCGTTTAGTTGGCTGGAAGCGACCTTTCGCTATACCGACGTGCGTACGCAGCTGTATAGCGGCAATGAGGCGTTTAGTGGTAAGCAAAGCTATAAAGACAAGGGCTTTGATGCCAAGCTGCGCTTGCTTGCCGAGTCAGCTTACCGGCCGCAACTAGCGGTGGGCGTGCGCGATATGATGGGCAC
>JBOFMA010000056.1:0-3994 GCA_051658125.1 Aeromonas sp.
AATCGCCAAGTCATTACCTTCGGCGTACGCCGCAGCGGCCTGCCGGCGGGCAATATCACCCTGACCAGTGGCGACTATGGCCTGCGCGTGCTAACCAATAACCTCGGCCGCGTGCGCACTTGCGCGGTAAACAACAAGATCAGCGCGGAGGTGCTATGCCCCTAGCCTCAGCCACCCGCCGCCGGCGCGCGCGCGGTTTTTCCCTAGTCGAACTGATGGTGTCACTGGTCGCCGGTTTACTGCTGGTGGCCGCGATCAGCGCTCTGTTTGCCAATATCATCCAAGCCCAGCGCAGCACCTTGCAGGTCAGTCGCCTGAACCAAGAACTGCAAGCGGTGATGGATCTAATCGCCCGTGATGTACAGCGCGCCGGCTTTGATGCCAATGCCAACGCCTTTTTGGCCGCCGCGCCCGGCGTGCGCTCGCCATTTTATTTTGCCAGTACAAGCGATTTGCAGCAGGAAACCCCCAGTGGCAGCCAAGTTTTCCACTGTTTACGCATCCGTTATGACGATAACAGCGATGGCGTGTTAAACAGCAACGAAAGCTGGCTGTTTAACTTTGATAGCACCACGCAAACCGTGCGCCGCGACCCCAGCAGCTGCACGGCAGGCAGCGATCTGACCGATCCCAACACTGTGCTTATCACCGCGCTAAATTTTCGCCTCACCCCCAACACAGTGGCGCAAAAGGCCCGCGCGGTGCGGGTGAATTTAAGCGGCGCGCTGAAAAAACATCCGGCCATCACACTCACTTTGCAGCGCGACATCAAGCTGCGTAACGATGGGTACTAACTATGCGACGTCAAACCGGCTTTACTACTTTCACCGTCACTCTGCTGTTGCTGGTTATCTTGGTCAGCCTGTCCCTGCTGGTGGCCAAAGTTATGTTCAGTGATCGGCGCGTGAGTTTAAGCGAAATACAGTATCGACAAGCCTTCTCGCTCGCCGAACAGGGCTTAAGCGATGCACTGGGGCGCTTAGCGCAGGACTTAAGCTGGCGCACCACCGCCACCCAAGTCACTACCAGTGAAGGCAGCTACCAGCTTAACGTCAGCGACCAAACACCGATCACTGTTGGCAGCCAAACCATTACCCCTGTGCGCCTAACCGCCAGCGCCAGCTTGGCCGGCAGCAGCGCACAAGCGCAAGTGCAGGTTAGCGCTGTGGCTGTCAGCCTGTTGGCCGGTAGCCCAGCCGCGCCGCTCACCGTGGCCGGCGGCATGGCCGTGAGTGGTAACTTCAGCGTGGTCGCCAACCCCAACGGCGGCGGCCTCGGCGTGCCTTTGTCGATCTGGACCAGCGATTACTTGGACATGAATAACGGCTCGGGGCAAACCTGCCACTTGGGTGATTACAGCGGAGGCTGCGCCAGTTACATCAGCAGCAAAGGCAATAAGCAAAGCGACATCAAAGACAGCGATCCGGACTTTCCCGGCGATCTGGTCAATTACTTGTTTAACGAACCCGACACCGCCGCCGGTTGGGCCAATTTGGAAGCGCGCGCCGCGCAAATGCTAACCAACTGCAGCAGCCTGAATGCACAAAGCCGCGGCCTGATCATTGTCGATGGTGACTGCAAACCAAGCAGCAATATCGGCACCATCGCCGCCCCCGTGGTACTGATTGTGCGTAACGGCAACTTAACCATTAACGGCGCGAGCGTGCTCAATGGCTTAGTGTTTGCCTATGCCAGCAACCCCGCCAGCGCTACCACCGATATCAGCTTAAAAGGCGGCGCCCTGGTCAACGGCGCCTTGGTCGCCAACTATCGTTTAGGCAAAACCGCCAACGGCACCTTTGATGCCAAATACGATCAAAGCGTGCTAGACAACATCCAAACCGGCAGCACCTTTCAAACCTTAAGCCTCATTCCCGGCAGTTGGCAGGATTGGTAACAACTTTCGCCCATAACAAAAGGATTGGTTATGCAACGACAACTCGGCTTTGGCCTGCTTGAAATCTTAATCACTTTAGTCCTGCTCGGTGTGGGCGCCTCAGGGCTGGTGGCCTTATCGCGCAATAACCTAGGTCTATCGCAAAATGCCCGCCACTATGAACTGGCCATGCGGTTGGCCGAATCCGAACTCGATCAACTGCGTAATTTCAATGCGCTGCTCAATGCCAGCGCGCCGCAAACCAGTTATGCCGCCATCGCCAGCGGTAGTAAAAATGCAACGCTCAGTGGCGTGACTTACGCCGTGAGTTGGCAAGTTAATGACCAATACTGGCAAGGCAGCGCGTGGCAAACCGCCCGTCCCAGCGCTTACCCACTGGCCTACCCCGGCCGCAAAGCGATTACCCTCAGCGTCAGCTGGCCCGATAGCCAAGGGCAAACGCAAACCCTGCAATTATCTAGCGCCATTTCACCGCAGATGAGCCTAAGCAGCGGGCAACTCAATGGTGGTTTGGCCGCCGAACGCGTGCAACCACGCGTGAGCTTTAACCCCGGCGTCGCGCCCGATGTGGTGAGCGTGGTGCTCGGCGATGGCAACCGCCAAGAAACCAGCAAACCAGCCCCGATAGTGGTGGCCAAAAGCGGCGATTTAGGCAAAGAAGTGCAATTTGACACCGTGACCTATCGCCCCGATGGCGCCAGCAACAGCCAACTAATCCAACAAGATATAAGCACCGTGAGCTGCGCTTGTAACTATGCCGGCAACGCCGCCAGCGCCTTGCCGGCGCAAGCCTATAGCCCTGCTGGTAAGCAACTGTATTGGCGCTTGGGCCAAAGCGTAACCAAAGCCAGCGGCAGTAACAGTGATAGCAAAAACCAACCGGCGCTGTGCACTCGCTGCTGTAGTGATCACTTTGATGGCGGGCAAAATCGCTTTGAAGATTTTTACGCCCCGCTAAATACCGCCAGAAAACGTTATGACCGTAATTTAGCCGTGGCCAATAGCGGCGCCTATATCGACGCCTGCCGCTTTATTCGGCTCGATGGCCTTTATCAGCCGGCGCCGGATTGGAATTTAATTAAAGTAGTTGTAATGAGCAGCGATTTTTTGGCCAAACCAGCCAACGTAGCCAGCTATCAAAACTATTTAGCCTATGTAGTAAAAACCTATATCGACTGGCAACAGCAAACCCTGCGCTGGAGCAGCAACCCCACCGCCAGCGAACCGGCCATCAGTGACTTTGCCACCTGGCTCGCCACGCCGAGCAATGTCGCCGCCGGCGGTGATAGCAATACACAAATCAGCATGACCATCGGCAGCCAACAATTTATCGCCCGCGGCATTTATGTCGATATTTTAGCGCCGACGTATTTAGCTAACCTAGACACCAGCCAAAGCGATTATTTAGCCCGCGTGCCATTCCAAGAAATTAATTTAACCATGCTCGCTAATTGGAGCATTAGCGGCAGCAGCGCACCACTAACCGGTAATTTGACCGATTACGCCAGTGTGGCCAATGAACCGATCAGCACCATCGTCGATTTAAATAATTACTATTTTGGCACCTATCGCCGCGGCTTTTTCACCGGCAAACAAGCCAGCAAAGATAGCAACAACCAACTGCAAGCCATTTACGTGCAAGCGGAGGTCTATCAAGGCAACTCCGGCGTAAGCGCCAGCTTAATTTCACCGCGCGATAAAACCTTGGCCAAAACCGCACAACTGAGCGTTCGTATCGACAGCAGCGGCGGCCCCACACCACAAGTCACCGTGAGCGGCAAAGTGCAGTGCCTGACCGTCACCTCACCCAAAGACACCAGCCCTGCCGCGTGCAGCAAAAATGATTATGCCGCACTGACACTCGCCACCACCACCAGTGGCGCCACCTGCGTGCTCAATCGCCCCAGCGCCAACAACCAAACCGCCACCTACACCTGCAGCGCCGCCAGCGGCAGCCAATTAGTACTCAACTTCAGCTATAGCAAAACCGGCTGGCGTCTAGCACCCGCAGGTTTAAGCATCAGCATGACACCACCGGCCAACAGCCAAGCCATCGACGGCCCCTGTGCCCTACTGGTACAAAACAGCGTCACCAAC
>JBOFMA010000057.1:0-1476 GCA_051658125.1 Aeromonas sp.
TTAAGCGCTGGCTTAAGCGCGCCACGGTCTTGCGATCGAGCAGATCGCCCCAGTAATAGCGGCATGGGTTGGTGACCAGTAAATGCACTTGTGTGTGCTGGCCAAGCACGCGCAGCGCCTCGACATAGCGCGGCGGCAACGCAGAAATGCCAAACACAAACACCCGTTCTGGCAGCGGCCGGCGCAAGGTTTGGCTGTGGGTCAGCACATCAATAAAACTGTCGTACAAATTCGAGCGGTGATAGCCACTGGGCGCCAGTGCCAAGGTGCGGTCCACCAACTCACGCCACAGTTCGGGCTGCCAATCTTGCCCTTGCACTTCACTTAATGCGTGGCTTAAGCCCTCACCCACTTCCCAGCGTTCAATCCAGTCCGGTCGATAGACCAAATACTGGTCAAATAGGTCGGCAATTTTTTCGCACAATTGCCACAAACGCAGCTGATCCGGCTCTTCGTCTCGCGTCCCGCCAGCGCTCGGCTGTAAATAGGCCGCAATCGGGGCAAAACTTGGCCGCGTCAGTAAGCTGGGCAACAGGCTCATCAGCTGCCAGCTCATCGCCGCCTTGTTATACGGGCTTTTTGGCGGCACATCGCTCAGCACATCAATAAACATCTGCCAAATAAAGCTCGCCGGCAGCGGAAAATCGATATTGGCGGCAATGCCAAAGGCTTTGGCCAGTTCCAGTTTTAGCCACTGCGCCATACCGGGGCTTTGCACCAAGATGACCTCTTTGGCAAAAGGCCGCGACAACGGCTCACGCCGGATCTGGCTTACCAGCAGCTCTTTGAGTAAATCGAGTTGATTGGAGTGATAAAGAGTAAACATGCGCCCCGCCTGCGTGCAAAAGTGGCGGCGATTGTCCGGCATTTGCCGACCAGATGCATCCCTTTAGCGCAAAAAGTAGGTATCGCGGTGCGGGCCCCGTTAAATTGCGCGCCAACGCGATCAATGCGTGACCTTGGCGGCAAAAAATGGGAGGCTTAGCGCCGTTTTTTTGCCACCAAGTGATCCTCATGCGCCTGACCAGTTACACCGATTTTGGTTTGAGAGCTTTGCTCTATTTAGCCACACTGCCTGCGGGCGAACTTTCTAGCGTGGCCAAAGTGTCCGCCTTATACAACGTCTCGCGCAATCACATGGTCAAAGCCGTTAACCAGTTGGTAAAAATGGAGCTAATCCATGCCCAGCGCGGCAAATATGGCGGTATTCGCCTAAAGCGCGTTGCCAGCGAAATTAACATTGGCGCGGTGATCCGAGCACTGGAAAGCAACTTAAACGGCATTGATTGCCATAACCCTGCCTGCTGCTTGGTGCCGGCCTGCCAACTACAAGCCGCACTGGCGCAAGCGATGGCGGCGTTTTTGCGCGTCATGGATGGCTATAGCTTGGCCGATATCTCCAGCAATCAAACGGCGCTGGCGCCGCTGTTTGCCGCCGCGCAAACACGGGCTATTGCCTGCGTGCTAACTGATTAA
>JBOFMA010000058.1:0-9435 GCA_051658125.1 Aeromonas sp.
AAGCTTGTAATAACGCAGAGTACTTTGCACAAACTTTTTCATCTTAAATTCCAAGTCATTAATAAGGAAATACGGTTGGCAGTGCCAGTCACAATCCTTATTTTCCTTGCGTAATTTAAGGGGGTGTCTTCACTGTAGAGGCGCATTTTAGGCGCCGGTTCGCTTGCTCGCAAACAAGAAATATTGTGCCGTTTGCATTAGATAATCTAATTCAAACAAGGTTAGGTGCCATGTGTGGTATTGGCGGGGAGCCTGCCAGCGGTGGGCAATGTCGGTCGGTGGGTCTATTTCATCGCCGACCTTATGTTTGTCGCGTGGCGTTTAATTTTTGTCATTGCGGATCAAGCACTTAAGTGAGATGCCTTAAGCGATGCTCGCTGCGGCTAAAAATATATTTTAAATAAAGCTATTTGTGCGCTAGCGCATTGAAACGCGAGAAATAAAGGTGCTATAAGGCGATGGGAAATAATTTACGCGCCATTTTTCGCGCGTAATGGTTAGCGATGCGCGAAGGCTTGGCCGCCGTTCATTGATAAGCATTGCGCAGCGAGGTGGTTATTTTTTAGGCGGCAACGGTGGCAAGCTAATAGCGGTGAAATTTTGCGCGTTATTTATCTGGCGCCACGAAAGGCGCGGGCGTTGCCGCCTTAATTACCGGTGAGGACACATCAATGATCGTTGAGAGTGTGGTCGATTTATCGCGGTTTCAATTTTCCGCGACGGCCCTATATCACTTCTTATTTGTGCCATTGACGTTGGGGATGACATTCATCCTCGCGATCATGGAATCTGTTTATGTCATGACCAATAACCCCATCTATAAGGACATGACCAAGTTCTGGGGTAAGTTGTTTGCGATTAACTTTGCGCTCGGCGTAACCACGGGCCTGACTATGGAATTCCAGTTTGGCACCAACTGGGCCTACTACTCCCACTATGTCGGCGACATTTTCGGCGCGCCGCTAGCGATTGAAGGCCTGATGGCGTTCTTCCTTGAGTCCACCTTCGTGGGCATGTTCTTCTTTGGTTGGGATCGGTTGTCGAAAAACCAGCACCTAGCCGCCACGTGGCTGATGGCGCTGGGCACCAACTTATCTGCGCTGTGGATCTTGATTGCCAACGGCTGGATGCAAAACCCAGTCGGCGCTGAGTTCAACTACGAATCCATGCGCATGGAGATGGTGAGCTTTGCCGAGTTGGTGTTTAACCCCGTAGCGCAGGTCAAATTTGTCCACACCGTGGCCTCGGGTTACACCTGCGCCGCTATGTTTGTGCTGGGCATCTCCTCTTATTATCTGCTCAACAACCGCGATGTGGCCTTTGCGCGCCGCTCGTTTGCGATTGCCGCCGCCTTTGGTATGGCTTCTATCCTGTCAGTGCTGGTGCTGGGGGATGAATCGGGCTATGAGACCGGCGAGGTGCAAAAGGTCAAATTGGCCGCGATGGAAGCCGAGTGGGACACCCATCCGGCCCCGGCGGGCCTGACTGTGTTTGGCATTCCCAACCAAGAGGAAATGCGCACGGATTATGCGATTAAGATCCCGTTTGCCTTGGGCATTATTGCCACCCGCTCATTAGATGAGCCGGTGATTGGCTTAAAAGATCTGAAAAAAGAGCATGAGCAGCGGGTGCGCACCGGTATCACAGCCTATGGCTTGCTGACGCAGTTGCAAAACGGCGATCGCAGCGCCGAGACCGTGGCCGCGTTTGATAAAGTCAAAGGCGACTTAGGTTATGGTTTGCTGCTTAAGCGCTACACCGAGCAAGTGACCGACGCCACCGAGCAGCAAATTCAAGCGGCGGTGGATGACTCGATCCCGCAAGTGCTGCCGTTGTTTTTTAGCTTCCGCATTATGGTCGGCTGTGGCCTGCTGATGCTGCTGCTGATCGGTATCGCCTTTTATGACAGTACCCGCCATCGCATTGGTCAGCGGCAGTGGCACTTAAAAGCACTGCTGTGGGGCATGCCGCTGCCATGGATTGCCATCGAAGCCGGTTGGTTTATCGCCGAATACGGTCGCCAGCCATGGACTATTGCCGAAATGCTGCCGACGTTTGTCTCGGCCTCGAATGTGCCAGCGAGTGAAATTTGGTTCTCGCTGATCGGTATCTGCTTGTTCTATACCGTGCTGCTGGTGATCGAGCTGTTTTTGATGTTCAAGTTTGCCCGCCTTGGCCCAAGCAGCCTGAAAAGCGGCAAATATCACTTTGAACAAGTTAAGGCCTAAGGAGACTGGGTATGTTTGATTACGAAACCCTGCGGGTCATTTGGTGGGTGCTGGTGGGTGTGCTGCTCATCGGTTTTGCCATCACCGATGGCTTTGATATGGGCGTGGGCGCGCTGTTGCCGTTTGTCGGCAAAAAAGACATTGAGCGCCGCGTGATGATTAACTCTATCGCCCCGCACTGGGATGGTAACCAAGTGTGGCTGATCACGGCCGGTGGCGCGCTATTTGCTGCCTGGCCATTGGTGTATGCCACGGCGTTTTCCGGCTTTTATATCGCCATGGTTTTGACCTTAATGGCGCTGTTTTTCCGTCCGGTGGGCTTTGATTACCGCTCTAAGTTGGACGATCCGCGCTGGCGCAACAGCTGGGACTGGTGCCTATTTATCGGCGGCGCCGTACCGCCGATCGTGTTTGGCGTGGCCTTTGGCAACCTGTATCAAGGCGTGCCGTTTGAATTTAACCGCTTCTTGATGTCGACCTATCACGGCAACTTCTTTGGCTTGCTCAACCCGTTTGGCTTACTGGCAGGCGTGATCAGTTTGGCGATGTTCTTGACCCAAGGTGCGAGCTGGCTGCTGATGAAAACCGAAGGCGAAGTCATGGCGCGCTCACGCACCGTGGCGATGGTCAGTGCGCTGGTCACCTGCGGGCTATTTGCTTTGGCCGGCTGGTGGGTCAGTGGCATGGACGGTTATGTGATCGTTGGCGAGTTGGCGCACGATGCGGTCTCGAATCCACTGGGCAAGCAGGTGGTACGTGAAGCCGGTGCCTGGATGAATAACTACAGCCTGTATCCATGGATGATGGTGGCGCCGGCGTTGGCGCTGTCGATGAGCCTGTGTACCACTCTGTTTGCAGCGCTCAACAAAGGTTGGCTGGCGTTTACCAGCTCCTCGTTGACCATGGCCGGGGTGATTTTAACCGCCGGTTTCTCGCTGTTTCCGTTTGTGATGCCGTCGAGCTTAAAGCCATCACAAAGCTTGACCATGTGGGACACCACAGCCTCGTTTAACACCTTGCAGGTGATGACCGTGGCGGCGGCGATTTTTGTGCCGATTGTGCTTGGCTACACCTTGTGGACGTACAGCAAGATGTTTGGCCGCGTGACGCACAAGCATATTGAAGCTAACTCGCACTCCGTTTACTAAGAGGCCTACACGATGTGGTATTTCACTTGGATTTTGGGTCTGCTGCTGGCCTGCGCATTTGGCATTATTAATGCCCTGTGGCTGGAGCACACCGAAAACATGGATCGCAAACTTAAAGAGTAATGGGCTTTTGCGCTCATCAAGGCGACCCACGGGTCGCCTTATTTGTTGCTTGGCGCTGGCCGCGGCCTTTCCTTTCATTGTGCGCGCGGCGTGCGCTATCATAGCCGCTCATTTTCGGTTAGATGGATGAGTTTATGCCGCCCAGTTCCACGTTGGCCGTGCGCGTTTATTACGAAGACACGGATGCCGGTGGCATTGTCTATCACGCCAACTATTTAAAATATTTTGAACGCGCGCGCACCGAATACTTGCGCGCTTGTGGTCTTGAGCAAGATGATTTGCTGGCGGCGGGCTTGGCCTTTGTAGTCAGCCAGTGCCGCTTGGATTTTTTAGCGCCGGCGCGCTTTAACGCGCAACTCACGGTGCACAGCCACATTGCGGCCTGCAAACGCGCATCACTGCAGTTTGCCCAGCGCATTGTGGCGGCTGATGGCCGCGAATTGGTAACGGCGCAGGTGCAGATTGTCTGCGTGCGCCACCCTGATCTTAAACCCGTGGCGATGCCTGCCCACATTAAAGGAGCGCTGTTAAGTGCACGCTGAAATCTCGTTTATCGGTCTGTTTTGGCAGGCCAGCTTGTTGGTCAAATTAGTGATGCTGACCTTGATGGGCATGTCGGTGGTGTCGTGGGCGCTGATCATTCAGCGAGCCAAAGTCATTAAAGCAGCCCGCACTGCCAGCGAGCAGTTTGAAGATAAATTTTGGTCTGGTGAACCGGTGCCGCTTTTGTTTCAGCACACCGCGGCGCGGCGCGATGAAATTGAAGGCATGGAAGATATTTTTTATTCCGGCTTTAAAGAGTACGAGCGCTTGATCAAAGCCGGTGCCCGTGGCCAAGGCCCCGTGATGGATGGCACCTATCGCGCCATGCGCGTATCGCTGTCGCGCGCGGTAGATGACTTGGAATCGAGCTTGCCGGTGCTAGCGACTATCGGTTCGATCAGCCCGTATATCGGTTTATTTGGCACAGTGTGGGGCATTATGAATGCCTTTATCGCGTTAGGTCAGGTGCAGCAGGCCAGCTTGCAGATGGTGGCGCCGGGTATCGCCGAAGCGCTGATTGCCACCGCGATGGGCTTGTTTGCCGCGATTCCGGCGGTGATTTTTTATAACCGTTTTTCCACCCAAGTGGAAAAACTAGAAAGCAGCTATGCCAACTTTATGGATGAGTTCACCACCATTTTGAACCGCCAAGTGGCGCAGCAAGCGCCGGCTGGGCAGGGCACGCACTAATGCAAAGTTATCAGCGGACGCGGCGCAAAAAGGTCGCCGAAATCAACGTGGTGCCGTACATCGACGTGATGTTGGTGCTGCTGATTATTTTTATGGCGGTAACACCGGTGATCACCCAAGGGGTGAAAGTGGACTTACCGCAAGCCCATGCCGAGCAATTGCCAGAAGATGCCAAGCCGCCGTTTATCGTCAGCGTGACGCGTGATGGCAGTTACAACATTAAAGCCGGCAATCAAGACGAAGCGCCGGTGCCCAGTGGCAGCCCTGAGGCGTTGGCGCAGTACATCACCGAGCAAGCCATGGGCTATTTGGCAGTGAATAAAGGCGCGCCGGTGGTGGTCGCGGGGGATAAAGAGGTGCGCTATGCCGAGGTGGTACTGCTGATGGTGGCACTGAAAAATGCCGGCGTGCCGCAAGTGGGCCTGATGACCGATGCGGTGAATTAACGTGATGCCAAAACCTCCGCGCTTATCGCTTTATCTGACGCTGTCGGTGTTGCTACACCTGCTCGTCGGCGTGCTCTTGCTGGTGGGCGTGGATTTTGCCAAGCCCAAACGGCCAGAAAGCGCTGGGCAAATCGTCAATGCGGTGATGATTGATGCCAGAGCCTTGGCGTTGCCTGCCCCCCAGCCTGCGCCCCCCCCACCGGCACCCACGCCAGAACCCGAACCGGACGCCGAGCCGGACACAGCGCCGCTGCCAGATTATGCCGCCATTGCCCGCGCCAAAGAGGCCGAAGCCGCTAAGGCAGCCGCAGAAGCGGCCAAACAAGCTGCCGCAGCGAAAGCGCGCGCCGAGGCTAAGGCGCGGGCACAAGCCAAAGCCGCAGCGCAAAAGGCCGCCGCGGAAAAGGCGTTATTGCTGAAAAAGGAGCAGGAGCGGGCTGAGCAGTTGGCCAAGGACAAGGCGCAGCAAGAAAAAGCTGAGCAGCTCAAGCAGGAAAAATTAAAGCAAGCGGCCGAGAAAAAAGCGCAAGAGCAGGCCAAAGCTGCGGCAGAAAAGAAAGCCAAAGCGTTAGCAGAGCAAAAAGCTAAGGCCGAACGGGAAGCAAAACTTAAAGCGCAAGCCGAGAAAAAAGCCAAGGCGGAGGCCGAACGCAAACGCAAAGCCGCGCAAGAGGCAAAATTGGCTGCCGAAATGGATGCCCAGATGCGCCAGCAGTTGGCTGCGGAAGTGAATGCTCGCGCGCAAGCGGCCGCTGCCGCAGCGGCGCAAAGTGAAGTGGGCAAGTATGCCGCGCTGATCAAGGCCACGGTGGAGCGACACATGATTGTGGATCCGATCATGCGCGGTAAAACCTGCACCCTGAATGTGAAAATGGCGCCGAGTGGCTTTGTCATCGCGGTGGACGAGGGGCGCGGTGATGCGGCGGTGTGCCGCTCGGGTAAAACCGCCGTGCTTAAGGCCGGCTCGCTCCCAGTGCCAAAAGATCCGGCCGTGTATGAGTTAATCAAAGAGTTCAATTTGCAATTACAGCCACAAAGCTAAGCCGTGTGCGGGCGTCGGTAAGCCGCCCGTGCCGTTACCGACCATGGAGATGTCATGCTAAAAAGAGTGTTGTTCGCCCTCGTGGGCTGGGTGTGGCTGGGGCAAATGGCCCACGCTGCGTTAGATATTGTGATCACCGGCGGTATTGATAGCGCGCGGCCGATTGCGGTGGCGCCGTTTGCTTGGCAAGGCACTGGCGCTCTGCCGGGCGATATTGCTGAGGTAGTGAGCAATGACCTGATGCGCAGTGGCCGCTTTAAGCCGCTAGGTCGCCAACAGTTGCCACAGCAACCGAGCAGCAGCCAAGCGATTGATTTTGCGCCGTGGGCCGCGCAAGGCGTGGAAGCGGTGGTGGTCGGTGCGGTGGCGCCGCTGGACGGCGGGCGCTATCAGGTGACCTTCGAGTTGGTGGACGTGCTCAAAGGCCAGTTGGCGCAAACCCAAGGCGTTAGTCAGCAGGGCTACGTGCTCGATAGCCGCGTGATGACCATTAACGGCGCGCAGTGGCGCCATGCCAGCCATCGCATTGCCGATATCGTGTATGAAAAACTCACCGGCGAGCGCGGCGCGTTTTCGACCCGCTTGGCCTATGTGGCGATTGAGCGTGGCGGCGAGTTCCCTTATCAATTGCGCATTTCTGACTACGATGGCATGCATGAAGCCACCTTGATGCGCTCGCGCGAGCCGTTGATGTCGCCGGCGTGGTCGCCGGATGGTCGCCAGTTGGCTTATGTCAGCTTTGAAAATAAAAAATCAGAGATCTATGTCCAAGACATTTACAGCCAGCAGCGCAGCTTGATCACTAGTTTTCGCGGCATCAATGGCGCGCCTAAGTGGTCGCCGGATGGGCGCCGTTTAGCGCTGGTGTTATCGAAAGATGGTCAGCCGGATTTGTATGTGGTGGATGTGGCCAGCAAGCAAATTCAGCGCGTGACCAACAGCCGCAGCATTGACACCGAGCCGACGTGGCTGCCGGATGGTCGCAGCTTGTTGTTTACCTCTGAGCGTGGTGGCAAGCCGCAAATTTATCGCGTAGATTTGGCCTCCGGCGCGGCGCAGCGCATGACTTGGGAAGGCGAATCCAATCAGGGCGCCTCTATCACGCCAGATGGTAAATCCATGGTGCTGGTGACGCGCGATCAAGGCCAATATCGCATTGCGCGGCAAGATTTTGCATCAGGGGCCATGTTAGTGCTAACGCAAAGCGCTTTGGATGAATCGCCCAGTATTGCGCCAAATGGCAGCATGATCATCTATGCCACCACCTATCAGGGCAAGAAAAGCTTGGCTCTGGTCTCGACCGATGGCCGCTTTAAAGCCGTGTTGCCGATGCGCAGTGGCGAGATCCGCGCCCCCGCGTGGTCACCGTTTTTGAATTAAGTCACTTGCTAGGCGAGTGAAAAAACCCTACACCAGTAATAAGCCGCAAAGAATTAAGGAAAAACCATGCAAGTAAATACCCTGTTAAAACGTGCCCTGATCGTGTTGCCCCTGTTGACCTTGGCGGCCTGTAGCTCCACTTCGGAAACCGGTTCTGCCAGCAGCGAAACCGGCATGCTCGATGGCAGCAGCGCCAATGGCAGCCTCGGTGGCCAAGCCAACGGCGTGCAACTTGGCGGCGCCGGTGAAATGCTGTCGGTCGATGAGCAGCAGCGTCAGCAGTTAGAAGCGCTGCAGCGCGATAACGTGATCTATTTCCCGTATGACGGCTATGACATCCAAGGTCAGTACGCCCAGCTGCTTGAGCAGCACGCCACTTACCTGCGGGCGCATCCTGCGGTACGTGTGTTGATCGAAGGTCACGCCGATGAGCGCGGCACGCCAGAATACAACATCGCCTTGGGCGAGCGCCGTGCAAAAGCGGTGGCGAAATTCTTGCAAACCTTGGGCGTGACGCCAGAGCAGCTGTCGATTGTTAGCTACGGCGAAGAAAAGCCGCTGGATCTGACCCACGGTGAGGCCGCGTTTGTGAAAAACCGTCGTGGCGTGTTGGTGTACTAAGGCCTGCGTATGAGCTTCAAGTGTGCAATGACGGCCATCAGTATGGCCGTTTTATTTAGCGCCAGTGCCCACGCGGTGGCACCGGTAAGTGATGTGTATGGTGACGGGAGCCAAGGCGATAGCTATGCGGTGCCAGCCAGCAGTAACGACGTGTACGCTGCCCCTGCGGCGAGCAGTTACACCGCGAGCACCTCGGCGCTGGCGATGACGGCCACCGGCACGCTGGAAGAGCGTTTGGCCACTTTAGAACGCACCTTTAACGGTCGTTTGCGCCTGCAGGCGGAATTGCAGCAGCAAGTCGATGGCTTGCAAGGGGAAGTGGCCGAACTGCGTGGGCAAATTGAGCAACAAAATTACCAACTCAAACAAGCCCAAGATCGCCAGCGTGAGCTGTATCAGCAAATTGACCAACTAAGCCGCGCCGCACCGGTGGTGGCCAGTAGTCCCGTTGGCCGCCCAGCTAACAGTGCGGTGAGTAGCGCAGTCGCACCGGCTGGGGCGGCGCCGAGTGCAGCGAGCGCTACGCCAGCCGGTGATGAAACTAGCGCCTATAACAGCGCAATCAAGTTGCTGCTGGAAACCAAAGATTACAATCAAGCCTTACCTGCGTTTGAAGCGTTTCTTGTGCAATACCCGCAGTCGACCTATGTGCCTAACGTGCACTACTGGCTCGGCCAGTTGCTGTTTTTAAAAGGGCAGCGGGCAGAAGCTAAGCAGCAATTTACCACGCTGGTGGAGCGCTATCCGCAAGCGGCTAAGCGCGGTGATGGTTTGCTGAAATTAGGCACTTTGGCGCTGTCTGAGGGAAATACGGCGCAAGCTAAGAGTTTTTTCCAGCAAGTGCTGCAAAACTACCCAAGCAGCGCGGCGGCGCAGCTAGCAAAACAAGAGTTAAACAAACTTTAAACGCGCGTTTGGGCGTCAAATCGGCATGTTTTTTGGCGACCAAACGGTTTTTTGCTTAAAAAAACAGCGAACGCATTAAAAGTTACAATTTTCTCTTGTGGCGAACAAAAAAATCATTATTATAGGCGGCCGTTGGAGCCGAACAATGTTTGGTAAGCCAGCAAGGGTGGGGTCGTTAGCTCAGTCGGTAGAGCAGTTGACTTTTAATCAATTGGTCGCTGGTTCGAATCCAGCACGACCCACCATCTAGTCATAAGAATTCCCAGGTCGTTTAGCTCAGCTGGGAGAGCACCTCCCTTACAAGGAGG
>JBOFMA010000059.1:0-9017 GCA_051658125.1 Aeromonas sp.
ATTTAAGCTATGGCATTGAAGCCATTAATCACGGCGCCGATGCGGTGTATGTCGGTGGCCCCGCGTTTGGTGCCCGCAGCGCTGCCGGCAACAGCCTAGAAGATATCGAAGCACTGGCCAAACATGCCCATCGCTTTGGGGCGCAGGTGTTTGTGGCGTTTAACACCTTGCTGCATGACAGCGAATTAGCGCAGGCAGAAAAACTCATTCACCAGATCTATGCCGCCGGCGCTGATGCGCTGATCGTGCAAGATTTAGGCTTGCTGCAACTTGATTTACCACCTATTGCGCTGCATGCCAGCACGCAAACCGATAACCGCAGCCCAGAAAAAGTCAAATTTTTGCAAGACGTGGGCTTTTCCCAAGTGGTGCTAGCGCGGGAATTGTCACTGGAACAAATCGGCGCCATCAGCGCGCAAAGCCAAGTGCAGCTGGAATTTTTCATTCACGGCGCCTTGTGTGTTTCTTATAGCGGCCAATGCAATATCAGTTATGCCCGCACGGGGCGCAGTGCCAACCGCGGCGAGTGCGCGCAACTGTGCCGCCTGCCGTGTGCGCTGCAAACCCCGAGCGGCGAGGTGTTGGTGGAAAATAGCCACCTGCTTTCGCTCAAAGACATGGATCAAACGGCCAATCTCGAGGCGCTGATTGCGGCGGGGATCCGCTCGTTTAAGATTGAAGGGCGCTTAAAGGGTCTGGATTATGTGAAAAACGTTACCGCGTGGTATCGGCAAAAATTAGATGCGATTTTAGCCAAGCGCCCCGATCTCGTGCCTGCCTCGGCTGGGCGCTGCACCTATACCTTCACGCCCGATCCGAAAAAGAGCTTTAACCGCGGCAGCACCGATTATTTTTTACACGGTCGGCAAGATGATATCGATTCAGCACATAGCCCCAAATACGTCGGCGAAAAGCTTGGCACTGTGACCAAGGTCACCGCGCAGGGGATCGAGCTAGATGGCCGCTTATTAAAAGATAAAACCTTAAATAACGGCGATGGTTTGGGGTTTTTTAAGGTAGGGCATGAATTAGTTGGCATGCGCTTAAACAAGGTGGAAGGCAAAAGCTTGCAACTCAGCGAACGGGTGGCGGGGCTGAAAGTCGGCACCGAGTTGTATCGCAACTTGGATCATGCCTTTAGTAAATTGCTGGAAAAGCCCAGCGCCACGCGGCGCATTGCGCTGGATATCCGCTTGCAGGAAACCGCCAGCGGCATTGCGCTTCACTTGAGCGATGAGCAAGGGGTGAGTGTGCGCGCAGAAATGAGCGTGGAAAAAACAGTGGCTGAAAACAGCGAACGCGCCACGCAGCACACCCGTGAGCAGTTAGCCAAACTCGGTGCCACTGCGTTTTCGGCGCGCAGCGTAACGCTAGCGTGGGCCGCGCCGTTGTTTATTAGCGCAGGGCAACTCAATAGTTTGCGCCGCGAGGCCATCGCGTTACTGGAAGCCAAGCGTTTAGCCGACTACCGGCGCCCGCTTAAAGCGATTGCACTTACAGAGGCGCGCTATCCGCAGCGGCGCTTGTCTTATCTTGGTAATGCACTTAACCAAGCGGCGGTGGCGTTTTTTCAAGCGCATGGCGTCGATCGGGTGGCGCCAGCTTATGAAGCTAATCAAGAAACCGGCGAAGTGGTGCTGATGACCACCAAACACTGCATTCGCTGGAGCCAAAATTTGTGCCACAAGCAGGTGGCGGGGATTAAGCCCGAGTCGTTGGCGCTGAAAATGGGCAAAGATACCTTCCGCTTGCGCTTTGATTGCGCGCGCTGCGAGATGCAGGTGCTCGGTACCTTAAAGGGCTAAGGTAAGTGAAAGGTAGGCTAGGGGCGCACATTCATGTGGCAGTGGGTAATGCGCCAACTGACGCTATCTTGGCATAGGGATGCCCTATTCGGCCCGCCGATGACACTTGCGTCTTGGCGGCGGGCCTTGGGCTTAATCGGTTAAGCAATCGGGGTCAAATTTATCGTTGCCCTCCAGCCAGCCGAGGAGTTCAGCCACGCAGGCTTGGTCACGAAACGGCGTGTAGCGCTCTTTTAACCCGCTGATCTGCTCGGCGGTTAAATTGGCCAAGCCCACCTCATGCAGCAAAGGTAAATCGGCCTCGAGCATGGCGGCAATTTGCGGCCCGCAGAGGGCGTTAAACGCCGTGTGGCGGGCTTTTTTTGCCTCATAAATTTTTCCCAGATGGTAATTGAGCGGCAGCGTCATCAGCGGTAGTTGCGAAAGGGCGGCCTGCTTCATGGGGTTGACCGCATGGCCCGCTAGCAGCGGCAAAAGCGCATCGGTGGGCTGATCAAAGGCCTTTAAGTGCAAAAAGTTGCACGCCTTGCTGCCATCGTTGACCGGATAGTTATCCCACAAAAACGGCTTGCGCTTAAGCCAGCCAGCCACCTGTTTTAAGTGGCTGGTCGGGTACTCACGGGAACAAACGTTTGGCCCCGTCCAGAAAATATCAAAGCGCTGGGATAAACCTTGGCCAAGATCGGTTAAATAATCCGGCGGCATAGCGCCAAACACCTTAGCCAAAATAGGATCGGTACTGTAGTAACTCGGGCAAAAGATCAGGCGCGCGGCGCGGCTGTGCGCGGCCACATCGTGCGCAATCGCGATTTGCCGCGCGGCTAAGTCAGGCACATCACCGTTCATGTCATCAAACAGCAGGGCGATGATATCGGGCGCGAGCTGCTCTTCAATTAGTTTTAATTTGGCCAACAGTTGCGGGCGTTTGGCCGCGTAGTCGTGGTGCGCGCCCATCGGACTTAAGCCAATACCAAACGCCACACCGTTTTGTCGGCAGGCCTTGGCCAAGGCGACCAGTTTTTCCAGCTCTTCTGCTGGCCAAGGCGCTGCCCAGTTTTTGCGCAAATAGTGGTCGGCTTTGGGCGCATAGATAAAAAACTGATAGCCGTGGCGACCAAGCCAGTAGGCGTAGTGCAAGCGCATGGCGTGCGGCCACGGGCGGCCAAAAAAACCTTCAATCACGCCCAAGGCCAGCGGACTGGCTAAGGGGGTGGCGAGTAATTGCTGATAAGGCATACAAACTCCTCGCGCGCGGCGCGTTAGTGACGCTCGTCCGGATCATCAAACTCTGCGGGCGGGCGGATCTTATCTTTATAGCGCGGCAGCTCTTTTTCCAGCCGCTTCATCTCTTTAAAGGCGTTATAAAACACGCCGACTAAAAACAGCAGCGGTAAGCCGATGACCAGCCACAGGTTCATACTACCGCCTCTTGTGCCGCGGTCACGGCCTGCGCCGGCGCCACATACAGTGTCAAGATCTCATCGAGGTGGGCCAAAATACTTGCCTTGCCTTCAATTTCTGCGTGCGCCAAGCAGTGGCGCAGCGCCTCGGGATCTAACACACATTCGGCCGCCTCAAAGGTAAAGCTCAAATGCCATGGCTCGTAGCCAACCCCCGCTGCCGCGCTTTCTCCTTCGGCTAACTCAGGCTTGGGGTAGGGTTGGTGAAAGCCAAAATCACTCATCCACTCAACTAACCACTCGCACAATTCGCTAAAGTGGCCGCCTTCTTCATATTCCCAAGGCTCTAATGCCAGCTTGGTGTCATAGGGCAACAAGTCTGGGTCGTAAACATCTAAATCGGTGCCCCAATGGTGGCGGCTGGTGCCAGGCAGCGCGCTGTAGCGCAAAATGGCGTGTAGGCGCGCTAGCTCACTTAACTGGCGCATATCCAGCGGCTGGCCTTGATCATCGACCACCGGGCGCTCACCGCGCCACTTGGCATTCCAAATCGCCAATTGGCGCTCAAAGCTGCGCCAGCAAGACACCGCCTGCAAATTAAAACCGTGATAGGCCGCTTTAACTTGCAGATCGTTAAACGCCGCAGCGGTGTTGGGGGTCATTTGGTGGTGGGTGCGGCCAAATGGGATCAGGTGGCTCTCATCAAAACCTAACAACTGCGCTTGGCGCAGCGGCAAGTGCGCGGCGATATCACTCATAGCAGCAAAAGCTCCAAAATGTGCTGATAGATAAGGGTGAGCTGGTTGAGATCATGCACGCTCACCTGTTCATTGCTTTGGTGGATGGTAGCGTTTAATAGCCCTAATTCAATCACTTGCGCGCCGCTTGGGGCGATAAAGCGGCCATCTGAGGTGCCGCCGGCGGTGCACAGCGTCGGCGTTTGCCCGCCGCACTGGCTAATGGCCCGCAGTGCCGCTGCCAGTAGCGCGCCCTGCGCGGTTAAAAATGGCTCGCCGCTCAGCTGCCACTCAAGGCTAACCGGCACCTTATGGCGGGCAAAGATCTCGCTTACCCGCGTTTGAATGGCCGACGCGCTGAGTTCACTGCTAAAACGCACATTAAAGCGCGCGGTGAGGTCGGCGGGGATCACGTTACTGGCGCCGGCGCCGGCTTGCACCTCGACCCATTGAAAGCTGGTCGGTGGGAAAAAGGCGTTACCGCTATCCCAGCCGGTGGTGGCCAGTTCAGTGAAGGCGGGCAGCGCCCGATGGATGGGATTATCGGCTAAGTGCGGGTAGGCGACATGGCCTTGCCGACCGAGCACCTGCACGCGAGCGCTGAGCGAGCCGCGGCGGCCGACTTTGATCACATCCCCCAGCGTTTGGCGCGACGAGGGCTCACCGACTAAGCACCAAGTAATAGCCGTGCGCTCGGCGGTGAGCACCTGCATCACGTGGCGCGTGCCGTGCACGGCGTCGCCTTCTTCATCGCTGGTAAGTAAAAAAGCCAGATCGTTGTGGTGCGTGGGGTGGGCAGCTAGAAACTGCTCGGCGGCGACTACCATAGCAGCCAGTGCGCCTTTCATATCCACCGCCCCGCGGCCAATTAGCTGGTCAGCGTGGATTTCGCCGGCAAATGGCGGCGCTTGCCAAGCGGCCTTTGCTCCCACCGGCACTACGTCGGTGTGGCCAGCAAAGCAAAACAGCGGCCGCGGCGCGGCGCCTTGGCCAGCTTTTACCGCCCATAAGTTCATAACTTCCCCAGCGGGCAGCCAGCGTAGCACAAAGCCCAGCGCGGTTAAGCGCGCGGCCAGCAGCGGCTGGCAACCGGCATCGGCGGGGGTAAGTGAGGGGCAGCGCAGCAGTTGCTGCGCTAGGTGCACGGTGGGCGAGGAAAGTGGCATAAGCCTCCTTAAGGCCGCGCCTAAGGGGTGAACTTAAGGCGTGGTGCTGAGCAGTTGCTGATAGCGGTCGGCATTAAAGCCCACCATTATTTGCTCACCGTAAGTCAAAACAGGCCGTTTTAACAAGGTAGGGTTGGCCAGCAGCAGACGCCGCGCACAGGATTGGGCCTCGGGCCCAGCCAAGGCGGCTTTATCTTCAGCGCTCAGCGCGCGATATGTGGTGCTGCGTTTATTGACCAAATCGCCCCCCAGATCACTGGCCAGCCAGTCATCTAATAGCGCGCTGGGCAAGCCCGCTTGGCGCACATCGTGCAACTGATAGGCCACGCCGGCATTTTCTAGCCACTGGCAGGCTTTTTTCATGCTGTCGCATTGATTGCGGCCTAAGCCGTATAACATGACCATGGCTTAGGCTTCCGGTGTGGGTAATGGCATCGCTAATGGTGACAGGGTAAATAGCACCAAGGCGACTTTTTTCGCGCTGTGCAGCGCCAGTGCACTTTCATTGGTGATCTGTAGCAGCGCGCCTGGCGCCAGCGTATGCCCGCCGGCCGTAAGCTGGCCGCTTTGTACGTAGCACAAGGTTTCTTGCGTGGCGGCTAGCGGTAAGCTCAGCGCGCCGCTAAAGCTTAATTGGCGCACCTTGGCACTGAGCAGGAGGGGATTGATGCTTAGCACCAGCACATCCATATGCGCTTTGGCCAGTTGCAGCTCAAAGGCTTCGCCGGCGGGCAGCCAAGCGCTTTCACCGGCGGCATATTCTTGGCTGTTAAGGGCAAATCCGGCGCCGCGCAGACCAAGCCACAGTTGGGTTTGCGCTTGTGCTGGTCGCCGGCCTGCTTGGCTCAAACGCTGCTGGCCGAATTGGTAGCGCAAAGTACCGTCGGCGGTTTTGGCCACCTGCTGGGGGCTAAATTGCGTGCTGGGCGCTGCGGTCAATGGGGCAATAGTGTGGATCATGCTTGCGTGCCCCCAAAACCACCCTCTTGGCGCGGCGTGATGCTGGCCTCGTTGGCTTGATAAAAACGCGCTTTGTCCGCGTACATGGCGCGGTCGGCTTCACGGCTTAAATCAGCCAGCGGGGTGGTATCACTCGAGCGCCAACCTTGGGCAAAGCGCAGCGGGAAACTGTGCGCGCCATGCACAACGGTGGCGTTTTGCTGGGCACTGACCAAACGTTCGGCTAAATGCTGGCAGCCGGCAACATCGGCCTCGACTAATAACATAAACTCATCGCCGCCCATGCGGAAAATCATTTCGTTCTGGCGGCACTGCTGGCGCAAGAGCTCTGCCATGGCGCTGAGCAGCGCATCGCCCGCTTCGTGGCCATAGTGGTCGTTGGCAAATTTCAGGCCGTTTAAGTCGAGCATAAACAGGCCCACATGCAGTTGCGGATTGCGCGTTAAAACCGCTTGATAGTGGGTAAAGGCTTCGTCAAACGCTTGGCGATTCGGCAGGCCGGTTAAGGTGTCGGTGCGCGCCACGCGAGCTAGCTCATCGGTAAACAGGCTGGCTTCAATTTCCATTGCCATCTGCTTAACAAACAGACGCAAAATGGCCTGATCTTCGGATTCCAAGTCTTCTACTGTCACCATCAAATAGCCCAAGCTGGCGCCATTTTGGCTACTAGTTAAGGACAATTGCATCCAAAATTCGTTGTTCCAATGGTATTCGAGCTGATCTTTGCCCTCTTTATCCATCAGTTGCAGCAACTTGGCGTGCAGCGGCGCGATAGCCTCCTCGTTGACCCCTTGGATTTGCGCATAGGGCGGCAAGCCATCGCGACGGGCAATTAAGCCCCAACCATGGGTCGGATACAGCTGAGACAGCGATTGCATCGCTGAGCGCACCAACTCTTCAATGTTGGAATCGATCTTTTGACACAGGCCAGAGAGAAGCCACGATTGCAGCACATGGCGGGTGCGTTCTTCGCGCGCTAACGTAGAGCGCAGCACCGAGGTTTGCGTAGCCACTTCTTCGGCCAAGCGGTCGTTAAAGCCCAGCAATTGCTGGTTAAACGTCTCTTTTTCGCGGTTTACTTGCTGCAACTCTTCGTTTTGTTCGTGTTGGGCTTTCATCTGCGCGGTGATGGTTTGCCCCATTTCTTGCAGCAATTGTCCCACCTCATCGTATTCCACAAAGCGTAAATCAGGCGACGGTTGATGGTAGCGTGCCATGGCGTAACCGCGCACCAGTACGGCTAACTGGCGCAGCGGTGCGGTAAACCAGCGGGTAAACAGCACGCTGCTGAGCGCAATTAAGATAAAATTCATGCCCAGCAGCCAAAGCAAAAAGCGCTGCGCTTCGCCTAAGTTACTCGGCGTGTTCTCTTTGTAGCTGTAAATGGTCACAATCGGTGCCAGCGCAGTGGCGGCTTGCGGCCAACTGATTGACAGGTTTAAGGTGCGCTGATAGGTAGCCCCTTCTGTTAGCGGGTGGCTAAACGAGTGTCGGCTTTCAAAAATTTTCTCACCCGCTAAACGCAGTGACAGGTATTCGTCCGGCTGCAGATAAGACTCTAACTGGGTGATAATGCTGTGCCAAGGGATCACGGCCAGCACAAAACCGACCGGGGTTTGAATCGCGCTCGCCCGCTGGGTATGCCGATAAACCGGTACCGCGACGACTAAGCTGCCGTACTCCATATTGCTCAGATTGCCACCCAGCGCTGTATCTTCGCTGGTTAAGATCAAATGTTTACCTTTTTGCGCGTTATAGCTCTCGCCCCATGCCAGCACTTGTTCGACCAACGGGCTCGATTCCAAATGATTGATGCGGCCATTAATGTGCTCGACCACTTCGCCCGTGGTGTCAATTAAGTAGGCGGTTTTGATCAGGCGATTGGCGCCTAAAAAAATCGACAGGGACAATTCGGCATTGCGCTGACGCTGGCGCAGTATCACGGGGTCTGCCACCGGATTGCCTTGGGCATCCGTGCTGGGAATTTCGATGGTTTGTTTGGCTTGGGTAAACAGCGTCACCGCTTCGCTTAAGCTGCGGTTATAGCTGAGTTGGTTGAGCTGCGGGCCAATCTGCGCGCTGTAAACGCGCACATCTTGGCTCAGGCGCGTCACTGTGTGCTCGAACGCCGCTTGCCCTTCTTGGGCGATGGCGTGGTGGCGGCGATACAAAATAGCCCCACTGGTCACGAGCGTGGGCACGAGCGCAATAAAAAATAGCAAAATGGCTAGGGTTTGCCCCAACCGGAAAAAGGGTGGTTGCATTAATTTAAAACCTAAGGCGTTGGCGTGCGTGCGACGGTGCACACGCAAGGCGCTAAGCCGGTTCAGCGCGGGGCTAAACGGGCACCGTACAGGGGCGGGTAGCGCCGAAATGAACGCTCTCTATGGACGTGGCGCGCATAAAGAGCAAGCAATGGCCGGCTAATGTAGCAGAAAAAGCCCGCTGGCGGTAGGTTGGCGCGACGGCCTTAGCTATTTTGCACTTGCAGCGGTAGCACGTTTGTGCGCCGTTCACCGTGCGGCGCTTCGCTGCCTGCTGGCGCGCTGGCCGCACTTTCGGCAGCCGGTGCATAGTGGATTTGGCTGCTGGCGAGCGTATTTTGGCCTTGGTAAAAGCGCGCTTTGTCGGCGTACATAGCGCGGTCGGCTTTGCGTGCTAAATCGCTTAACGCGCAGGTATCGCTCGCCGCCCAGCCAATGGCAAAGCGCAGCGGAAACTGGGTATCGGCAAAATTAACGCAACTGAGATCTTGCCCTGCAAGCAGGCGGGCGGCCAAGCGCTCACAGCCTTGGCTATTGGCTTCGGCCAGCAGGACAAATTCATCGCCGCCCATGCGGAAAATTTGCTCATTTTGCCGGCAGTAGCGGCGCAAGGTGTTGGCCATCTCTTTGAGCAGCGTATCACCGGCTTCATGGCCATATTGATCGTTGGCCTGTTTTAAGCCGT
>JBOFMA010000060.1:0-32341 GCA_051658125.1 Aeromonas sp.
GCAGTGAAACGCGGTAGCGCCGATGGTAGTGTAGTATTCACTATGCGAGAGTAGGGAACTGCCAGGCACCCAATTAGACGTTAGTGCGCAAGTGCTAACAGCAAAACGACAAGGCCACCTCATTGAGGTGGCCTTGTTGTGTTGGGTGGGTTTTGGTATTAGCTGCGGCGTTTTATCCTGCTTATGCGCGCTGAAATTGGCTTGGCGATGGGTTCGCGCGGCCTGCATACCTACACTGAACATTCAAATAAAGATATGGCTTAATGGCGTAGCCAACTCATGTTGGCCACGACAGGGTTAATCGTATTGCGTTTCCATCCACGCTTCGACGATCAGTTGAGCTGACACACCATCGACCGAGCCTTTTTCTAAGGCGCGGTAGCCGCCACGTTCAAAGAGACGGGCGCGGGCATCGGTGGTAGTGAGACGTTCATCTTTAAATTCCACCGGCTTGCCAAAACGGCCATGCAGGCGCTGGCCAAATTTGCGTGCGCGCACGGTGATCTCTTGATCGCTACCATCCATATTCAGTGGTAGGCCAACCACTAATAGGTCGGGCTGCCACTCGTTGAGCAATTTTTCTATTTCATCCCAGTTGGGAATGCCATCGTTGGCTTTGAGTGCCTTGAGCGGCTGAGCGGTGCCGGTGAGTTCTTGACCAATCGCCACCCCGATGCTTTTGGTGCCGTAATCAAAGCCCATAATGCTGCGCATGGTGTGTCCTTAGCTGTGGCCAATTTGATGAGAAAGATGCACGGGATCAAAACCTAAGCTTTGTGCGGCCTTGTGCCAGCGCTGATGGATTGGGGTATTAAAAATTAATTTAGGATCGGCGGGGATCACCAGCCAAGAGCCATGCGCTATTTCTTGCTCTAGCTGCCCTGCGCTCCAGCCCGCGTGGCCTAAGGCGACCAGCCATTGGTCTGGCGCCTGGGGGCTGCCCAGGGTTTCTAAAATATCTTTCGACGTGGTGATCATGAGCTCATCGCACACGCGAACCGAGGAGCTAAACCCGGTCAGTGGCGTATGCAGCACAAAGCCGCGATCGCTGTGCACAGGCCCGCCTTGCATCACCGGTTGGCTTAGCGAAGCGTGCACGGGGGCGCTGATTTTAAGTTGCTTGAGCATGCTGGCGACATCTAAATCCACCGGCAGATTAATCACTAAGCCCATAGCTTCGTGCTCATCATGCACGCAAAGGTAGACCAGTGATCGGCTAAAATAGGGGTCATCAAGGCTCGGCATCGCCAATAAAAAGTGGTTAGCGAGATAAGTCGGCTGTGTTGGCATAGGCTTAACTAGTGGATCAGTAAGTCGGGCTATTATGGCAGTGCGGCGGGCGTAGAAAAATAAAAAAACGGCGCTAAAGCGCCGTTATCAGCGGATTGACCGCTATTTTCAGCCACCGATAGGCTGGGGGCTGATTTAGCGCCCTAGGCGCCGCTCGATAGCGTCCATCAGCATGGCGCTGATCTTGACCGGATAGGCGGCCTCGATTTCGCGAATGCAGGTGGGGCTGGTGACGTTTATTTCGGTCAATTTATCCCCGATGACATCAATACCAACAAACACCAAGCCTTTGGCTTTGAGGGTTGGTGCTATGGCGCGGGCAATCGCCCAGTCGCTGTCAGTTAATGGTCGGGCTTCGCCGCGGCCACCGGCGGCCAGATTGCCGCGGGTTTCGCCTTGCGCAGGAATGCGCGCTAAGCAGTAGGGTACAGGCTCGCCATCGACGACTAAAATCCGCTTATCTCCCTCACTGATAGCTGGGATAAACGTCTGCGCCATACAGTAGCGCTGGCCGTGTTCGGTCAGTGTTTCGATGATAACGCCGACATTAGCGTCATCGGCTTGAATACGGAAAATCGAGGCGCCGCCCATGCCATCGAGAGGTTTTACGATCACATCGCGCTGCTCGGCATGAAAAGCGCGTAATTTGGCCGCGCTACGCGTGACTAAGGTGGTCGGCGCGTGTGCGCTAAACCAGGCGGTAAAGAGTTTTTCGTTGGCATCGCGCAGGCTTTGCGGTTTGTTAATGATCAGGCAACCTTCATCTTCTGCCCGTTCGAGTATATAGGTCGCATAGATAAATTCGGTATCAAACGGTGGATCTTTACGCATTAAGATCACATCTAGCGTGCTAAGCGGCAGATCTTGCACGGCATCAAGCTCAAACCACGCTGCGGGATCATTTTTCACCCGCAGTGGATGCATGGTGGCAAAAGCGCGGCCATCGTGCAGATAAAGATCACCCATTTCCATGTAATACAGCTCATAGCCGCGCAACTGCGCCTCTTCAAGCATGGCAAAACTGGAGTCTTTTTTGATGTTAATGGCACTAATAGGGTCCATTACTATGCCAAGTTTAATGCTCATTTTGCCTCCGAAAATTTAAGCTAAATCGCCGAAACGGCATTGTAGCGCGGTGATGGCGGTTAATGCCGCAGTTTCGGTGCGCAAAACCCGTGGGCCAAGCAGCATCTCTTGGAAATTGGCACTTACCGAGCGAGCAATTTCATCACTCGATAGGCCACCTTCTGGGCCAATCAGCAAGCGCACGCCCGCAGTGGGAGTCGGCAAGGTGTTGATGCTGTACTGGGCGCGCGGGTGCAAATTAAGCTTTAACTCTGCGGTTTCTTCTTGCATCCACGCTTCCAGATCTATCGGCGCGCGCACCTCGGGCACCACATTGCGCCCGCACTGCTCGCAAGCGCTGATGACAATTTTTTGCCACTGCTCGCGCTTTTTATCTAGCCGCTCGGCATTGAGTTTCACGCCGCAGCGCTCAGATAGCAGCGGCGTTATCACGCTCACGCCCAGTTCCACCGCTTTTTGCAGGGTGAAATCCATCTTATCGCCACGGCTGATCACTTGTCCCAAGTGGATGGACAGCGGCGATTCCACGTTGTGCTGACTGGCCGCGGTAATGGTGACCGTGAGCGCTTTTTTGCTCACTTCAGCGATAGTCGCAGCATAGTGCTGGCCATCGCCGTTAAACAGTTCTAAAGCGTGGCCGGCTTGCATGCGCAGTACGCGGCCAATGTGATTGGCGCCATCATCGCTTAAGGCCAGGGTCTGGCCGACGCTGAGTGCTTGGGGTTCATAAATCCGAGGAATACGCATGAGAGATCCTTTAATTGGCTAAAGCGGCGCACTTGTCGGCGACAAAGGGGTTGCGGTTGCCTTGCAGTTGGCCGATGCGGGCATCGCGCTGGCATTCCCACGCGGTGACCGGATACATCTTATCCCACGCGTTAAACAATTGGCGCTGCTGCTTGGCCAAACTAAATGGGTATTGCTGCGCCATATACAGGTACGTGCGCGCGATGCGGCCGCGCTGCGCCCCTTTGGGGGGTTGCGCTCGTTTGTCTTTAAAGTCGACCAGCATGTCGCAGCGACCGTATTGCGTGGGCTTGCCGTTCCAGTCGCTAAATTGGAAATTAGAGCGATCGCCGTTGACCTCGCCAATCGCCGGCACCAGATTGTGCATATCCCCTTCCATACGGGCAAAGGCCTTGTTCTTGGTGCAATTTTTGCGTCCGCCTTGCTGCCAGCATTGCAACTGATGGCCAAATTCCCATGCCGGCACAATATGCTCCCATTCGATCCGCGCAGCACGCTTGGCCTGTTTGCGCGGGGTAAAGCCGCAACTTTGATGATCCGGCGTCATCTTTTTGCCTTGGTAGTTAATGTTGCAGCCACAATAAAACGAGGTGACCTGGGGCTGGGTTTGATACAGCTTGGTCAGATCTTTTTTCGCTTCACGAAAGGTCTGCGCACTGGCTGGGGCGGCGAGTACCGCGCTGGTGAGCAGGAGTAGGGATAGTTTCATCACAAGCAAAACCTCAAAACGCGCGGGCGCGGGTTAACGTGCGGCAACTAACGGTTGCTGGCACTGTTTACATAGATAGCGGGCTTCGCCGCGCACAATGCGGTTGTGGCGGCGGATGCCCAAGGCATGGGTTTGGCACGCGCAGTGATAGTTCACCGTGTGCATGGTGCGTTTGGGCACGCTAAACGTGTGGGTGCGCGCCGGCGTGCAGTCAAACACCTGGCGCATAACCGCTTGCCACTCTGGGCCATGTGGGCGCGCACGCGGCACGCGGCCACGATACAGGGCATGCACGATTAGGTGCGCTACTTCATGTGGCACCACGTGGGCTAAAAATTCGGTTTGATTGGCCGCATACAGGGTGGGGTTAAAGCGCAGTGCCCAGCGATCAAGATAGGCGAGCCCCGCTGCACGGCCGCGCACATCTAAGCGGATGGCCGCGCGCGGAAAAGCGCAGGCAAAGTAGCGCTCGGCTTGTTGCCAACACGCTTCGGTGCGGGCGAGCAGGGCGGTGGCTAAGGCCGCGGGCAAGGGCGTGGGCATAGCGCTTTTTCCTATGCGAAGTGAAAAAATGGCATAGCAAAAACCCGCTCAGTGAGCGGGTTTTTAGAATGTGGCTCCTCCTGCTGGGCTCGAACCAGCGACCTGCGGATTAACAGTCCGTCGCTCTACCGACTGAGCTAAGGAGGAAGCATGTGGTGCCCAGAGACGGAATCGAACCGCCGACACGGGGATTTTCAATCCCCTGCTCTACCGACTGAGCTATCTGGGCAACGGCGCGCATTAGACCTGTTCTGGACTAAGCCGTCAACAGGCAAATCATCGCGGCGGTGCGTTTGCCGATAAATTGCGCCATTTGCCCGCTTTTTAGCCGCTGATGGCGGCAATATCGCGGAAATTGTGCCACGCAAATTGAGTCGAGCGATGGGGCGGCGTATGCTGAGCGCACTTTTGATAAGGAGCAAGTGATGAGCGAACAAGCCCTGCAAGCATGGCGTGATGAGACCAGCGAGATTGTTAATGCCCTGCTTAATGATGGCAGCAATCCGGCGGTGGATTATCCCATCGAGCACCATTTTGCCTGCCAAAATTTTGAGAAGTTAGAAAAAGCGGCGGTTGATCTGTATAAGGCGGGTTTTGAAGTAACGGACGCCGAAGAGATGGAATTAGACGATGGCGCGCCAATTTTTTGCTTTGATGCCCTCACCGAAAGTCCACTGAATGTGGACGTGATCATGGCGGACATCGAAAAAATGCTGCCGATCTTGGCGAAATACGGTGTGGATTACGATGGCTGGGGCACTTATTTCCAAGAGTGATAAAAAATTTTCCCCTCGATGAGTCGAAAAAGCCTGCATTTGCAGGCTTTTTGCTAGGTTATGCCGGCAGCAGTAAATGCAAATGTAAAAAAAATGTTTACAAAACAAATCGATATGTTAAAACTTAATCCGTAGACCAAATACAGCATTAGTGCCTTAGTTCCAAAGGTCTAGCAACAATCCAGAAACAGCCAAGGAGGGTGCCATGGAAATGTTTCAATTCGAGGAAGAAGTGATAGTAACGCGTCGTGCATCACGTGGCCGGGCGAGCAAAAAGTGCCGCTGGCGTGAAATCGAGATGCTCAAAGAGAAGCGCCGCTTACAGCAAGAACTGGCAGACATGGATGTAGCGTACGATGAGTTGCTCGACATCGATCTGCGTGGTTAAGTCCACCTATCGGCCATAACGCCATGATCCATTAACAAAAAATCCGACCAGAGGTCGGATTTTTTGTTTTAGCGCAAAGCTAGGCTGCAGTGCTGCAGCTTATGCCATTTTAGGCTGGGTGATGGCCTTTGCCGCCACAGCCACCGCCACCACAACACTCATGGCTTTCGTCAGCGTGGCCTTTGCCACCGCAGCACTCATGATCATCGTCATGCGCGTGGCCGTGGCCACCGCAGCAACCGTGACCTTCATCGTGATCGTGACCACCACAGCAGCCGCCCGCAGCACCATGCACATGGCCGTGAGCCAACTCCTCTGCCGTGGCGGCGCGCACGTCTTTCACTGCCACTTTAAACGCCAACGTAACGCCAGCCAGTGGGTGGTTACCATCCACTTTCACGCTCTCTTCAGAGACTTCTACCACTGTGACCGGACGGTGGCCGTCATCCGTTTCCGCCACAAAGGTATCGCCTTCAGCCACTTCCATGCCGTCAAACAGATCGCCTGGCACGGTTTGCACCAAGCCTTCGTCGTATTCGCCATATGCTTGGGCAGGTGCCAGCGTGATTTCAAACGCATCGCCCACGCTGCGGCCTTCGAGCTCGGCTTCTAAGCCCGCGACCAGATAACGGGTGCCGTGCAGGTAGACCAGTGGCTCTTGGCCGACGGTGGTATCAATTACTTCACCGTGCTCATCGCACACTGTGTATTCCAGCGTTACTACGCTTAAGGGAGCTACTTTCATGGTTTTGTCCTGCTTGATAAAAAAATCGGCCAAGAATACCTGAAAAGATGCCGCACGCCTATGTTGGCCTTAGCACCGCTGAAGTCGGTTAATTGCTGCTGCGCGCCAGCGCTGCGGCGGGAGAGACTTGCGTTTATGCTCGGGCAATCGCGCGCGGTAGGTGCCTCGACTATCGCCGCTAGATCGCGCATTATGGCGGCCATTTTTCCAGAGCAAAGCGCAGAGGCCGTGATGGGATATGCCATAGAATTTGAGCAGCAGCAGGCCACGTACCTGCAGCTTGGCCCGCGTAAGCGCAGTGCCTGCGGGCAATTGTTGCGCGTTACTCACGGGGTTTTACTGGTGAAATTAGGCCAGCACACTTGGCTGTTGCCGGCAGGGCGTGTGCTGTGGCTAGCGCCAGAGTTACTCGTTTGCGTGACGGCGCTGGCGGGGGCACGCTTTGAGCGCGTCACCTTGGCGCCGCGCTGGCCGGTGGCCATGCCCACGGGCGTGGTGTGGTTAACGCCAACGCCGTTAGCAGATGCGTTATGCGCAAATTTGGCGCAGTGGGCGCGTGCGCGTGACTGGACTGGAATTTATGGTGATCGCTTGCGTGTGCTGGCCGATGAGCTGGCGCACTGCGCCACCGCGCCGCTGCAAGAAGATAGCGTGCAACGTGCGTGGCTTGCGCTGCAAGCCGGCGATCTGGCGCCGTGGCACGCCGATTTTGCCGCGCTGATTAGCGCAGATAGGTTGCTGGCGCAGTGGCAAGTGCTGACCGCCGCGGCCCAGCTGCGCGCGGGGCAAAACCCAGAGACAGTAGCGCGCGCCCAAGGCTTTGCTGATGCCGCCACGCTGCAAAGCGCTTTAGTGCAGTGGCTTGGCCCCGCGGCGTGAGTGTTAAGGATGACAGAGCAACGCGGTCGTGTTCGCCGCTAAGGAGCAAATATGCTGGTGCCATGGCAAGCAATCGATGCGCAGACGCTGGATAATTTAATTGAGCAATTTGTGTTAAGTGAAGGCACGGAATACGGTGAAGTTGATATATCGCTGGCAGAAAAAGTGGCCAGCGTGCGCGCGCAATTGGCGCAAGGCAGCGCCGTGATTGTTTATAGCGAACTGCATGAATCGGTCAACATCGTGCCCAAAGAGCAGCTAACCCGCGCGGCGTATGACGATGAACGGGAGATGTGAGCCAGATCCCAGCTTGAGGCTTTCGGCTTAGCTTGCCTAAGCAGAAGTCGATCCTTATCAAGCTTTTTAGCTTGAACACAGGCTAGAATGCGGGCCACAGTGGCGACAAGTGTCACCTGTGGCAGGGCTTATGACCTGTGCTCATCCAAGGAACGTAAGGATCGAAGGTTGACCCAGAGCGGCCTCGATAGCGAGAAACAACAGAGGAATTTTTATGGTTATTGGCAAACCGCAAAGCGATCCCACTTTAGAGTGGTTTTTGTCACACTGCCACATTCATAAATACCCCGCTAAGAGCACCCTGATCCATGCAGGGGAAAAAGCCGAAACCCTTTATTACATTGTTAAAGGCACTGTTGCGGTTTTGATCAAAGATGAAGAGGGCAAAGAGATGATCCTCTCTTATCTCAACCAAGGCGATTTCTTGGGGGAGATGGGCTTGTTTGAAGACGAAGCGCCTGAGCGCTCGGCTTGGGTGCGTGCAAAAGGCGCCTGTGAAGTGGCGGAAATTTCCTATAAAAAGTTTCGTCAACTGATCCAAGTGAATCCGGAAATTTTGCTGCGCTTATCCGGCCAAATGGCCAAGCGCTTGCAATCGACCAGCCAGAAAGTGGGCAACTTGGCCTTCTTAGATGTGACCGGTCGGATTGCGCAGACCTTGCTGAATCTGGCCAAGCAGCCGGATGCGATGACCCATCCCGACGGCATGCAGATCAAAATCACGCGGCAAGAGATTGGCCAAATCGTCGGTTGTTCGCGAGAAACCGTGGGCCGCATTTTGAAAATGCTCGAAGAGCAGGAGCTTATCTCCGCTCACGGCAAAACCATCGTCGTGTTTGGCACGCGCTAAGGTATGATGGCGTTTGCTCTGCCACAGGCTGCTTCGGCAGCCTTTTTTGATCTTGTCTAAGAGACTCGCCTATGCACCTACATTGCCCGCGCTGCCGCGCTTTGCTGCAGCACCACGTCGCCTCCGGTGGCTACTATTGCGCCAATAAACACCATTTTGATCCTGCGCCCGAGGGCTTTTTAGATCTGATCCCAGGGAAAAAAAATCCAAAAGACAGTGATTCACGCGCGTTGCTGCGCGCCAAGCGGCACTTTTTAACCGCAGGTCATCAGCAGCCGCTGGTTGATGATCTGGCCACGCTGCTTGAGGGCATCGGCGGCGAGCACGAGCTAATCCATTTAGGCTGCGGTGAAGGCTACTTTTGCCGCGCGCTGGCCGCGCACCTGCCGACTTGGCGCTTTGCTGGCATCGAGCGGGCGCAAAATGCCATTTTTGCCGCCAACAAAGCCCAGCCAGAGGCGCAGTTTGTGATTGCCGATCCAACGCACCCGCCGCTGGCTGCGGCGCAAGCCGAGGTATTACTGGTTAATGATTTAAAACTCAGCGGCGCGCAGTTAAGCCAATGGCTGCGCCCTGGTGGCCATTTGCTGCATATCCAGCCCGGCCCTGAGCACCAGTGGCAATTGCGCACTTTTTTAAATCCGGTGAGCCAAGCCCATCCGCTGAGCTGGCCACAACTGGCGGATTTAACGCTGGTGGCTAAAACCCACTGCCAGTTTGCAATGACACTGGATCAAGCTGGGCGCGCACTGCAGCTTGATACCAGCCGCTTGGGCTGGCGGGCGAGCCAAGAGCAGCGCCACCACTATGTGCAGCAAGGTGACGCGGCATTAACGCAAGATCTTTTGCTTACCTTGTGGCAAAAGCCGCTGGCGTAGTCGCGAGTTGTTGCTGGCGCAGCAGGCTTTCTAGCTGCGCCTGATCGACGGCAAATTGGCGAATGCCTTCGGCGAGTTTTTCTGTGGCCATGGCATCTTGATTCAGCGCCCAGCGAAATTGCGCCTCGGTTAACGGCGCGGGCCTATCGGTGTGACGGGTGGCCGGCGTGAGCTGGCGCGCCAGTGTGCCGGTTTGGCTGGCTAGCTCATCAAGCAGCGCAGGCGCAATGGTTAAGCGATCGCAGCCGGCCAGCGCTAAAATTTCACCGCAATTGCGAAAACTTGCTCCCATCACAATCGTGGCGTAGCCATAGCGCTTGTAATAGGCATAAATCGCGCTTACCGACTGCACGCCCGGATCGTCACTGGCGCTATACGCCTGCCCCGTTTTGGCTTGGTGCCAATCTAAAATGCGCCCGACAAAGGGCGAGATAAGATAAACCCCGGCTTCAGCGCAGGCGCGCGCTTGCGCTTGGCTAAATAGCAAGGTGAGGTTGCATTGAATGCCTTCGGCTTCGAGCACCTTGGCCGCGGCAATGCCTTCCCATGTGGCGGCTAATTTAATCAAAATGCGCTCGCGGCCAATGCCGGCGGCGGCATACAGCGCGATCAATTGGCGCGCTTTGCTAATGCTGGCAGCGGTATCAAACGAAAGCCGGGCATCAACTTCCGTCGAGATGCGCCCTGGCACCATCTTCAGCACTTCTACGCCAATGTTGACGGCGAGTTTATCGGCGGCGGCAGCGAGTTGCTGCTCGGGGTCAGCGCTGGTGTTGGCGCCCCATGCCAGCGCGTCATCGAGCAGCGGCGCGTAGGCTGGGATCTGGGCAGCTTTTAAGATCAGCGATGGATTGGTGGTGGCATCGGTGGGCGCAAAGCGTTTAATCGCGGCGATATCGCCGCTGTCGGCCACCACCGTAGTCATGGTTTTCAGTTGGCTTAATAAGTCCTGCATAGACACTCACGGGTTGCGATGTTGGAAATTTCACTAGATACCGAAATGGCGAGCGCGGCAAGCGCGGCCTTGACTGGTTGATACGGTTTTTTGCGCGCTGAATGTTCCTAACTAATTGATTTAATAAGATAAAATAATAAAAACAGTGATAAATAACGTATTTATGGCTGCACGGACAAATAAGAGATTTGCGCCTACCGTCACGCTTATGCCTGCGACTTGGCGCTTTATTTAGCAGTATATGGTTTGGGGTTAGCCAACACTGGCTTTGCCGGCCAAGGCTTGGTTGTTGTGGCGTAGGTCACGCGTTGGCTTACATGCAGTGGCGTGAGCGGTAAATGTTTGCGCCTGCTGGCAAAGGCTTTATCTATCAAACGGTTAGCGGCATGCCGGGCAAACTTTTGCCACTAAGGTTAGTTTTTGCCCGATAGCGGCAAAGCGGCGCGTTATCTTGGTGCTGTGGCTAGGTGTCGGCCGCCGCGGTGTGCTAAATTCGGGCGTTTTTAATCCGCCATTCCCTTTAACCCGACGCAACGCGTCCAGTGCATAACGAGAGAGCGATGGAAAGCATAGTTAACGGACTTAATGATTTAATGTGGGGCACCGTGCTGATTTACCTGCTAATTGGGGTTGGTCTGTACTTCACAGTGCGCTTGGACTTTATCCAAGTGCGCCACTTTGGCCATATGTTTAGTGTGCTAAAAAATAGCCGCAAAGCGGACAATGCCGGCATTTCTTCGTTTCAAGCGCTGTGTACCAGTTTGGCAGCGCGGGTGGGCACCGGTAATTTGGCCGGTGTGGCGGTGGCGATCTATTTAGGTGGCCCCGGCGCGGTGTTTTGGATGTGGCTTATTGCCTTTATCGGTATGGCCACCTCGTTTGTCGAGAGCACCTTGGCGCAGCTATACAAGGTGCGCGATGACGCGGGCAATTATCGCGGCGGCCCGGCGTATTACATGGAGCGCGGCTTAGGTCAGCGCTGGATGGGCGTGGTGTTTTCGCTGTGCCTGATCTTGGCCTTTGGTCTGGTGTTTAATGCGGTGCAGGCTAACTCGATTAGCTTGGCCATGCATGTGGCCTTTGGCGTGCCCGCGTGGGCTACGGGTGTCGGTCTGGTGCTGTTGTCTAGCTTGATTATTTTTGGTGGCATTCGCGGTATCGCCCGCTTTGCCGAGCTGGTGGTGCCGGTGATGGCGCTGGCTTACATCGCGTTGGCGCTAGTGATTGTGGCGATGAATATCAGCGAACTGCCCAATGTGCTGTTGCTGATTGTGAAATCCGCCTTTGGCTTTGAGCAAGCCGGCTCTGGCGCCATGGGCTATGCCATTTCCCAAGCCATGGTCAATGGCATTAAGCGCGGCCTGTTTTCCAATGAAGCGGGCATGGGGTCGGCGCCTAACGCGGCGGCCACTGCCACGCCGTTCCCGCCGCATCCGGCCTCACAGGGCTATGTGCAGATGCTGGGCGTGTTTATGGATACCTTGGTGATTTGCACCTGCACCGCGGCGATTATTTTGCTCTCGGGCCAATTTGAGCCAGGCTCAGGCGTGACCGGTATTGAGCTAACTCAGCGCGCGCTGGCCTCGCAAATTGGGGGCGCGGGCAATGTGTTTATCGCGATTGCGATTTTCTTTTTTGCCTTTACCTCGATTGTGGCCAACTATTCGTACGCAGAAACCAACTTGGTGTTTTTAGAGCACAACCACCAAGCCGGTTTAATGCTGTTTCGTGCGCTAGTGCTGGGCATGGTGATGTTTGGCGCGGTGGGCGAATTGCCGATTGTCTGGGCGCTGGCCGATGTGTCGATGGGCTTAATGGCGATGGTGAACTTGGTGGCGATTGTGCTGCTTTCTGGCACAGCCTTTAAACTAGCCAAGGATTATCACCAGCAATTAAGCGCCGGCAAGGTGCCAACGTTTGATGCTAACCGCTACCCAGAGTTTCGCGATCAATTAGAAGCGGGCATCTGGTATCAGGTCGAGAAAAAATAACGCCGGCGCCGAGCGCCAGTGCATTACGCGGGGAGCCTTGGCTCCCTGTTTTTTTGCCCGCGGTTTAGCTTGCGCGGTGGCTGCGCTATGATGGCCGCCCTAAAGCGCGGGAGGCGGGTGAGGAGTGAATATGCGGTTTTTCTTTCGATTGGTGTTGCTGTGCTTGGCGCTGCCCGTGCAGGCCGCACCGCTGCGCATTGCGGCGGCCTCGGATCTTAAATTTGCCTTAGACGCGCTGGTGGCGGAGTTTAAAACCCAGCAACCGACGGCCGAGATTGCGGTGAGCTACGGCTCATCGGGCAAATTTCATAGCCAAATTCGCCAAGGCGCGCCGTTTGATCTGTTTTTCTCCGCCGACATTCGCTACGCGCAAGCACTGGCCGCTGTAGGACTTACTGCCAGCGCTGTGCAGCCCTACGCGGTAGGGCGCTTAGCCTTGTGGCGCAAGGGCGATGCCAAGGTTGACGCGCTACCTTTGACGCTTACAAGGCTCACCGCGCCCGAGTTTAAGCGCATCGCGCTGGCAAACCCGCGCCACGCGCCGTATGGGCAAAAAGCCTTAGAAGCGCTGCGCTTTGCCGGCATCGAGGCGCAAGTACAAAGCAAACTCGTGTTGGGGGAAAGCGTGTCGCACGCCGCGCATTTTGTGCAAACCGGTCATGCCGATGTGGGTATCATCGCCTTGGCCTTGGCGCACAGCCCTGCGCTGCGCGCGGCCGGCCACTACGCATTGATCCCAAGTGATTGGCACACACCACTCGTACAAGGCATGGTGATTACCCTGCACGGCGAAAAGCAGCCACTAGCGCGCGCCTTTAGCGACTGGGTGTTAAGTGCGCCGGGCCAAGCGCGGCTGCGCGAGTTTGGTTTTGCCCCCGCGCCGCGCGAGGCTCAAAACCACGCACGGCCCGCGGCCAACGCGTCGGCAGCTAAGCGCGCTTTATGATGGGGCTGGCGGCCGGTGATGGCCAAGCGCTGTGGCTAACACTAAAACTCGCTAGCGTGGTGACGCTGATTTTATTGCTGCTCGGCACGCCGCTAGCTTGGTGGCTGGCGCGTGGCCGCTCGGTGCTGCGCACCGTGGTGAGCGCGGTGGTGGCGCTGCCGTTGGTGCTGCCGCCGTCGGTATTGGGCTTTTATTTGCTGCTGGCATTGGCGCCAAGCGGCGCCTTGGGCCTGCTGCTCGCGGCGCTGGATCTGGCGCCGCTGGCGTTTAGCTTTGGCGGCTTGGTGCTGGGCTCGTGCTTATATTCTTTGCCGTTTATGGTGCAGCCGCTGCACAGCGCGTTTGTAGCGCTGGGCCGCGCGCCGTTAGAAGTGGCCGCCACGTTGGGCGCAGGCCCCGTGGATCGGTTTTTCTTTGTCGCTTTGCCGCAAGCGCGCGCAGGGCTAAAAAGCGCGCTGCTACTCACCTTTGCCCACACGGTGGGCGAATTTGGCGTGGTCTTGATGCTGGGCGGTAATATCGCCGGCGTCACCAAAGTGGCCTCGGTGCAGCTGTATGATCACGTCGAAGCGCTCGATTACGCCGCCGCCCATCAGTTGGCAGCGGTGTTGCTGATCTTCTCTTTTGCCCTGTTATTGCTGCTCTATCGCGGCCGTAAGGCAGCACTATGAGTGAGCTACGCGCCGAGTGGCGCGCCGAGCGCGGCGAGTTTAGCTTAGATGTCACGCTACGCTTGCCGCTGCGCGGGGTCACAGCTTTGTTTGGACCCTCGGGCTCAGGCAAAACGACCTTGCTGCGCGCGTTAGCCGGACTGGAGCGCCTAGCCGGTGAGTGCTGGTTAGGTGAGCTGTGCTGGCAAAGTGCAAAGGTGTGGCATCCGGCGCATCGGCGTGCCCTAGGCTATGTGCCGCAAGCGCCGAGCCTCTTTAGCCATTTAAGCGTGCGCGGCAACATCGAGTTTGGCTTAACCCGCGCTGGCGGGCAGTGGCGCGAGGTGGCGCCGCTGGTGGCGTTGTTGGGCCTTGAACATTTGCTGGCGCGCCGCCCTTGCGAGCTGTCGGGGGGTGAGCAGCAGCGTGTGGCGCTGGCCCGCGCCTTGGCGGTGAAACCTGATCTGTTGTTGCTCGATGAGCCGTTAAGTGCGCTCGATGGCCCGCGTAAAGCGGAGATTTTGCCCTATTTAGAACGACTAAAGCGCGAGGCCGCGTGCCCGATAGTTTATGTCAGCCACAGCTTAGAAGAGGTGCTGCGTTTAGCCGATCACTTGGTGCTGCTTGCGGCTGGGCGCGTGGTGGCCAGTGGTGAGTTGCACCACACGTTGAGCCAACTACCGCTACCGCTGGCAGATGAACATGGCGCGGCGGCGCTGCTGGAAGGCACGATTGTGGAGCGCGATAGCCAGTGGCAGCTAGCGCGCGTGGCGGTGGAAGGCGGTGATGTGTGGGTAAAAGAAGCGGGGTTAGCGCTCGGCAGTCGTGTGCGCCTGCATATTTTGGCGCGCGATGTCAGTGTGGCGCGCCAGCCTACGCAAAGCAGTATTCAAAATCTGTTGGCCGGCCAGTTGTTAGCGCTGGTAGCCGATGCCCATCCAGCGTTTACGCTGGCCAAAATTGCGGTGGGGCGCCGCCATTTGTGGGCGCGTATTACTCGCCGCGCCGCGCACAGCCTGCAGCTGGCGCCTGGGCAAGCGTTGTGGCTGCAGATCAAAGCCGTCGCGCTCTTTGACTAAGTTTGAGCCGACGTAAACGCTGCGCAGAAAAAAGGGCGGACATTGCTGTCCGCCCTTGGCGTTTGGCTTTCGTTCGCTTTACGCGGACTTAGTGCGCGGCGGGTGCTGGTTTTTCACCTTTGGCTGCCGCGGCTTTGGCGCGCTCAGCGGCAAGCTTTTTCAGATCGTGGGAGAACTGATACTCCGGCTGGATCTGGTTTAACTCACTGCGCAGGCTATCGGCGTGGCCAATGGTGGCGTGGCACGAAACGCATTGCAGATCTTTACCGGCGGCCACTTGGCTTTGGTAATGCTGGTGCATCTCCAACGATTTTGGATTGCGCGCCTCGGTTTTGCTTAAAATGCCTTCGTGGCAGCTCAAACAACCGGAGTCATAGACATAGCGCTTGCGCTCGTCGCGCCGCGCGATCCAGTCAATCTTATCGGTGTCGGTAAACACCACCTTAAACACGTCGTTTAAACCCGCTTTGGTTTTCTCTAACATGTAGTTAGCCATGTTATCGTGCGGCAGGTGGCAATCGGCGCATTCGGCTTTAAAGCCGACGCGGTTGTTGCCGCCGTGAATATCCGCTTGATAGGTTTTGACCATCGGCGTCATCACGTGACAGCTGCCACAGAAAGCCTCGCCGCCGGTGCGATGCACGATTTCCGCGGTGATAAGCCCCACAATCGCTAAGGCGGCCGCAAACACGGCGCCGGCGATGAGGACAAGTTTAGTGCGTTGTTGCATGAATATTCTCACTTAGCTTAAGGCGTGGCACCAAACCAATCACGCGTATTGTCGTGGCAGGTTTGACACAGGTTGTTCGATGGCTTGTGCTCGGCGTGGCACTCGTAGCAATCGAGATCCAGCCCATCGTGCAAAGAGTTATGCGGGTTGGTGTGGTTGGCATCCATAAACGCGGTGCGTTTGGCGACCTTCTCTGCGCTGGTGTGGCAGCTTAAGCAGTCTTTGGTCTGCAGCGGCTTGTAGGCCGCCGGATCTTGCCCTTGGTGACAATTGGTGCACGACAAACCCAGCGCGGCGTGATGCGGCTTTAGGTTGTGCGCCGTGCCCACAGCGCCACTGGCGGCAGGCGCCGGCGTCGCGTTGACCATATCTGGCGTAGCGTTAGCCAGCGGGCTGAGCAGCAGGCACGCCAACAGAGTTAAACGTTTCATGATGGTTTCCATTAGTTCAAGGTGCCTTATGCCCAAGGGGTCTCTTTGGCGGCATTTTCGCCGGCGATCATGCCAAAGACGCCGCTATCTAAGCTCGAGCAGGCGGTTAAACGGATGATGCCGAACACGCCACCGGCCGCTTCACCACACACAAACACGCCAGGGATAGCCTTTTCGCTCACCACGTCTAAGGGGCGTGCTTCTGGGGTGATCATGGCGCCGGCTTGGCAGTAGTTGTAACGCGGGTTCAAATACATGGCGTAGAACGGCGCTTGGCTGATATCGACCGCCTTTTTCACCACCGCTTTGGGCTTGCCGAACTCATCTTGGTCGTTGGCCATGTTGGCGTTGTATTCGTTGATGGTGGTCTTTAAGTCGGTCACGCTCATCTTGAAATTGGCCGCTAAGGCTTCCAAGGTGTCGAATTTCCACATGGTGCCTTCGGCGCCATTTTTGGCTTCCAGCGACAAGTTCAAGCGCTGTTTGTCGTGATACGAATCCACGCCCTTTTGGTCGTAAATCAAAATCGCTTGCTCGCCGGCGGGCAACTTGCGGCGCTCAGCCAAAATGGCCAGGCCTAAAGCTTGACGGTCGTTGTTGTTGTGCTCGTTGACAAAACGGCGGCAGGTGCGCGGGTTCACCAAAATACCCCAGTTGATATCTTCGGTGGGGATAGCAAACGCAAAGCGAAACAGGGTCATGTGAATGGGCTTAAAGCCAACATCCATCATGGCCTTTAATGCGCCGGCGGTCGCGCCTGGGTTAGCGGTAGAGACGCTGCCGTGCAGCACCGGCACTTCGGCGCTGCGGAAGTTGCGGTCTTGGTTATAACCACCGGTGGCCATGACCAAGGCGCGCTTAACTTTGTAGTAGCGTACGGTGCCGGAGTTGTTAAACGAGGTGAAGTCGTTTTTGCCAAAGTCGTCGGTGTCGCGGTTAAAGAAGTAACCTTCGCGCACTTTCACGCCAATCACTCGGCCGGCGTCATCACGGAAAATTTCATCTAACTTCACTTGCTTGCGAATATCGACGTTCGGCAGGTTATTTTTGATGTGCTTGTGCAGGTTTTTAATTACGCCGGTGCCGCCGTGCACAGGCCATACCACGCGAGGGCGGTTATGGCCGCCGAGTTTTTTCACGCCGGTGCCGCCGTTTTGGCTCTTGTCATATTCCACGCCGTGGCTGGTTAAAAAGTTAAACAGGTTCAGCGAGTTTTTGGCGATAACTTCGGTCAATTCTGGGTGGTTATAAAACTTGGCTTCTTTGGCGATGTCTTGATAAAGCAGTTCCCACGAGTCGTCAGTTACGCCCATCTCTTTTTGCCAAGGTGAGCCAACGACCGCCATGTTCAGGCCAGAAATCAGCGAGGTACCGCCTAAGCGCGACATTTTGTCGGCCACGACAATTTTCAGGCCTGGCGTGGTTTCGGCGGCGCGGATCGCTGCGCTGGAGCCGGCAATGCCAGAACCCACCACCAAAATATCCATCTCCTCGTCCCACTTAATCGCTTGGCTGTCGGTGCAAGCAGCAAAAGCGGCACTCGGCAAGGCGCTGGCGGCCAGCGGTGCAAGGGCAGCAGATTTCAGACCTAAGGATAAAAAGCGGCGACGCGCGGTGGGGGTGTTCTGTTGCATGATGATCTCAATGTCAAAGAAAATGGCGGTCATTGTCCTGCGGCGGCTTGGCATCGGCACTAGTGGTCAGCCGCAGATCACCGGCAAGCTTGATCTGCATCAGGTTATGGACGGTGAAGTATCCTCCGAAGGGATTGTTTTAATGCGCAAATGTAATGCGTCTTTGGGTTTTGGCGGCAAATTTGCTTCAATAGCGACCCTTTTTTGCCTGGATAGGTGCGAGCTGTGCTCACTTGCCTTCGCTTGATGATTGGTCTGGTTCGCGCGCCGCTGGCGCTGACGTGTTTACTCGCGGCGCTTGCGCCTGCCGTGCTGGCGACGCCGCTAAGCGATCGTCCCGTGGTGCGCTTTGGTGTGGTGTCATTTGATGATGAGCAAGAGAGCGCCTATCGCTGGCAGCCGACGGTGGATTATCTCAATCAGACCTTGCCGGAGTTTCACTTTGTGCTGGTGGCGGCGGATATCCCCGGCATCGATGAATTAGTTGATCAGGGCATGCTGGATTTTGTACTCAGTAACGGCGTGCACTTTCAGCGCTTGCATCAAACCTTTGGCGCCGAGCGCATGTTAAACCTCGACCCGCGTTGGGGCCGCGCCGAGCAAGCCACCGGTTCCGCCTTAGTTGCGCTGGCCAGCCAGCCCAACATTAGCCGCTTAAGCCAGCTGCGCGATCTGCGCGTGGTGGCAACAACGCCCGATGCCTTTGGCGGCTTTCAAGTGGTGCGCGGCGATTTGCTCAAGCAGCGCCTCGATCCGTTAACCGATTTTTCCTCACTGCGCTTTGTGGGCTTGCCGCAATCGACCCTGTTTGAGTATTTGCGCCGCGGTGAAGCCGATGTGGCGATTTTGCCCACCTGCGCCTTAGAGCAAGCGGTGCAAAAGCAGCAGATCCAAGCGGCGCACTTTAAGCTCTTGTTGCCCAAGGCCAACGTGCATTTTCCTTGCGCGAGCTCGACTAAGCTCTATTCGAGTTTGGTGCTGTCGCGCCAATTGGCGGTGCGCGAGCCCTTGGCCCGCGCGGTGTCACAGCAGTTGCTGGCGTTAAGCCCGCAAGAGGATGCGGCGCGTTTGGGCGGGTATTCGGGTTGGACGATAGCGGTCAATGACCGCAATGTCGCGCGCTTGGCCGAGCGCTTGTTTGGCCTTAAACCCTTGCCATTGTGGCAGCGGGTGTGGCGGCAGTATGGCGTGGAGTTGCTGCTGGCCGTTGGTTTGCTATTGCTGCTGCTTGGCCACTATTTGCGGGTCAATTATTTGGTGGCCGCGCGCACCCGCGCGCTGCATGAGCGCAATGGCCAATTGCGCACCGCGTTAAACGAGCAGCAAATCACGGCGCAGCTTTTGGCCAGTTCGCAAGAGGAGTTTTATCAGGTGCAGCGGGCACTCTTGTCAAAAGAGCTCACCGCCGGCATGGCGCATGAATTAAATCAACCGCTGATGGCGGCGACCAATTATCTTGCGGCCGTGAAAATGAAGCTCGATAAGCCGGATCAGACCCCTGATAAGCTCAAAGAGGGCATAGATCTGGCGATGGCGCAGGTGGATTTTGCCAAGCAAGTGATTGTGCGCTTGCGGCGTTTTTTAAGCCGGCCTGAGCAAGCAGCGCGCACAGTGACTAGCCGCGAGCTGATGGCGCAAACTGTGGCGCTGTTTAGCAATGAACTGGCGCAGCGGCGCTTAAGCGTGACGCAAACCGGCGCCTTGGATGTGGCCTTTCACGGTGATGAAGTGCTGCTAAAACAAGTGCTGGTGAATGTGGTGCGCAACGCCCTCGATGCCCTCGCGCATGAAGGCAAGCCGAGTTTAGGCTTTCACGTGACCCACGTTGGTGAGCAGCTTTGCTGGCAACTCAGTGACAACGGCAGCGGCTTTGATAAAGCGCAGTTAGCGCAGCTGTTTGTGCCTTTTCAAAGCAGCAAAAGCCAAGGCATGGGGCTGGGCATGGCGATTGTTAAGCGCATTATTGAAGCCCATGGTGGCAGTGTGCGCGCGTATAATCACCCCAGCCAGTCAGGGGCTGTGATTGAAATGATCCTCAGCTGCGCCGCAAGTGACACGCCGGCCCTTGCACCCAATGAGCTAACGCATGAGCAGGAAAGCGCCTAAATGAGTCCGTTTTGCCCCGTCTATTTAGTCGATGATGATGCCGCGGTGCGCAGCTCGCTCACCTGGCTGCTCGAAGAGGCCGGTTTTACGCTGCAAAGCTTTGCCAGCGCCGCAGAATTTTTGGCCACGGTGGATTTAGCCAGCACCGGCTGCCTGCTGCTCGATATCTGCATGCCCAGCGTTAGCGGCACAGAACTACAAGAGGAGCTAGCGCGGCGCGGCTGCGCTTTAGCGGTGGTGTTTTTAACCGGTGAGGCGGATGTATCGACTACTGCGCAGGTGTTTCGCCGCGGCGCGTTTGATTTATTGGAAAAAACTGTCGCGCCCGAGGTGCTGCTAGCCACCGTGCAGCGTGCGGTGGCTGCCAGTGAAACCGCCCATGCCAACACCTTGGCCGCACTGGCGCTGCGCGAGTGTTTAAGTGCGCTTAGCCCGCGCGAGGCGCAAATTTTGTGGGCGGTATTTGCCGGCTTGGCCAATAAACAGATTGCCGAGCAGTTGCACATTGCCCTGCGCACGGTGGAGATTCACCGCCACAATATGATGCAAAAGATGGGCGTGCAGCAGTCACTGGCCCTGATCCAAGCGCTAACGCGCCACGAGGCTGAGCTCAGAGCGTGGCAGCTGTGGGGCGCCAATTAAGTTCAGGCTTGGCCTGCCGCGCTGAGATGCGCAAAGATCCGCAGGGCTAACCGCACCGCATTTTAAAGCGCAAAAAAATAAGGCAGCGGGTGCTGCCTTATTTTTTGGTGTGCTGCGCGCAGCTTAGCTGCCTTGATACATGGCGGCAATCTGGGCTTGGTATTTGGCCTCAATCACCTTGCGGCGCAGCTTCATCGTAGGGGTCAGCTCACCGGCTTCCATGCTAAACGGCTGGGCTAACAGAGTGAATTTTTTCACTTGTTCGTGGCGCGCCAGCACGCTTTGCTGCGCTTGGATGCACGCGGTGAATTTCTCCAGCACTTTTGGATGGGTTAGCCGCGCTTCAGCGCTGAGCGCGCCTAAATCAGCTTGCGCTACAATGGCGGCCAATTCTTCGCTGTTGGGCACAACCAACGCGGACACAAAGTTGTGGCCGTCGGCAAAAATCGCTACTTGCTCAATCAGCGGATCTTTACCTAGCACGCCTTCAACTAGCTGCGGCGCTACGTATTTACCGTTTGAGGTCTTCATCAGCTCTTTTAAGCGCTCGGTAAAATAGATGTGGCCTTCGGCATCAATTTGCGCCGCATCACCGGTGCGCAAAAAGCCATCCTCGGTCATCACTTCCGCGGTAGCTTCAGGCTTGTTGTAATAGCCGCGCATCACAGTCGGTGAACGCACCAGCAACTCGTTGTTTTCGCCCAGCTTGACTTCAATACCTGGCATCACTGTGCCAATAGAGCCCAATTTAAACTTCTCATCGGCATAGCAGCACACGGTGGCGGTGGTTTCAGTCATGCCATAGCCGTACTTGATATTCAGCCCCATGGATTGGAAAAACAGGTTCACATCATCGGCTAAGCGGGCACCGGCGACGGGCAAAAAGCGCATGCGGCCGCCAAATTTGTCGCGCAGTTTGCTGTAAATCAGCTTATCGGCCAGCGCGTATTGCAGGTTTTGCCATGCGCTGGGCTGACCGCCAGCTTGGCGCACGTCGATAATCGCTTTGCCCAGTTGCTCGGCCCAGCGCAGCAAGGCGCGGCGCGGCGCCGGCATTTGCGCCATTTTGGTGTGCATCAGCGAATAGGCTTTTTCATACAAACGCGGCACAGAGCACATAACGGTCGGTTTGACCTCGCCAAGCACATCCATCACCTGCATTGGGTCGCGCAGATAGACATTCAGCGCGCCGCAATAGAGCACGTAGTAGGTCCACACCCGCTCGAACACATGGCTCAGCGGCAAAAAGCTTAACGACACATCATCTGCGCTTAGATCTAAGCGGCGATCGTGCATTTCAAAGCAGGCAAATACGTTAGCAAAATCGAGCATCACGCCTTTAGGCTCGCCGGTGGTGCCAGAGGTGTAGATCAGGGTGAGCAGATCATCCATTTGATACTGCTGCGCGCGCTCAACCAGCGCATCTGCGCTCGGGGTATGGTTGCCCGAAACTAAAAACGCTTGGAAGTGGCTGGCAGCCGCGCAGCCTTTGAGATCCACTTGCGGATCTAAGGCGATGATCTGGCGCAGTTCGCCGTCGTTAAGCAGGGTGAGCGCTTGGTCAAACTGCGCTTGTTCGCCAACAAACAGCGTCGAGATCTTGGCATCGCGCAGGATATAGCGCACCTGCTCGGTGGTGTTGGTGGGGTAAATCGGCACGCTCACGCCGCGAGCGGCTAAAATGCCTAAGTCAGCCTGAGTCCACTCGGGCATGTTGCGCGCGCAAATGCCCACCATCTCACCGGGCTGATGACCGGCGCGGATCAACGCTTGGGCGCAGTAGTCCATGGCTTGGCCCAGCGCATGCCAGCTGATATCCCGCCATTGGCCATCTTGTTGAACGCGCTGAACAGGTTTGTTACCTAGCTTGGCGATACGCTCGCGGATCAAGCGCACTAAATGTGAATTAGGCATCCGTCATACTTCCTATGGTGGCAGCTGCGGTTTGGCGGCGACAAGCGCGGGGCAAACCCAAGGCTATATACAGGTGTGCGCCCAAATAGCGCAGCAAAGTGTGCGCGGAGTTTAAACGGCAAAATTACAGCTTACAAGTGTGCGCTCTATCGCGGCGTCACACTCCGGCGCAAATCCGCTGAAAAATATGGCATACGCCCCCCCCTTGCGGGCATAAAAACGCCCCGCGGCTGACGTTACAGGCGCGGGGCGCAGTGTTTTGCTTGCTAGGCGTACGAGGAAAGTAGCCGGCGTGCGTTAATCAGCAAACAGGCGCGACATTAAAATCGCATCTTCACGCGCGCTGCCTTGGCCGTAGTAGTTGGTGCGCCGGCAATATTCGGCAAAACCGGCTTGCTCATATAGCGCCATCGCGCGGGCATTGCTAGCGCGCACTTCTAAAAACCACGCTTGTGCGCCTTTGGCTTGGCTGCAGGCCAAATAGGCGTCCAGCAGTTGGCGGCCAAAGCCTTGGCCTTGAGCGTGTGGGGCAATGGCTATGTTCATCAGTGAACTATCGCCGGCAACCAGATCGGAGAGATAAAAGCCGATAAGTTGGCCATCGCGCCACAGGCCTTGGTTTACATAGCGCGGGCCAAAGCACGAGCGCAGGTTGGTCAGCGACCACGGCTCGGGGTGGGCGGCGCACTCGATGGCATAAATCGCCGTTTCATCGGCTAACGTCAGTGGGCGCAACTCGGCCGCAGGCAAGCAAACAGAGGACATAACAGACCTTTAACGCAAAGTTTTTAATTGTTGCCACAGGGCGCGTTTTTGCGCGGCCGTGGGCTGGGCGGGACAATGGAGCGCGGCGGGGTAGCGCGCATCGGGCTGGGCTAACCATAGCCATGCGCTACCTAGCTCACCGGCGGCCAGTGCCTCGGGGGTGACGCAGACCAGCTCGCTGGGTTTGAGGGCCAAGTAGGCGGCGATATCGGCCAGCAGCGCCGGTGCCGGCGTGCTAGGCAGCGCGAGCAGCAATTTGGCGGCGGGCAAAGCCGACGCGGGTGTGGCCGGCGCCTCGGCGCTTAAGCCATACACGGCCGGATGGCGCACTTGCCACTGGCTTATGCCCATGCGAGCAAGCAGGCGCTGGCGCGCGGCATCTAACATAGAAGGTCCTTGAGCGGGGCGGTCATTGCGGGAAAACCGGCGGGCGACGCAGACAACAACGGCGCCAAGTTGCCTTTAAGCGCCGTTCCTTGGGATGATTTAAGCTAATTCGCTTAAGCACATCTCTTCGTTTAACTGCTGGCACCATGCTTTGACGCGGCCGGCGGTGAGCTCTGGCTGGCGATCTTCGTCAATGCCCAAACCAATAAAATGCGTCTCAGACACCAGTGCTTTGGACGCTTCAAAGGTGTAACCGGCTGTGGGCCAGTGGCCGAGCACGATCGCGCCTTTGCTCTGCACGATATCGCCTAACTGCCCCATGGCATCTAAGAAGTACTCAGCATAGTCTTCTTGATCGCCGCAACCAAAGATGGCCACGAGCTTATTAGAGAAATCGATCTCGCCTAAATCAGGGAAAAAGTCATCCCAATCGGCTTGAGCTTCACCATAGTACCAAGTCGGAATGCCGAAGATCAGCAGATCAAAGGCTTCGATCTCGCTTTTGGTGCATTTGGCAATGTCGTGCACTGCCACCAACTGGTCGCCCAGCTCTTTTTGAATAAGTTTGCCGACAGTTTCGGTGTTACCGGTATCACTGCCAAAAAACAGACCTACACTCGCCATGGTGTTTTACCCGTATGTGATGTGAATGCGCCAACCGCGGTGGCGTTAAGCGACCGCCGTGTGTTGTATCAAAATATTTTGGATTAACTCGGCTCGGCTGATGTTTTGTGCCGCGGCCAAGTGATTGAGCTGTGCCAGCAACGCGCCTTCGACTTTGACCTCGACCCGTTTTAGCCCATTTTCCCGATCGCGCTTGAGCTGATTGCGCTTATTGATTTTAAGCTGCTCTTCGCGCGATAGCGGATTGGTTTTCGGGCGGCCGGGGCGTTTGTCGGTGGCGAATAGATCCAGCGTGGTTCGATCTGTGTGCTGTTTGGCCATAAATCATGTGTAAATAAAAGTTAGCCGAGGCCCGCCTGCTGCCAGCCCCACTCAATTAAGCCTTTGCCGATAAAGCCCGCACAGCCTAAAAACAGCACCAGCCAAACCACGCGCCGGCCGAGCGGCGGCACGTTAGCGCGCGCCAGCACGTCGTGAATGGCCAAGCCAATGAGCAGAAAAATACCGAGTAAAAACAGGCCCAAACCGACCTGTTCTAATAACTCAAAATGGCGTGCCAGCATACACAGCTCCGCACCACGGGCTAGGCGCTGCGGGCAGTCCCGCGGGCGTCAAAAATTGGCCCAGACTATACCACAAAGTTTTTCTGCCTGTTAACGCTTGGCGTGAAATGGCCGCCAAGCCCGCTATTTGCGCCTTAGCTCACACACTTGGAGCGCACTTTGCCGTATGCTGGGCCATCTTTTTTGCCGCGGTTATATATGGCCAAGGTGGCCACCGCGCTGGCTAAGCGGGCGCTAAGTTGGGTCTGCGCGGCTGGCTATGTATAATCGCCGCATTCAAATCACAAAAGTTGTGCGCCCCGTTATGAAAACCATCGAGCTTGATGACGATCTTTATCTCTTTATCGCCAGCCAAACCCGCCACATCGGTGAGAGCGCTTCAGACATTTTGCGCCGCCTGCTAGCGCAGCCGCCCAGTGCGCCGGTGCTTGCCGCTGCGCCTTTGCTGGGCGTGGGCGAGATGGTGATCCCCGATTTGACGCTGGCGGATGTGGCCAGTGCCGAGGTGCCGGTATCGCGCGCGGCGGCGCTAGAAGCGCTGCTCACCTCCAATGCCTTGGTGCTAGAGGGCAAATCCATTAATCGCTTTATGCTGATTTTGAGCACCTTGTATCAAACCGATACCGAGGCGTTTATCAGTGCGACGCAAATTAAAGGCCGCAAGCGGGTCTATTTTTCGCAAGATCCCGAAGCGCTGCGCGCCAGCGGCAGCACCACTAAGCCCAAACCGGTGCCTAACACACCGTTTTGGGTCATTACTAATACCAACACCAGCCGCAAACAGAACATGGTGACGTTATTGATGACGCACATGGGTTATGCGCCGGAGTTAACCGCGGCACTGTGCGCGGCTATCTAACCTTTGGGCGCCGCATCTGCTGCGCCTTTTTTGTTTCATCAGGCCAGTTGGCCGCCATTACGCAAGGAAAATGTCATGGCACAGCACCCCCACGCCGGTCAGCCGGCGCGTCTATCGGATTTAACCAATATTCCCCGTTTAGTTAGCGCCTATTACTTAACTAAGCCCGATGTGACTTGCCCTGAGCAGCGTGTGGCGTTTGGCACCTCTGGCCACCGCGGTAGCTCACTTGATGGCGCGTTTAACGAAGCGCATATTTTGGCCGTGACCCAAGCATTGGTGGAGTATCGCCAGCAGGCCGGTATCACCGGGCCACTGTTTGTCGGTATGGACACGCACGCCTTGTCTGAATCCGCTTTTGCCAGTGCGGTGGAAGTGCTGGTGGCAAACGGCGTGGAAACGCGCGTGCAAGTGGGGCTGGGTTTTACGCCGACGCCGGTGATTTCCCATGCTATTTTGCGCTACAACGCTAATAAACCGGCGGCCAAAGCTGATGGCGTGGTGATCACGCCATCGCACAACCCACCACAAGATGGCGGCTTTAAATACAACCCACCGCACGGCGGCCCAGCTGAAGGCGAAATCACTAGCTGGGTGGAAGCGCGCGCGAACGCCATTTTGGCCGATGGCTTAAACGCAGTAAAACGCCTGCCATTTGCCGCAGCTCGGGCGAGCGACTTTTTCGTGGAATATGACTACGTCACACCGTATGTCGAGGATTTGAAAAACGTGATTGATGTGGCGGCGATCAAGCGTGCCGGGATTAAGATCGGTGTTGATCCGTTAGGCGGCTCTGGGGTGGCGTATTGGGACGTGATCGCTAAAACCTACGATTTAGATATCGAGGTAGTGAACTACAAAGTTGACCCGACCTTCTCGTTTATGACCTTGGATAAAGACGGCAAGATCCGGATGGATTGCTCTAGCCCGTATGCCATGGCCGGCCTGATTGCGCTTAAAGATAAATTTGATATTGCGCTGGGTAACGATCCCGATTACGACCGCCACGGCATTGTGACTAAAGCCGGCTTGATGAATCCGAACCACTACTTAGCGGTGGCAATTCAATACCTGTTTACCCATCGCCCGCAGTGGGCAGCGCAAGCGGCCGTTGGCAAGACCTTGGTCTCATCGTCGATGATTGACCGCGTGGCGGGGGAAATTAACCGCGAATTAAAAGAAGTGCCGGTCGGCTTTAAGTGGTTTGTCGATGGCTTATTTAGCGGTGAGTTTGGCTTTGGCGGCGAAGAGAGCGCGGGCGCCTCATTCTTGCGCCATGATGGGCGCGTGTGGACCACCGATAAAGATGGCTTTATTTTGGCGCTGCTGGCGGCCGAGATCTTGGCCGTGACCGGTAAAGATCCCCAGCAACACTACGATGTGCTGGAAGCCAAATTTGGCCGCTCGTACTACAACCGTATTGATGCGCCGGCCAATAGCGCGCAAAAAGCGGTGTTAGCCAAACTGGACCCGAGCTTAGTGGAAGCAGCCACCTTGGCCGGTGAGCCTATCTCCGCCAAACTCACTGCCGCACCAGGCAATGGCGCGGCCATTGGTGGCCTGAAAGTGACCACGGCCAACGGCTGGTTTGCGGCGCGCCCTTCGGGCACCGAAGCTATCTATAAAATCTATATGGAAAGCTTTAAAGGCGAAGAGCATTTGCACCTGATTGCCAAAGAAGCGCAAGAAATTGTCTCCGCTGCCTTGGCTAAAGCCGGCGTATAACCTAGCGTAATGGCATAAAAACAAGGCACCCCACGGGGTGCCTTGTTGGTTTTAGCGCAGTGCGAACGCTTATGGCCGCGCCGCTTTAACCGCATTGCCCAGTTGCCACACGGCCATGGCGTAGTGGGTGCTGTGGTTATAGCGGGTGATGGTGTAAAAGTTCGGCAAGCCATACCAGTACTCATAGCCGGTGCCAATATCTAGGCGCAGCAAGCTGGCGTGGTTAAAGGCGCCGAGCGATTGTGACGGCGTAAGCCCCGCCGCTTTGAGTTGGCCCAGTGGATACTTGGTTTGAAAGCCGTGTTCAAATTCGTTTAACGTCGGCTTGCCTTGACCTTTCACCGCCACTTTTTGCCCGGTTTTCCAGCCGTGGTGCTTAAAGTAGTTGGCGATACTGCCAATCGCATCTTCTGGATCCCACAAGTTGGTGTGGCCATCGCGGTTAAAGTCCAGCGCAAAGCGCTTAAAGCTTGAAGGCATAAACTGGCCATAGCCCATCGCGCCGGCATATGAGCCTTTAGGTTCGGTGGCATCTAAACCTTCATCGCGGCTCATCAGCAAAAAGGTTTCCAGCTCGCTGGTGAAAAATGCCGCGCGGCGGGGGTAATCAAACGCCAAGGTGGCCAGCGCATCTAAAATGCGCGTTTTACCCATCACTCGTCCCCAGCGCGTTTCTACGCCCATGATGCCGACCATGATCTCACTTGGCACGCCAAATTCGCGTTCGGCCCGCGCTAAGGTTTGGGCATGTTCTTGCCAAAAGGCGACACCATTTTGCACGTTATCTGGGGTGATAAATTGTTTGCGATAGCGCGTCCAAGCCCCCGTCGGTCCGACAGGTTTTGGCGCGCTAGGGCCTTGGGCATCCATCAGGCGAATGACCCAATCGAGGCGTTCGGCTTGGCCGAGGGTAGCCTCTAGTTCGCTGCGGCTAAAGCCATGTTTGGCCACCAACTGGGCGATAAATTGCTCCACTGCGGGGCGGCGCAAGAAATCATCATTGCGCGGCACTGTGGCGGCGGGTGGCGTCTGGTTGATAAAAGCGCTGTTGGTGGCTTTGACCAGCAGCGGTGTGGACGTCTCAGCGTTTGCGGCGCTGCTGCAGCCGCCGATAAGTGGGGCGAGCGCAAGGGAGAGAAGTGACACTAAGCGGCGCATAAACAATCTCAAGCTAGGAAAGGTGCTAGCAATGGTAAAACATTACCGACGCGGCGCAAGTTCTGCGCGCTTGAGCTTGTGCTTAACTGCTTGAAATAGTTGGCAAAAGGGCCGCTTATTTTAATGTGGCATAACCAAAGTAGAGCCGATTGGCCGCCGTGATGAGGCACAAACTGGCAAACGCGTAAGCCAGCGGCGCAAACGCTTGGGGCCACAGGCACATGGCGATAAATAGCGCGATGGTTTCAAAGCCTTCGGTGAGCCCACCTAAATAGTAAAAGGCTTTGTGCTGATAAACGGGGTTAGCGAGGCCGCGTTTGGCCGCCAGCACCGCAAAGGCCAAAAAACTGGCCGCAGTGGCCATAAAACTAAACAGTAAGCACGCCGCCGGCAGCGCGCGCGTCGGATCGCTGAGCGCAAAGCCCAGCGGTACAGCGGCATAAAAAATAAAATCCAAGCTGATATCTAAAAAGCCACCGCGATCGCTGCGCGCAGTTAAGCGCGCCAGCGCGCCATCAAGGCCATCACCCAAGCGATTAAGACCAATAGCCACTAGCGCCGCGGCATAGTACTCCAGCGCCAGTAATGGCAGCGCCAGTAGACCTAGGGCAAAACTGAGTAAGGTAACGTGATCGGCGCGCACACCAGCTCGCGCTAAGGGGGTGGCCAACGCGGCCAGCGGGCGGCGGATCAGCGGGATGAGATAGCGGTCGAGCATGGAGGTCTCTTGTTTGGGCGCCAGTGCGCGCTAAGAAAAAAGAGCAATGCGAGCACAAATTGCGCACTGCCAAAGGTGGCCGCTAAACGGCGATTAAAGCCGCTGCTTTGCGCCACGGCCTCGGTGGTTAAGGTGGCGAACTGCCCGCCGGCAAACAGCAATGTGGGCAGATAATGCAATAAGCTGACACTGGCCGCCAGCGCCAAGGCGCTGGCCAGTGGCGCGGCTAAAAGCGGTAAATACAGGCGGTAAAAGCGCGCCCACGGGCGGGTGCCTAAGGTTTGCGCCGCAGCGCTTAATTGGCGAGATTGTGCCGCGAGCGGCCCGTGCAGCACCAGCCAAGCGTAAGGCACGCACCAGACGAGATGCGCCCACAGCGTTAATGGCGCGCCGCGCGGCAGCTGCGCGAGGCTGGCCAAGTGCTCTAAGCCATACAGTAAGCTGGCTTGAGGTAACAACAGCGGTAGCAGTAGTAATCCGCTTAACCACGCCGGCGGGCAGGGGCTCGGCCTATGACCTTGGCGGGCATCCAGTGGCCGCAGTCCGTACCACAGCAGCAGAGTGATGATCACCGCCAGCAGTGCGCTGGCTAGTGCGAAACCCAGGCTGGCCTGCACCAGTGGCCAGCCATCGCGCAGTAGCGCCTGCCAATAGCTCAGTTGCCATTGGCTTGGCCATAACGCGGGATAAGACCAGCGCCGCGCTACCGACCATAACAGCAGCAGCGCGGTAGTTAACACGGGAAGTAGCACGAGGATGCCTGCGATAAGTGAAGGCCCGTACGCGGGGTGTGGCGTCGCTAATGGCGCGCTTGGCATGGCCGCCGGCCGCTGGCGCTGCCAAGTAACATACGCCCATTCAGCCCAACGCCAAGCACCTAAGAGCAGCGCATTGGCCAGCAGCAATAACAAGGCGCCGCTGGCCGCTAATGGCTGAGTGCTAAGAGCGGGCGCTTGCTGCCATTGCCACACGCGCTCGGCCAGAGTCGCCGGCGCGGTAGGGCCTAAGATCAGCGCCACATCCACCACCGACAGGCTGTACGCAGCCACCGCCAGCAGCGGCCAGCGCCAGCGCGGCCAATACAGTGGCAAAATAAGCTGCCACCACAGCGCTTGCGGGCGGCGACCTAAACTTTGCCCTGCGGCCACTAGGGTTTGCATCTGACGCCAATCGAGGCTGGTGAGACAAACCCAGAGCAAAAAAGGCGTCTCTTTTAGCAGCAAAAAGGCGATAAGGCCCAATCCCCACGGATCGCGCAGGCTCATGACATCGGGCGGCAGGGAAAGGGTCGCAAAGAGCGGCGCGATGGCGCGCACCAGCCAGCCGGAGGGGGCGAGCAAAAACGCCCAACCGATGGCGCTGGCCACGGGGGGCAAGGCTAACAGCGGGGCTAACGCGCGGCGCAGAGCGCGCCAAACGCGTGAGGGGTTGGCTTGCCGTGTAGGCGCCATAAAGTGGCTTAACAGCCATTGACACAGCATAAAGCTGCCGGTGCTACTGGCTAAGGCTATCCACAGGCTTAAGGCGAGCGAGGCGCCGAGCGAGGGCTGCGCCCAGAGCAATGTTTGCGCGTGCGGTTGTAAGCCGGTATAGGCCAGTAATCCAAGCGCCAGCAGCGGCGGAGCAATTAGCGCCGTGGCCAACAAGGCGCCGATCGCCCATAAACTTCGCGTCAGCACGCGGCGCCTCAATAACGACTCGTGCCTCATCGGTAGCGCACCTGCCAATACTGGCGCAGCCAATTGCGCCAACTGGGGTGAGGTTCGGCTAGGGCCTTAAAGTGCGTTGACGCGGCTGTTTGCGGCGCCCGAAATTCGGCCAAGGCGGCTGGGAACAACACGCTAGGATCGCCCCACACGGCGCTATCGGCTTTGCGTGCTTGCGCCGCGGGGCTTAAGAAAAAGTTAATCACCACCAAAGCGCCAGCGCGATTTGGCGCCGTGGCGGGGATTGCCCAGTAGTGCGCGTTGGTTAAGGCGCCGCGGGCAAAGGCGTGGGCTTGGGTATGTGGCGGTAAGGTGCCTTGGTAGACGCCTTGTGCCGCGTGTGCGGGGTTAAAGCTCAGCGCCATATCTAGCTCGCCATCATCGAGGGCTTGCCACAATTGGCCGCTATGGCGGCTAAAATAGCGCCCTTGGCGCCACAGGTGCGGGTGGAGCTGATCTAGCCAGGCCCAAAGCGGTGCGCTGTGGCGGGCGAAATCAATTTCGCTGACCGGTAATGTCAGCGGGCAGGCGGTGCAAAATTCATGTAGCAGTTGAGTTAAAAACGCTAGCCCCAAAAAATGTTGTGGGTGCGGATAACTAAAGCGCCCCGGATGCTGGTGCGCCCAGCGTAGCAAGCTAGTCGCATCCTGCGGCGGTGTGGCCACGCGGGCGCGGTTGAGCAAAAAATGCAGCTGCCCCAAGCCCCACGGCGCCTCTAGCCCGGCGGTGGCCTCGGCCAAATCGGTAGTTAAATTAAGCGTTGGATCAACTAACGCCATATGAGGCAAGTGCTGGGTAAAGGGGGCGCCGAGTAAGCCGGCGTGTTTTAAGGTATGAAAATTTTCGCCGTTGATCCAAAGCAAATCAATTTGCCCCGCGCCGCCAGCGCCGCGCTGCGCGAGCAAACTTTGCACGCTGCTGTGAATGTCATCGACTTTCACTACGCGCAAGGTAATAGCGTGCTGGCGTTTAAGTTCGCCGCTGGCCCAGTGTAGATAAGCGTTCACTTCCGCGCTGCCGCCCCAGCCATGTAGGGTGACCGTGCTACCTCGCGCCGCTTGGCTGAGGGCGGCCCACACATGGCGGTCGTCCGCTGCGCTGGCTAACGGCGGCGCCATAGCACTGGCTAGTAACACGCCCCTGAGCACCGCGCTGAGAATATTTATCCGCCGCATCGGTTAGTGCCCACGGCGCCATGTGTGATAGCGGCGCAACAGTGGCGCCAGCCACGCGGGTTGGTGGGCGCGGCGCCACTGCCCAGCGGTTAGGCGGTTGGCCTCTTGCCATGTCGGATAGGGGCGCACAGTGGCTAGTAGTTGCTTAAGCCCTAAGTTGTGATCGATGGCCAAGCAATATTCACTAATTAATTCACCGGCGTGGGCACCGATCACGGTGGCGCCGACGATTTTATCTTGACCGCGTGCCGTCAGCACTTCAACCCAGCCTTGCTCGCGTCCTTCACAGGCGGCCCGATCAAGGGCGCTTAAGCTAAACCGAGTCATGTCCACCGCAATCGCTTGCGCCGCCGCTTGACGGCTATCAAGGCCGACGCGGGCAATTTCTGGCGTGG
>JBOFMA010000061.1:0-8378 GCA_051658125.1 Aeromonas sp.
GGTTCACGCAATTTCATCTCCACCACGCCGCCAGTAAAGTCGCCATAGCGGGCTGAAATATTGGAATCAAGCACTTCCATGCTGCCAAGCAAGCTCGGATCGACATACAAAGACTGCGCGGTTTGGCCAAACACTTCGTTAAAGTCATTTTTCGAGGCTTTCGACACATCCATGATCGAGCTGGCGCTAACGCCATCGATCAAAATGGCGTTGTCATAGATATTGCCACCGGAGATGGAAAAATCGGATGGACGCAGTGATTGCGCCGCCTCGGCCGTGCCGGCTTGGCGCTCGGTATCCATTTGCACAAACGGCAGGCTTTGGATAAGCGCCGTGGTGTCGCTGCCGCCTTGGTGATTTTCCGCCAAGGTATCGGCGGCCAGCACGCTGCGCCCAGTATCTAGCAGATCAAAGCTCTCATAACCGCTTGGCGCGGTAGTGCTTGGTTGCGCGCTGGCCTCAGCACGCGCTGCGGCGCTGTGCAGTTCCAGCGCGCCAAGATCGACCGCCTCTTCGGCGTACGCGTTGCCGCAGCATAAAGCGCTGCAAACCATCCAGATAAAACTTTTTTGCATAACATTACTTCTCTTTTGGGGCGGCGCGCGTCGTCGCTGGCGTGCTTTATGCCAAACGCCAAGTAAGCGCAGCGTTTTTATGCCTGCGCGCAAATTAGGCGATAAGCCGCGACTTGGCGGCGTTAAAGCACTATTTGGCCGGCAACGTGCCGTGGGGCTGGCCGCTGCCGACGAAAAAACGGTCTGGATCTTAATGCGCTTGCGAGTTATTATCAATTCTAGTTGATAACTTTTCGCAATAAGAGCTGTAATGACTGCCCCGTTTTTCTCCTTATCGTCGATTTCTCGCCCCCGTGTTGCCCTGCTCGCTTGTGCGTGCGGTCTGGCCCTTAGCGCCCTGAGTGCGCCCGTAGCCGCGACGCCTACCCCGTCGGCGGCATCCGTGACGGCCGCGGCTTTGCCATGGCATGAAGCGCTGCAGCATGGCCAACTGAGCAATGGCCTGCGCTATGTGATTTATCCCCACGCGCCGCAAGGCGAGCCGTTTAATCTGCGCTTGATTGTGCAGGCGGGGGCGGTGGATGCGGCGGCCGCTGGCATGGATGCGGGCGCCGCGCATGCCATTGAACATTTGGTGTTTCGCCGCACCGCTGGGCATCCAGCCGGCATTTATGCCTATTTAGACCAGTTAGGCTGGAAAACGGGGCTGCAAGTTAATGCAGTGACTGGGCTTAATCACACCCAGTACATGATCCGCACCCGCCCGCAGGATGCGCTCGATGTGCAGGGGGCGCTGGCCTTGCTCGCCGATGTCGCGCTCGGCGCGCAATTTAATGCCGCCGATTGGCACGCGGAACGACAGGTGATTGTGGAAGAGATGCGCCAAGGCGAAGGCGTGGCGGCGCGGATTAATCAGCTAAAACGCGCTATCACGCGCCATGACTCGCTTTATGCGGATATCAACACCATTGGCACGCACGCGGGGTTAGCCGATCTGCGTGCGGCGCAGTTGCAGCGCTTTTATCAGCGCCACTATCGCCCTGCCAACATGCTGCTGGTGGTGTCGGGCGCGCTAGACGCCGATACGGTGCAAGCCGGCATTCAGCGCCACTTTGGCCGGCCAAGCGATCCTACCCCCACGCCGCGGCCTTATCTGGCTTTACCGTTGCAACCCAAGCTGTATATCGGCGCCATCCAAGACCCGCAAGGCAGCAGTTCGCGCGTGACCTTTGGCCTGCGCATGGCGCAGGCACCGCGCGATAGTTTGCTGGGCAAAAAAGAGGCGTTTGAGCTCTATTTTTTGCGCCGCTTATTGCGCCAGCCGGTGCGCGCGCATAGCCAACATCTGCCCCACGGCATCAATAGCTGGAGTGTGGTATTAGATGAGCCAACCCCCGAGCGCTTAACCGTGGCTCTGTCGGCCAACACCGCGCAGCACGCCGACGGATTGCAGTTTTTATTTAGCCAATTAGCCGCGCTGCGCACGCATGGCTTAGATCGCGCGCAGTTTGCCGAGCTAAAGCAGCGCGCGTATGCGCAAATCGACGGTTACGCCGCGCGCGCCAAAGCGCGCAATTTCGCCCAGTGGGAAGACAAAATCACCGAAGGCTTGCTGCACAGCGGCCCAATCGCCCCGACCCATGAGTATCTAACGCGTACCCGCGCGTGGCTCGATGCGCTGACCTTGGAACAACTCAATGCGCGGTTAAATGCGCTGCTGTTAGCCTCGGATCAATTCATTTATTACCAAGCCCCTGCCGCCGTGCGCTTAACCTTGCCCACCGTGGCGCGCGTTCGCCAGTGGCAAGCGGCGGCAAAGCCTGCACGCGTAGTGGCGCCACCGGTGGCCATGCGCCAAGCGGCGCCGGCAACGGCGCAGGCTAAAGCGGCCAACCTGCCCGCACTCCCTGTTTTATCGGCGGCATCGCGGCCATTAGCTGCGCCGAGCAATGTGAGTGCGCCTTGGCCGCTAAAACGTTGGCAGTTGCCTAACGGCGATGAAGTGTATTGGCTCAAACGCCCAACGCGCGATGGCCAACTGCTGGTGCGCTTAACTAGCGCCGGCGGTGAGCACTCGGGGCTGGCGGCGCCACTGGCTAGCCAAGCGGCGGTGCAGCTGTGGGCGCAAAGCGGTTTTCGTTTTTGGACTGCCGCGCAAAACGCTGCCTTTAATGACGGCGCCACACCGGCTTGGCAGTGGCAGCTAAAAACCGATCACTTAGATGGCGCCGCGCGCATTGCGCCTGCGCAATTGCCGGCGTTGCTCAGCCGTTACACTTGGCAAGTGACCCATGGCCAGATCGCGCCGCAGGTATGGCAAGCCGTGCAAGGGGATATCCGCCAAGGTTTAGCGGCGCTGGCCAAACCTTCGGCATGGCAACAATTGACCGGCAGCGTACCCGCGTTACCGACGGCGACAGATCTTGCGCCTACAGCTCTACACGCAATTGCAACGCAGCATCTGCAAGGAGCAACCCGACTCTATTTGGTCGGTGAATTAGATGCCAAGCAGCTGGAAGCCAGCTTAGCGACTACCTTAGCCACGTTGCCGCGCCGCGCCAGCGCGGCAGCCCTCGCGGCCACCCCAACGCCCAGCGGTCAACATTGGCAAGTGCGCCATCAAGCCGGCTTAAACGGCGCGCAGGTACGGGTGGAATGGCGTCAACCGTTGGCATGGACGCCGGAGCGCGCGTTTTTGCTCTCTAGCCTGAATCCGATTGCGCAAGCGGCCTTAAAACGTGAGTTGCGCTTGGCGCTAAGCGGCGTGTATCGGGTCAGCTTTGAGGCGCGCTTGGGCCAAGATCATCAATTGATCAGTGAACTGCGCTTTAGCTGCGATCCGCGCCGCGTGCATGAACTGCACGCCGCGGCCCTCAAGGTGCTGGAGAACTTACCCGCCGAGCTGGCGGCGCCGCGCATCGCTTATTTGCAGCGCGATGTGCGCTTTGCCGAGCAATTGCGCTTAACCGATGCCAACACGTGGCTTAACCGCTTGCGTTTAAGTATTGAAGCGTACGGCGATGGTCGTTACCTCAACCAACTGAAAGCGCTGCCCGCGCAAATCACCCCCGCCCAACTGCGCCCTTTGGCCGAGCAGATTGCCCACAGCCGCGATCGTTTTAGCCAATTGCGCTTGCCCCTTTCTTCCGTGCAAAAGGATGTTTTCTAATGTTTGCTTGTTTTTTTCTGCGCCGCCGCTGGCTGGCGTGGTCGCTGTTTGGCAGCCTGCTGATCCTGCTGGCAACTTGGTACAAGGTGCAGTTAGATGTGGAGATCAACCGCTGGTTTGGTGATTTTTATAACTTAATCCAACAGGCATTAGCCAAGCCCCATGCAGTGACAGTGCCGGCGCTGCTTGCCCAGTTAGCCACCTTTGCCCGCGTGAGCGCCATCTATGTGGCGGTGGCGATTGTGCTGGAATTTTTTATTCGCCACTTTGTGTTTCGTTGGCGCACCGCCATGCACGAGCACTACGCCAGCCATTGGCACTTGGTACGCCATATCGAAGGCGCCGCGCAGCGCGTGCAAGAAGACACCATGCGCTTTGCGCGCATTGTCGAAGGTTTAGGCGTGGCGCTGCTGCGTTCAGTGATGACGTTGCTCGCCTTTCAGCCGCTACTTTGGCAGTTAAGCGTGCACGTGCAAGAGGTGCCGTTGCTAGGCGAGGTGCCCCATGTGCTGACCTATGCGGCGATCTTGTCCGCGTTGTCGGGCACTGCGCTCTTGGCGCTGGTGGGCATCAAACTGCCGGGGCTGGAATTTAATAATCAAAAGGCCGAAGCCGCATTACGCAAAGAGCTCGTGCTGGGCGAGGAGAGTGATGCGCGCGCCGCACCGCTGAGTTTGCGCGAGCTGTTTACTTCGGTGCGCAGCAACTACTTAGCCATGTACCGGCATTACCTCTATTTTGATTTGGCAAAATGGTCTTACCTGCAATTTTCCTCCATTTTGCCCTACTTGATTTTGGCGCCGACCATCGTTTCCGGCGCGATCACCTTGGGCGTGCTGCAACAAATTCAGCGAGCTTTTAGCAAAGTGGTCAGTTCACTGCAGTTTTTAGTCAACAGTTGGTCGACGTTGGTCGAGCTCATGTCGGTCTACCAGCGCTTGCGCGCGTTTGAAGGGGCGATTCAAACCGCCTTACATTGCGCTTTGCCCGCAGCAACGGCTCGCACATCGGAGGCTAAATGAACCTGATCCCACAAGATATTTACGCCCAACTGACCTTTTATCCGCTGCTGGCCTGCTCACTGGCTGCACTGGCAATTATTTTGGAGCGAGGCTGGGTGCTTGGGCGCTTGGCGCGCTTATCGGCCGCAGAAACCGCGCGTTTGGCTCAAGGCCCTGCCGCCGAGCATGCCGCCAATTTGTGTCATAAGTCGCTGTTTTTCCAAGCGCCGCTGCGCGCTTTAGTGGCCCATGCCAAAGCAGATAAAGCGCTACGCGATAGCGCCGTGAGTGTGGCGCTAGAGGCCTTAAGTGCGCAATTAAAGCGCCGCTTATCGGCACTGACCACGCTGGCGGCCTTGGCGCCGATGCTGGGGCTTCTCGGCACCATTATTGGCTTGATGCGCGCGTTTTATGCCATTGGCCGTCACAGCGGGCCCATTGAACCGGCGCTAATGGCTAATGGCTTGTGGCAGGCGATGACGACTACCGCCGCCGGTATGGTGATTGCTATTTTTTGCACGCTGGTGCATGCGGTGTTTACCTCCCGTTGGCGCCGTGATTTAGCCCATGCCACTTGGGTGCTTAATCACTTATCGCTTGGCCTGACACCGGCCGCGCCGCAGTGCGCCAATGCGCTGCTTAACGCGATAAAAAATAAGGGGGCGGCATGATCACGCTCACGCCAGCCGAGACCCCGAGCGCGAGCGATAACGCCATGACGCCGATGATCGACGTTATCTTCTCGCTGCTGGCATTTATGATGCTGCTGATCAATGCGCCGCTGGCCAGCCATGCGCTGAATTTGCCCAGTAGTGAGCAAGCGCAAACGCGCGCCGCGTCCAGTGAGCCCAGCGTGCTGACGGTGACTGCGCAAGCGTGGCAGCTGCAAACGCCGGCGGCCGCTAAGGCGCCGGTCGCTTTGGATAAAACCGCTCTGCGCGCCGCATTGGCCGCATTAATGCTGCCAGACAAAATGCCCAGCTTGGTGCTGGCTATGGATAAAGATCTGCCGGTGCAGCGCTTGCTCGATACCTTTGCCCTGCTTGAGCAAGCCGGGATCAGCGCGACAGAAATTGCGACTGCGACACCGGCGGACGCGGCGCGGCCTGCTTCTGGCTTGTCTCACCTTGGCTCGGTGGCGCCATGAGCGCGGTGGTGACGCTGCCGTTTGGCGCTGGCGCGTCACGCGTGTGGTATATCGGCTTAGCCGCCTCGCTGGTGCTGCATGGCGCTGCGCTGCTGGGCTGGCCGACGGCCACGCCCTCGCGGCCAGTACTCAGCGCAGTCGAGCGTCCAACCCGCACGCCGCTGAGTTTGGGGATGGCAGCGGCCCTGCGCGGTGCGCGGCTAACCTCCGCGCCCGCTGCGCCGAGCGCGCCGGTAGTTACGCCGCACCAAGCCATTACATCGGCGGCTACGCCTCAGACCAAACCCGTCCGCGTTGCGCCTAAGACAGATGTTGCGCCTAAGCCAAAAGCCCGCCGCCGCGCCGCGGCAGAACCGTCCACCAGCGTCAAAGCTCCAGCGCGTCGCGCCAAAGCAACGGCGCCCATGGCAAAAGATCTGACGCCTCGCGCACAATCTAAGTCAGCCACGCGCTCTGCCGAAACCGCCGTGCAACCGGCGCAAAAAGCGCCCGGCACGCCGCAAGCACAAGGCGCGCGCCAGCACAGCGCGGCCAAAGTGGAAACCGGCCAAGCCAACCGTGAGGCGAGCGCGCCAAGCGCGGCGTTTGATCGGGCGGTGCGTGCGCATTTACTGGCGCGCAAACGCAGTGCGCGTTTGCTGGGGCAGACCCGCGCTGCCGCGGTGGTGGTGGAATTTGATATCGACAGGCAAGGCAATTTGATGCGGCAATATGTCGGTCAGCCGTCGCGTATTCGCGCGCTTGATACCGCCGCGCGGCAGTTGGTGGCGAGCGCCGCACCCTATCCTAAGGCGCCGGCCAGCAGCACGTGGCCGACGCGGCGCTATCGTATTCGCTTAGAATATGCGGGGCGCTAAACGAACAAAGCCTGACGGCAGTCAGGCTTTGTGGCGGCGCAAAGGGCGATTAGTTTGCGCTATCGGCGGCCGCCGCATCTTGCATCGGTGGCAAAATTAAGTTCAGCGCAATGGCCGCGAGTGAAGCTAGCCCCACACCGGCTAAGGCAAAATCACCGATTTTTAGCTCCAGCGCACCGATACCCATGGTCAAGGTCACGCCGACAATGGCGATATTGCGCGCTTGACCTAAATCGACTTTAGCTTCCACCAAGGTTTTTAAGCCAATAGCGGCAATTGAGCCAAACAACAGCAGCATAATGCCGCCCATCACCGGCATCGGGATGGAACCGAGCAGCGCATTAAACTTGCCAAAAAAGGCCAAGATAATGGCAAACACCGCCGCCCACGTCATGGTCACGGGGTTGAAATTTCGCGTGATCATTACCGCGCCAGTCACTTCAGCATAAGTGGTGACCGGTGGCCCGCCGATCAAACCGGCAAAGCACACGCCGAAGCCGTCGCCGGCCAAGGTACGATGCAGGCCTGGGCTTTTGGTGTAATCCTGCCCAGTTACGCCGCCAATCGCTAGCACGCCACCGATATGCTCAATGCAGGGCGCAATGGCTACCGGCAGCATAAACAGCGCCGCTGCCCAATTGACTTCAGGGCGCACCAAGGTCGGCATTAGCCACCATGCCGCGCCGCTGACGGCAGTAAAATCCACAACACCCAGCAGCAGCGCCGCGCTATAGCCGGCCACCACTCCGCATAAAATGGGTACCAGTTTCATCCAGCCTTGGCTAAACACGGCGGCAATTAAGGTCACCGCCAGTGAAATACCGGCCAGTAGCAGCGCTGTGGTCGCGGGCATCACTTGTGTGCCGCCCGCGCGTCCCATCGCCATATTACACGCCACCTGCGCCACCGACAGGCCAATAACCATGATCACCGGACCTATCACCACCGGTGGTAGTAATTTGTGTACCAGTCCCATACCGCGCACACGGATGATCGCCGCCAAAATAAAGTACATAAAACCGGCGCAAAACAGGCCAAACAGCGTCGCGCCCATGCCCCAGGTTTGGCTGGCATAAATAATGGGTGCAATAAAGGCAAAGCTTGAGCCTAAAAAAATCGGCACTTGGCGTTTGGTGCACAGCTGAAATAACAGAGTGCCAACGCCGGCACCGAGCAGGGCCATGGCAGGGTTTAAACCGGTGAGTAACGGGACAAGTACTAGGGCGCCAAAGGCGACAAATAAAATTTGCAGGCCGGCAACGCTTTGCTTGAGCAAAGAGAACATAGCAATCCTTAACGAGGGGGAGCGTAAGCAAGCAAACTTGCTCAAGACTGCTTATGCCGCAAGGGGCAAAAAAGGCGGGGGCGTTGCCGCTAAGCATCGAGGTCGTCATTCTACGCAGATTTATTGCACTGAGAAACGTTTTTCATCGCCGATTATGCGCTGCGGCCAGCCCGCGATTTCTTGCGCTGGCTTCTATACTTGGCGCCATGCGCGCTGAAGGTGGCGGTGATACCGCGTCGCCCTTGCGCGCAGTGACAGATGCTTTAACACAAGGAGTCAGTGATGAGCCCAACAACTTGGCGACGCGTCAAATTGGCCAGTGCCTTAGGCTTGGTCTTGGCTTTAAATCCCGTGAATTTTTCTTGGCTAGATGGCCAATGGCAGGCCCACGGTGCCTATGCCAA
>JBOFMA010000062.1:0-29817 GCA_051658125.1 Aeromonas sp.
ACTGGCGCAAGCGATGGCGGCGTTTTTGCGCGTCATGGATGGCTATAGCTTGGCCGATATCTCCAGCAATCAAACGGCGCTGGCGCCGCTGTTTGCCGCCGCGCAAACACGGGCTATTGCCTGCGTGCTAACTGATTAAACCGCCGTCTCACACTCACCGTCACGCGCGCAACAGCAAAAAAAGATAATGTTTTCAGGCAATTAGCCGCTAAATAGCCAGAAAAATGTGACAAAGTATTGCCAAAGGCAGCGCGCTTGGATAATCATGACCCTCATGCGGGACAAATGGAGCCCCGTATTACCGCTAGCATTAGCTTGGGAACCATGGATAAAAGGATGTTAAACATGAAAAAAATTGGACTAAAACGCCGTCAACAGGGTGGCTTTACCCTGATCGAATTGATGATCGTGGTCGCGATTGTCGCCATTTTAGCCGCGATTGCCCTGCCGGCCTACCAAAGCTATACCGTACGCGCTAAGCAAAGTGAGATCATTGCCACAACCGGTCCAGCAAAAACCGCGATTGAAATCTGCGTGCAAACCGACGTAGCGCTCGCCAACTGTACGGAATTAAGCGCAGCAGCAACGCAAACCTCGGCCTACGTCACCGGTGTGGTGGGTACCTATGATACGACGGCGAATACCGCAAAAGTAACCGCCTCTGGCACGATTGATAGCGCTAACTATGACTGCGTTTTAACTGGCACTATCAATGCGAATAAAGCTATTGCATGGACACCGGCTGTCTGCGCGACGGTTGGCCCATAACCCAGCATGTCTCTCTACCCGCACAGCGGCCTAGCTACCGGCTTGGCCGCTGCTGCTTTGCTGACCGATGCCGATGCCAAACACCACTTGGCACAGGCCTGGTCACAGCAAAAAGCCTTTAGCCAATACCTCGTCGACAACAAATTGCTCGATAGCCTCACCTTGGGCAAATTTTGTGAACACGAATATGGGGTACCTCTGCTGGATTTGTCTGCCTTTGAAGTCAGCGAAATCCCGCAGAAATACCTCAATGCCAAGCTGATCGAAAAACACCACGCGCTGCCCATCTATGTACAGGGCCATACCCTGTACATTGCCATGTCGGATCCAACCAATGTCTCGGCATTAGAAGATTTTGGCTTTAGTTTTGCCCTGCACACCGAAGCGCTGTTGGTGGAAGAGGACAAACTCAACGCTCTGATCCACAAATTATTAGAAAATGATTTTGATGCTTTAGAACGCGGCCACTATGGCGGTATTGATGACAGCGAAATCGCCAAACTAGAAATCGATAATGACAACCGCGCGGATGAACCGAGCACGACCAGCAGCGATGATGATGCACCGATTGTGGTTTACATCAACAAATTGCTGGTCGATGCGATTAAACGCGGTGCCTCAGATCTGCACTTTGAGCCGTATGAGCACAAGTTTCGTGTCCGTTTTCGCATCGATGGCATTTTGCACGAAGTGGCCACACCGCCGGTCAATCTGGCCAATCGCTTTGCCGCGCGGTTAAAAGTGATGGCGCGGCTCGATATTGCCGAGCGACGTTTGCCGCAAGATGGCCGCATCAAGTTAAAGCTATCGAAAAATCGCGCCGTGGATATGCGGGTCAACAGCCTGCCTACTCTGTGGGGCGAAAAAATTGTTATCCGTCTGCTCGACTCGTCGGCCGCCCGGCTCAATATCGACCAGCTCGGCTTAGATGAGGCGCAAAAAGCCACCTATCTGGCGGCGCTGTCTCGCCCGCAAGGGATGATCTTGGTCACCGGCCCCACCGGCTCGGGTAAAACCGTGTCGCTGTATACCGGCTTAAATATCTTAAACACCCAAGAGGTGAACATCTCCACCGCCGAAGATCCGGTGGAAATTAACCTCGCCGGCGTCAATCAGGTGCAAATCAATCCCAAAGCGGGCCTGACCTTTGCCCATGCCTTACGCGCGTTCTTGCGCCAAGATCCCGATGTAGTGATGGTGGGTGAAGTGCGCGACCTAGAAACCGCCGAAATTGCCATTAAAGCGGCGCAAACCGGCCACTTGGTGCTCTCCACCTTGCACACCAATTCGGCAGCCGAAACCTTAACCCGCATGATCAATATGGGCGTGCCAGCCTTTAACATCGCCTCGTCAGTAACGTTAATCATCGCCCAGCGCTTAGCGCGCAAATTGTGCGACCAGTGCAAAGCGCCGGAAGTGATCCCTGAACACGAATTACTTGCGCTGGGCTTTAGCCCAGCGCAATTGGCCGCCGGTGTGCGTTTATATAAACCGGTTGGCTGCCCCGAGTGCACCGGCGGCTATAAAGGCCGGGTGGGCATTTATGAATTACTGCCGATGAGCGAGCCTATCGCTGAACTGATCATGCTGGGCACCAACGCGTTGGCGATTGCCAACGCCGCCCAAGCCGAGGGCATGCGCAGTTTGCGCGTTGCGGGCCTAGAAAAAGCACGCCTTGGCATCACCAGCTTGGTGGAGATCAACCGCGTAACGACTAATTAACGCCACCCAAAGGGTGGCCGCCGCTGCAGGACGCAACTATGGCGCTATTAAGCAAACCCGCCTTGGGCGGGACAAAAAAGGTCAATAACTACCAGTGGAGCGGCGTTAACCGCAAAGGTGACAAGGTCTCTGGTATCGCGCAAGCCGTGGACATCCAAACGGTGAAGCTGGATTTGCGCAAACAAGGCGTAACAATTGCCAAAGTGCGCCTCAAGCGCAACGGCCTATTTTCCAAAGCCAATGCCAGCATCAAGGCGATGGACATCGCCGTGATCACGCGCCAAGTCACCACCATGCTCGGTGCCGGCGTGCCCTTAGTGCAAACCCTGCAGATCATCGCTAAAAGCCATGAAAAAATCGCCGTGCGCGATTTAATCGGCACTATCTGCAGTGAAGTGGAAACCGGTACGCCGTTATCGCAGGCGCTGCGCCGGCATCCGCGCTATTTTGACGATCTGTATTGTGATTTGGTGGAAGCGGGCGAGCAATCGGGCGCGCTGGAAACCATTTTTGATAGGATCGCCACCTATCGAGAAAAAGCCGAAGCGCTGAAATCCAAAATCAAAAAAGCCCTGTTTTATCCAGCGATGGTGGTGTTAGTGGCCATTGTCGTTACCTCTATTTTGCTGCTGTTTGTGATTCCGCAATTTGAAGATATCTTCAAAAACTTCGGCGCCGAACTGCCCGCCTTCACCCAGTTTGTGATTGCTATCTCGCGCTTTATGCAAAATTGGTGGTACATCTTCTTTGGCGGCAGTGCGCTGGCGGTGTTTGTCTATGTGCGCGCGTGGCGCCATTCTATCAAGGTGCGCGATGCCACCGACCGCTTTGTGCTCAAGTTGCCCATCATCGGCCAAATTCTGCATAAAGCCGCGCTGGCGCGCTTTTCCCGCACCCTGTCCACCACCTTTGCCGCCGGTATTCCATTGATTGATGGCTTAATTTCCGCTGCGGGCGCCTCGGGCAACGTGGTCTATCGCCAAGCCGTGCTGGCGGTGCGTAACGAAGTCATGGCAGGAATGCAGGTCAACGTCGCCATGCGCACCACCGATGTCTTCCCCGATATGGTGACGCAAATGGTGATGATCGGCGAAGAGTCCGGCGCGCTAGATGAGATGCTGGCTAAAGTGGCGGCGATTTATGAGCGTGAAGTTGACGATATGGTCGATGCCTTAACCAGTCTGCTCGAGCCGATTATCATGGTGGTGCTCGGCGTGCTGGTTGGCGGCTTGGTGATTGCGATGTATCTGCCGATCTTTAAGTTAGGCGATGTGGTAGGCTAGCGCCCCTTTCCCGTGGGGACTCATTTTGCGCCATAAGGAGGCGGCTATTATATGACGCTGTTAACTGATTTCGCCTATCACGCCCCTTGGCTCTATTTAGGTTGGGTATTTCTGTTTTCACTGGCGGTGGGCAGTTTTTTAAACGTGGTGATCCACCGCTTGCCGATCATGCTCGAACGCCAATGGCGCCACGATTACGCCGAATTGATGGGCGAAACGCCAGCGCCCAGCACGCGGTATAACTTGTTGTTGCCACGCTCGCGCTGCCCGCAATGTGATACGCAGTTAAGCGCGCGGGAAAATATCCCGCTGCTGAGTTGGCTTTGGCAACGCGGCCGCTGCCGCCATTGCCAAACGCCGATTGCCGCGCGCTATCCGCTGGTCGAACTGGGCACCGCGCTGCTGTCGATGATTGTGGCCAGCCAGCTGCCGGTGGGTTGGATCACGTTGGCCGCCCTGCTGCTGACGTGGGCGCTAATTGCCTTAACCTGCATTGATGTAGACCACCTATTGCTGCCCGATGAGATCACCTTGCCGCTGCTGTGGCTGGGCCTGTTGGTGAATCTATGGAATGATCCCGCCGCGCTAAATGATGCGGTGATTGGCGCGGCGGTCGGTTATTTGGTGCTCTGGAGCCTGTATTGGCTGTTTAAGCTCACCACCGGCAAAGAGGGCATGGGCTATGGCGATTTTAAATTGCTCGCCGCACTCGGGGCGTGGCTTGGCTGGCAAGCGCTGCCGATTGTGCTACTGCTCTCTTCGCTGGCCGGCGCGCTGATTGGCATTGCCATGGTGCTGGTCAAGCGCCACGAGCGCAGCCACCCAATCCCCTTTGGGCCCTATTTGGCCATCGCCGGTTGGGTCGCCTTATTGTGGGGCGAAACCATCAGCGAAACCTATTTGCACTGGATCAGCTAAGCCATGGGCGTCCCGTTGATTATCGCGCTGACCGGCGGCATCGGCAGCGGCAAAACCACCGTTAGCAATGCCTTTGCCGCGCTTGGGGTAAGCGTGGTCGATAGTGATGTGATTGCTCGCCAAGTGGTGGCGCCAGGGCAAGCGGCGCTGGCGGCTATCGCCGCCCACTTTGGCCACACACTACTTGAGCCATCGGGCCAGTTAGATCGCCGTGCGCTACGCGAACGCGTGTTTAGCGATAAGGCGGCCAAAGCCTGGCTCAATGCGCTTTTACATCCCTTGATTGGCCAAGAAATGCAGCGCCAGTGCGCCGCCGCCACGTCGCCCTATTGCCTACTCGTGGTGCCGCTGCTCGTGGAAAATAATTTGCTGCACTTAGCCTCGCGCATTTTGCTGGTCGATGTCGATGAAGCCACGCAAGTGCGCCGCACCTGCGCCCGTGATGGCGTAAGCCCAGCGCAAGCGGCCGCGATCATCGCCGCACAAGCCAGCCGCGCCGCCCGTTTGCAGGTGGCCGATGATGTGCTGGAAAATCGCGACGGCGACAGCGCCGCCCGCCAAGCGCAGATTGTGCAATTACATCAACGCTATCTTGCGCTGGCCGCTGCCGCAGCCGCCAAGCTCGCTTAGGCCCAGTCCACCGGCAAGGATCAGGTATGACCTACGATTTTCCGCTCAATGAAAAAAGTCGCACCTATTTGCGCCTTGAAGCGCTGTTTGCTCAAATCCAAGCCACGCGCGCACTCGAGGCGCCGTGGAGCCATATTGCCTTTTTCAAAGGCCTGTTTGATCTGCAAGAGTTGCTCGAATACGGTGATGTGCGCCTTGAGGTGATGAAAGACCTAGATCGCTTGGCCACCCGAGTCACCCAGTGGGCGCAACTGCCGTTGGTCGATTTAGCCATAGTGCGTGATTTGCAAAGCGAGCTTAGTACGCTGCACCAGCAATTGCGTAAAGCCGCCCGCCCTGGCAGCCAGCTCAAAGAAGATCGCCTGCTGATTGCCATTCGCCAGCGCTTCTCCATTCCTGGCGGTTTGTGTACCTTTGACTTGCCGCAGCTACACCACTGGCTCAAGCGCCCCGCGCTAGAGCGCGCGCCGCAGGTGCAGGGTTGGCTGGCCGATATCAAACCATTGATGCAAGCGATTAGCTTGGTACTGAAATTGTGGCGAGAATGCAGCGCCTTTAATCCATGCCAAGCCAATGGCGGTATCTACCAAAACAGCGCCAACCAAGCCCATTTGGTGCGCGCTAAAGTGCCAATGGAGCATGCCTACCATCCCACGTTAAGCGGGCACAAAAATCGCTTTGTACTGCGTTTTATCTCCACCAGTGATGCCCCAGTGGGGGATGTGAATTTTTCTATCGCCTGTTGTTAACGGCGGCCTTGCCGCCTGATTGTGCTACTTAGGAAACCCAACTGTGTCTAACACCCAACCGACTCTTACCACCGTGCCTTGTCCTACCTGCAAAACCGAGGTGGTGTGGGGCGCGCAAAGCCCGTTTCGCCCGTTTTGCTCTAAACGCTGCCAACTGATCGACCTAGGTGAGTGGGCTGATGAGGAAAAACGCATCGCCGGCGACAATCAACCGCCGCACCTGCCGGATAATTTCGCCGATTAAACTTAAAAAAAAACGCCGCCCGTAGGCGGCGATTTTTTTAGCCGTTACTTAACCACTTTTAAGCTAGGCCGCGAGCCAGGCGTAGGCCGCGGCGGCTCGGGATCTTCTGGCGCTTGCGCCGCCTCTAGCCAAGCATCATACGCGGGCTCGGGCGGGAACAAGGTCCCCACGCCGTTTTCCCGTGCATGAATGGCCAAGATCGCCGCCAGCGGGATATACACCTGCTGCGCCACGCCACCAAAGCGCGCACTAAAGCTCACCGCGTCGCTGTCCATATGAAATTGGCCCACCGCTCGCGGCGCAATATTGAGCACGATCTGCCCATCTTGCGCAAACTGCAGCGGCACGTTGACATACGGCAGGTTAACGTTCACCACCAAGTGCGGCGTTAAGTCGTTTTCAATCAACCAGTCATAAAATGCGCGCAGTAAATGCGGGCGACTGGGGGTCATTTCGGTTTCGCTCATTACACCCCCGCGCGGATCTCGCGTTCCGCTTCGGTCAGTGAGGCTTGAAACGATTCGCGCTCAAACAAACGCACCATGTACGCTTTCAGATCTTTGGTGCCACGGCTACCCAGATCTATGCCAAGGCTAGGCAAACGCCACAGCAGCGGTGCCATGTAGCAATCCACCAGACCGAACTCTTCGCTCATAAAATACGGCATTTCACCAAAAATCGGTGCAATCGCCAGCAGGTTGTCTTTGAGCTCGCTGCGCGCCGCGTCAACATCCACGCCCGCTTTGATCTTGTCCGCCAGTGAGTACCAGTCAAGTTCAATGCGGTGCATCATCAAGCGGCTGTTGCCGCGCGCCACCGGATACACCGGCATCAATGGCGGGTGCGGGAAACGCTCATCTAAATATTCCATGATGATACGCGAGGTATACAGCGCCAGCTCGCGGTCGACTAAGGTCGGCACGCTGTTGTAAGGGTTAAGCTCAGCCAGCTCACCGGGCAAATCATTGGGATCCACTGGGCAGAGGTCAAAGGTGACGCCTTTTTCAGCCAGTACGATACGTACTTGATGGCTGAACATATCGTCAGCCCCGGAAAATAGCGTCATTACTGAACGCTTATTGGCAGCTACAGCCATTGAATCCTCCCGTTAAAAAGTCCTGTGCAGTTACAGCGCGTGGCGCCCTAACTGCTATCGAGTGCTTGCGCCACTTAGCGCACATCGCGCCAAAACTCCTTTTTCAGCAATAAAGTGCAAATAAAGAAGATGGCAAGAAATCCTAATACCCAGAACCCAAGCCGTTGGCGTTCTATTTGTACGGGCTCGGCGGCATAAGCGAGGAAGTTTACCAGATCCCGTACCGTGTTCGCATATTCTTCCTCATCCATTTCGCCGTTGCCGGCCGATTTTATCGCCACAATCGCCGGCAAAGTGCCACTTTGCCCGCCAGTAGCGGCAAACTGCGCCCGAGGCGTGCCCTGCAGCGGCTCGAGCACATGCGGCATGGCCACGGCGGGAAACAGCGCATTGTTAACACCAAACGGCCGCGTAGGATCGACATAAAACGCCTGCAAATAGGTGTTAAGCCAATCGGCGCCGCGCACCCGCGCCACCAAGGTGAGATCTGGCGGCGCGACGCCAAACCAAGTGCCGGTCATCTTGGCCGGCATGGCGGTGTGCATCAAATCGCCTAAGCGCACACCGTTAAACACCAAGTGCTTGGCCATTAAATCCTCAGGGATAGCCAAATCTTTAGCCACACGGTTATAGCGCTGATATTGCATGGAATGGCAACCGGCGCAGTAGTTCATAAACAACTGCACGCCACGCTGCAAGGACGCGGTATCGCGCACATCGACCTTGGCTGGGATCAGCGGATAGCTGCTGCTGGCGGCAAACAGTTGCAGCGGCAGCCACAAGCAGAGTAAAGCTACGAAACGGTTCATCGAGTCACCCTCGCTGGCAAAGGTTTGGTCGGCTCATTTTTGCTGTAAAAAAACAGCAAGACGAAAAAGCCGAAATAACCCAGCGAGCAGATCTGCGCCAGCACCGTGAGCGCGGGGGTCGAGGGCAACACGCCCAGCACGCCGAGCAGCAAAAAGCAGATCACAAACTGGCTCAGGTTGGCTTTGTGCAGCCAAGAGCGGTAACGCACCGAGCGCACAGGGCAGCGGTCGAGCCACGGCAGCAAAAACAGCACCACAATCGCCAGTCCCATCATGATCACACCAAGCAGCTTGTCCGGTACGGCGCGCAAAATGGCGTAAAACGGCGTGAAGTACCAGACCGGCGCAATGTGCTCGGGGGTTTTCAGGCTGTTCGCCACTTCAAAATTGGGCTTTTCTAAGAAATAGCCCCACATGTCAGGCTTAAAAAAGATCACCGCGCAGAACAAAAATAAGAACACCGCCACGCCAACTAAGTCTTTCACCGTAAAGTAGGGGTGAAAGGCCACCGCATCGGTGGGCCAGCCGCTTTCATCCACATTGGCTTTAATCTCAATGCCATCGGGATTGTTCGAGCCCACTTCGTGCAGGGCAACAATGTGCAAACCGACCAGTAGCAGCAGCAAGAGCGGCAGCGCAATCACGTGCAGCGCAAAAAAGCGGTTTAAGGTCGCGCCCGAGACCACATAATCGCCACGGATCCACAGGGTCAAATCATCGCCAATCACTGGAATAGCGCCAAACAGCGAGATAATCACCTGCGCGCCCCAAAACGACATCTGCCCCCACGGTAGCAAATAGCCCATAAAGGCTTCGGCCATCAGCACGAGAAAAATCAGCATGCCGAAGATCCACAGCAGTTCCCGCGGCTTTTGGTACGAGCCATACAGCATGCCACGCAGCATGTGCAGATAGACCACGATAAAAAAGCCCGACGCACCGGTCGAATGCATGTAGCGCAGCAGCCACCCGTAATCGATATCGCGCATGATGTATTCAACCGAAGCAAACGCTCCTTCAGCTGACGGGTTGTAGTGCATGGTCAGCCACAAGCCGGTGAGCAGTTGATTCACCAGCACCAACATGGACAGCGAGCCAAAAAAATACCAAAAATTTAAATTCTTGGGCGCCGGATAACGCGCCAAATGGTCGCGATACAGCGCACTTAACGGCAAGCGGGCATCCACCCAGCCTAATAAACTTTTAAGCATGGGCAGCCTCCGAGCTATCGCTGCCGATCAGCAAACGCCCATCGGCTAAAAATTGGTGGGGGGGCACGACTAAATTAAGCGGCGCCGGTACGCCGGCAAACACGCGCCCAGCCATATCAAATTTCGAGCCGTGACAGGGACAAAAAAAGCCCGCGCCTACCCCTTTCACCTGCTCGCCAAAACTATCGGGCAGATAAGACGGCGAACAGCCCAAATGGGTGCAAATGCCGACGGCAACGAAAATATCCGGCCGCACCGAGCGATACGCATTTTGCGCGTAAGTCGGTTGCTGGGGTTCCGCGGAGTCAGCATCGCGCAACTGCCCATTGTGCGCAGCTAAGGCAGCCAAACTGGCCGGCGTGCGCTTTACCACCCACACCGGTTTGCCACGCCACTCCACCCGCAGAAGCTGGCCGGGTTCTAATTTGCTGATATCGACCGTCACCGGCGCGCCCGCGGCCTTGGCTTTGGCGCTCGGCTGCCATGACGCAATAAACGGCACGCTAGCAAAACCAGCGCCGACCCCGCCTAAGGCGGCGGTTGAAAAAAGTAAAAAGCGGCGACGAGCCTGATCCGTTGGCGTATGCGGCATCCCTGTCCTCCTTGACGCTATGGCGCTCATTTATCCGATCGCCATAAAGTTCACGCGTTACATTCAAATAACAAATAAGACAGGAATAGCGCCGCGGTGCAAGCGGCAATGCGCGAAATTGCGCGTTATCTGGCGGGGAGAGGGCAGGCGCGCCAAACGCACGCATAAAAAAAGCCTGGCGCAAGCCAGGCTTTTTGGACATAGGCGTAAGTACGCAGCGAATTAACGCTTAGAGTACTGTGGACGCTTACGTGCTTTGTGCAGACCAACTTTCTTACGCTCAACCTTACGGGCATCGCGAGTAACAAAGCCAGCTTTGCGCAGTTCAGAGCGCAGAGTCTCGTCATACTGCATCAGTGCACGAGTGATACCGTGACGGATCGCACCCGCTTGACCAGAGATACCACCGCCAACAACGGTGATGTACAGGTCAAGTTTCTCGGTCATTTCTACCAGTTCCAGTGGCTGACGAACTACCATGCGGGCAGTTGGACGACCAAAGTACTGCTCTAAAGAGCGCTGGTTGATTACGATCTTACCGCTACCCGCTTTAAGGAATACGCGAGCGGTAGAGCTTTTGCGACGGCCGGTACCGTAGTATTGATTTTCTGCCATGTTGCCAGTTCCCGATTAGATATCCAGTACTTGAGGTTGCTGAGCAGCATGAGCGTGCTCGGCGCCTGCGTAAACTTTCAGCTTACGGAACATGGCGCGGCCCAGAGGACCTTTCGGCAGCATGCCTTTAACAGCAGCTTCGATAACCATTTCCGGTTTACGCTGGATCAGCTTGTCGAAGCTGATTGACTTGATACCACCCGGGAAACCGGAGTGAGCGTGGTACATTTTATCGGTAGTTTTCTTACCGGTAACGTGTACCTTCTCAGCGTTTACCACGATGATGTAATCACCGGTGTCAACATGCGGAGTGTACTCAGCTTTGTGCTTACCACGCAGACGAGCAGCGATCTCGGTTGCGATACGACCCAGAGTTTTACCTTCTGCGTCTACAATGTACCAGTCACGTTTTACGGTTTCTGGCTTGGCAACGAAAGTTTTCATTAAGTTAAACCCAATCACCTGTTACAGACCCAATTGCTTATGGGGGCTCTCCCACAAACAACAAACGATGGCCTACCTGTACCCCTTCGAATACAAGTAAAAGCTCGATGTATTGCTGTCTTATCGACAGCTGTAACGTGGGCTGGGCGATTATAAGTGAAGTTGCCGTCAATATCACCTGCTAATTTCACTGCCATGAAACTAGCTGCTTCGCCCAGCCCTACCTGCCGCAGATGCCCATCTGAAATGGCAGGTGCGGCTATTGTGACCAATCACCCGCCCTTCTGGCAAGGTATTAGTGCCATCTCACCCATTAATGGCGCAAATTAACCGGCTCGGGCACTAGCCAGTGACCATGCGCTTACCACAGGCACAGGCCGCGCGGCGGCGGCATTTCGCGCGCCGGCACGTGAGAAAATGCTGATCCCCCCGCCAGAGCAAGCTATATTAGCGCCGTGTCACCTCCACGGGGCAGCTTTTATCCTTCATGACAGAGTTAGGAGTCGTTATGCTTTCAGTCTCATTTTTACACGCCGGCTTAGCCGCGCTCGGTATTTTGATTTTTGGCCTGCTGGTCGGTCGCCTGACCGCCAAGGGCAAAGATGTAAAAACCTTAGAAAAAGAGCTCAAAGAAGCGCGCACTGAATTAGCCGATTATCAAAGCAAAATTGAACAGCACTTTACCGATAGCGCGGCCATGCTTGAGCAGTTATCGCTGCAACACCAAAATTTGTATCAGCACATGGCCAGCCAAAGCCAGTTGCTGAGTAAATCGGTACCGGCGCTGTTTACCGCGGCAAAACCGACCGAAATACTCGATGCCAGCGGCGATGACACCAATGCGCCACCACGCGATTACTCCGATGGCGCGTCGGGTCTGCTTAAAGGCAATAAAGCTGATTAAAAAATAAACATCAATAAAATTAATAGCTTACGGAACTAAATCGTTGCATTGCACTCTAATCTCATCGACTGCAATGCAACATTTTTTAGGAGCTGTTGTTTTATGCCAAAGCGTACTTTTCTCTCCCCCCGTGCCGCCGTTTCACTGCTTGCTCTGGCCGTTAGCCTAAGTTGTACCTCACTTCCTGCTAGCGCCGCCTTGCCGTTTGGCAACGACGCCCCAGCAATGCCCAGCTTGGCCCCCGTCGTCGAGCAAGCTACCGCCGCGGTGGTGAATATTTCGGTCTCGGGTAAAAAAGTCACCCGCCAACGCCTGCCGGAACAATTTCGCTTTTTCTTTGGCCCCGATATGCCGGGCGAGCAGGTGAGCGAGCGCCCTTTTCAAGCCCTTGGCTCGGGCGTTATCATTGATGCCAAAAAAGGCTATGTCATCACCAACGCCCACGTGGTGCATGAAGCCGATGAGATCAAAGTCAGCCTAAATGATGGGCGCGAGCTGACGGCGAAAAAAATTGGTGAAGATAAGCAATCGGACATAGCCCTGCTGCAAATGGCGGCTGACGAGTTAGTGCAAATTCCATTTGCTGACTCTGACGAGCTGCGCGTCGGCGATTATGCCTTGGCGATTGGCAACCCGTTTGGCCTTGGCCAAACCGTGACCTCGGGTATTGTCAGCGCCTTGGGGCGCAGTGGCTTAAACATTGAAAACCTAGAAAACTTCATCCAAACCGATGCGGCGATTAACTCGGGTAACTCCGGCGGCGCGCTGCTGAACTTGCGCGGCGAGCTCATCGGTATCAACACGGCGATTTTGGGCCCGAACGGCGGTAATATTGGCATTGGCTTTGCCATTCCCGCCAACATGGTGAAAAACCTCGCCGAGCAGATCATTAAATACGGTGAAGTGCGCCGTGGCCAACTGGGCATTGTCGGCACCGAGCTCAATACCGATATCGCCAAAACCTTTGGTTACAACAAAAAAGGCGGCGCCTTTGTTACCGAAGTAATGGCGGACTCGCCAGCGGCCACCGCAGGCGTCAAAGCCGGTGATATTATCGTGAGCCTTGATGGCAAGCCGGTGACCTCGTTTGGCGCCATGCGCGCCAAGATCGCTACCATGGGCGCAGGCAAGCCGGTCACGCTGGGGCTGATCCGTGATGGTAAAGCGCAAACGGTGGCAGTGACGTTAAACCACGCCGAAGACCAAGAGGTTCGCGCCAGCGGCCTGCATCCGGCCTTAGAGGGCGCCAAGTTAAGCAACACGCAAACCCCGACGACAGGCATTGAAGTAGCCGAGATCGCGCCGCGCAGTCCGGCCGCGGCCTCGGGACTAGAAAAGGGCGATCTCATCATCGGCGTAAACCGCATGCGCACCAATAATTTGAGCGAGCTTAGTAAAGTGCTCAAAGATAAGCCCAGCGTACTGGCCCTAAATATCCAGCGCGGCAATTCGTCCCTTTACTTAGTCATCCGCTAAGCCAACCCACGCCTTATGGCCCTGTTAGCACCTGCCCCTCTGCGGCGGGTGCTTTTTTTGGGGTGATAGTGCTATGCTTCGCCGCTACTACATTGGATGAGAGTGGCATGAAGATCCCGTTTTTAGTCAACTACTTAGGCAAAGCTGTCGGCTTCGGTGTGGCTAGTGCGCTGCTCTTATTGCTGCTGTTTCCCCAGCTGCGTGGTGGTGATGCGCGCTTTGAGCTCACCACGCAAGGTGAGCTGAGTTTTGCCCACGCCGCCCAGCGCGCGGGCCCCGCCGTGGTGAATATCTACACCCGCCGCTTTAGCCGTGATAGCGCCAGCCAGCCCACACTGCGCCCACAAGGTTTAGGCTCGGGCGTGATCATGACCCGTCAAGGTCATCTGCTGACCAATTACCATGTGATCAAACAAGCCGATCAAATCATCGTCGCTTTGCAAGATGGCCGCGTATTTAACGCCCAACTGGTCGGCACCGATCCGCTGACCGATTTGGCTGTGCTGCGCATAGAGGCCAGTGATTTACCCATCATCCCGCAAAACCCCAAGCGCACCGCCAAAGTCGGTGACGTGGTGCTGGCGATTGGTAACCCCTATAACGTCGGCCAGACCATCACCCAAGGCATTATCAGTGCCACCGGCCGCACCGGCTTATCGAGCATGGGGCCAGACAGTAACGGCCGGCAAGATTTGCTGCAAACCGATGCCGCGATCAATGCCGGCAACTCCGGAGGCGCCTTGGTCAATAGCTTGGGCGATTTGGTCGGCATCAACTCCGCTACCTACCACGGCACCGGCCATCAAGAGAGTTATGGCATCAGTTTCGCCATTCCCTATCAGTTAGCTAAACGCATCATGGATGAGCTGATCCAGCATGGCCGCGTGGTGCGCGGCTATTTGGGTATTTCCAGTGTGGAAGTCAATCCGATGATGGCGCGGATGCTCAATTTGCCCCGCGTGGCCGGATTAATAATTGAAAGTTTAGACCCAAATGGACCTGCCACGTTGGCGGGCATGCTAGTAGGTGATGTGCTGCTAGAGCTCAATGGCACGCCGATAGACTCAATCCGCAGCGCCATGGATGACATTGTTGAAAGCCGGCCCGGCAGCGTACTTACATTCACGCTGCGCCGCGGTGGTGAACCGCTGACCTTGGCAGTAACGATTGCCGAAGATCAGCGCTATGCCAGCGCCAAACCCTAAGCCGGCAAGGCGGCACAAGGCTTAAGCCACGACCGGTCGGGGCTAAGATCCAGTACGCCGTTAGGCCCGATCGAGCGTGCGGTGGCGCAGTTGCACGTTTTTGCCCGAGCGGCGAAACGCCGCCGCTAAGCGCTCGGCAATAAACACCGAGCGATGCTGGCCGCCAGTGCAACCAATGCCCACCGTGACGTAGCTGCGGTTATTGCGCTCTAAGTGCGGCAACCAAGTGGTGAGCATATGTTCAATTTGTTGGTTAAACAGCATGACATCGGCTTGCGCGGCTAAATAGTCAGCCACCGGCGCATCTTTACCGGTCAATGGCTTGAGTGCCGGCACCCAATGCGGATTGGGCAAAAAACGCGCGTCAAACACAAAATCGGCATCTTTGGGAATGCCGTATTTAAAGCCAAACGACTCAAACACCAGCACTAACTCATTTTCTTTTTTACCCAATACCCGCGTTTTTATCAGCTCACTTAAATCGTGAATGCTCAAACTGGTGGTATCAATACGCAAATCGGCCGTCGACGAGAGCGGGGCTAACAGGTGCAACTCTTGGCGAATGGCTTCATCGAGGGATAACTGCTGGCGCGATAAGGGATGTAGGCGCCGACTTTCGCCATAGCGCCGCACTAAAGTGGCGTTATCGGCATCAAAAAAGAAGCTGGAAAACTGCACTTCACTGCCCAAGCGCACCTGCTCAAGCAGCAATTCAAGCTCATCGACGCTGGTCGGCAAGTTGCGTACATCAATGCTAACCGCCAATTTATCGTAGCGATGCGCGACCGACTCAATCAGTTGCGGCAATAAATTGACCGGTAAATTATCCACACAGTAGTAATTTAGATCTTCTAGCACCCGCAAGGCCACGGTTTTACCCGAGCCTGAGCGTCCACTGACTACGATGAGCTGCATGTTATTCCTGCTTGGCAAGCGCCAACTGGTGAAGGGTTAAGATATAGCCGCGCCGAGCACCGGCGGCGGTGTCGAAAAATGGGTCATGATCTGATACAGCTGATCATCGCTTTGCGCCTGACGCAGTTGGCGGCAGACCGCTTTGTCATTTAATTTGGCCGCCAATTGCGACAAGGTCGATAAATGGCGCTTAGATTCAGCCGCCGGCACCAGCAAGGCGCACAATAGATCCACCGGTTGGTTATCGCTGGCATCAAACGCTATCGGATCGGCAAAGTGCACCAGCACTGCCATCGGCATTAACCCCTCGTCTAGGCGTGCGCACGGCATGGCGATACCCGCGCCGAGCGCCGTGCTGCCCTGCTTTTCACGCTGCCACAAGGCATCAAACACCACCTGCGCACTGAGCCCCAAATGACCGGCGGCGAGCTCGCTGATGATCTCAAATGCCCGCTTTTTACTCGTGCAAGGGACTGCACTTTTGGTGCAGTCCCTTGGCAATAGTTGGCTAAAGTCCATCGCTATTTGCTAGTCAATTTGTCTTTGTGCTTGATGATCTGACGATCCAGCTTGTCAATCAAGGCATCGATCGCGGCATACATGTCGGCGTGATCGGCATTAGCAAACACTTCGCCGCCGTTGACATGCAATTTTGCTTCTGCGATCTGATTGAGCTTCTCCACGCTGAGCACGACATGCACATTGTTGATGTGCTCGAAGTGACGCTCGAGTTTGGCAAACTTGCTAGTGACATACTCGCGCAGGGCGGGCGTTACCTCTACATGCAGTCCGGTCAGATTAATTTGCATAACATCATCCTTTTGTTGTGCCTTGTGTGATTAAACCTCGGCGCAGCGCCTAGACCAGGCGTTTACGCTGATTCGAGGGTGGGATCGACAAGCTTTCGCGATACTTTGCAATCGTCCGTCTAGCCACCATAACACCCTTTTCTACCAACAGATCGGCGATTTTACTATCGCTAAGTGGTTTAGCCGCATCTTCGCCGGCCACCAACTTTTTGATCTGGGCGCGGATCGCGGTGGATGAACACTCTCCTCCAGTTTGCGTTCCCACGTGGCTGGAAAAAAAGTACTTCAATTCAAAAATGCCGCGAGGCGAGTGCAGGTATTTTTGTGTCGTCACGCGCGAAATGGTCGACTCGTGCATCTCCACCTCTTGTGCCACATCGTTCAGCACCAAGGGCACCATCGCCTCTTCGCCCTGTTCAAAAAATGCCTGCTGCCGCGCCACAATGCAACTAGCAACTTTCAGCAGTGTTTCGTTGCGGCTCTCCACACTTTTAATAAACCATTTCGCTTCTTGCAAATGGCCGCGGATAAATTGTGACGTACCACTGCCCCGTTCGCCACGTGCCAGCGCCGCATACGCCTGATTAACCCGCACGCGCGGCGCCGCTTCGCTGTTGAGCTCCACCTGCCACTGGCCGTTGCGTTTTTGCACGCTGACATCGGGGATAACATAGTGTAAATCGGGCACGCTAAACCGCGCGCCCGGCCGCGGTTCGAGCTGCAAAATAACCGCCATCACCGCCTTTAACACCGCTTCTTTGAGCTTAGCTTTGCGCACCAAGGTGCGGTAATCACGCAGGGCCAGCAAATCCATGTGCTCACTGACTACCTGCAGCGCTTCTTGTCGCCACGGCGTGGCCTCTGGCAGCGCCTGCAGCTGGATGAGCAAACACTCTTGCACGCTGCGCGCCGCCACGCCAACGGGGTCAAAATGCTGCACCCGTTTCAGCACGGCGGCCACTTCTTCAAGCGCTAATTCAAGCTCCGGCGCCTCTGCGGCCACTGCGGCATGGATCTCTTCTAGGCTTGCGCTTAAGTAACCGGACTCATCAACCGCATCGATGATCGCCAGCGCCAGCGCGGCGTCCACCTCGCTAAACGGGGTGAGCTGCAATTGCCAAAGTAAATACGAGTGCAGATCTTCGCGAGTCGCGCCTAAGTAGCCACTGTCATCGCCTTCAGGCAGTGCGGCGCTTGCCGTGCTACTAGCGGCGTAAAACTCATCCCAATTGCTATCTAACGGCAGTTCATCGCCAAAGGTGGCCTCGCTTAACGCATCGAGGTTATCGGGGGGGCTATCGCTCTCTGCGCGGCTAAGTTCACTGGCCTGCGCATCAGCCAGCGGTTCTGCCGTTGTGTTGTCGGTGGGCCGTTCTAGCCCGCTATCGGCTAAGGCGGCGTCTGTAGCGCTTAAGGGATCATCCGTCGGCTGAGCATCGGCGCCCGCATGGGCTTCGCGCAGGCCTTCTGGCTGCGGCTCAAGCGCCGAGCCGCTGACCTCCGTGGGCGTGTCATCAATTTCCAGCAACGGATTGCTGTCAATCGCCCGCTGGATTTCCTGCTGTAACTCAAGTGAAGAGAGTTGCAGCAAGCGAATGGCTTGTTGAAGTTGCGGCGTCATGGTCAAGGATTGACCGAGACGCAGCTGGAGCGTTTGTCTCATCTATGTCACTAAATCCTTTATGGCCATGGATAAACGGCGCCACACGTAGGCGGAGTTACAGGGTGAATTGATCGCCTAAGTACACTCGCTTGACCTGCTCATCGGCGAGCACCTCGCCCGGTGTGCCCGCCGCAATCATCTTGCCGTGACTGACGATATAGGCCTTTTCACACACGTCTAAGGTTTCACGCACGTTGTGGTCGGTGATTAAAACGCCTAAACCACGAGCTTTAAGGTGCACGATGATATTTTTAATGTCTATCACCGAAATGGGATCCACCCCCGCAAATGGCTCATCGAGCAAAATAAACCTAGGATCAGCGGCCAATGCGCGGGCAATTTCCACGCGCCGGCGCTCACCGCCCGAGAGGCTCTGGCCCAAACTGTCGCGGATGTGAGTGATATTAAACTCTTCGAGCAACTGCTCAACATGCTCTAGCTGCTCACGACGCGATAAGCCTTTGCGGGTTTGCATCACGCCCATGATGTTATCAAACACGCTCAGGCGGCGAAAAATCGACGCCTCTTGCGGCAGATAACCAATGCCATTGCGCGCCCGCTGGTGCATCGGCTGCAAGCTGATATCTGTGTCATCAATGGTGATGCTGCCGCCATCGCGCTGCACCAAGCCCACAATCATATAAAACGAGGTGGTTTTACCGGCGCCATTGGGCCCCAGCAGACCAACAATTTGCCCCGTACTCACTTCCAAGCTGACATCGGTCACCACTTGGCGCTTGTTGTAGCTTTTTTGCAGCCCTACAGCTTTTAACACGGCCATGGCTTAGTTACTCGACTTAGCGCCCGCTGGCGCAGGTTGATCAAAGGTTTGGATCTGCTCGGGCATAAACACACTTTTTACCCGCTGATTTGGCCCTTTGCTTTCGGCCACCATCTGCTGCTTGACCGTGTCGTAGCGGATCAGCTCGCCGTTGATCTGGTTATCATTTTGCTTTAACTGGCCATTACCACTGATGGTAATAAGGCGTTTTTTTAGCTCATAGCGAATGCTGTTGCCGTGCGCATTGACCGGTTTGCCGTTATCGAGCACCTGAAAAAACGTCGCTGGCTGGCCATAGGCAGTCATCACCTCACTGCCCGCTTCCGCACCGCGGGTGACCACCACTTTGTCGGCCTTAATTTGAATAGTGCCTTGGCGAATGAGGACATCGTCGGCAAACGTGATGCGATTGTCTTGCATTTCGGCGATTTGCTTAACGGCATCTACCGTGACCGGTTGATTAAAATCAGCCTGTTTGGCCTGCAGCGAGCCCGCCAGCAGACACAAGGCGAGCAGCGGCTTAGCGCTGCGAATTAAAGTACGTGGCATGGCCTTGATCCAACAGTTCAAAATATTTGCGATGTAATTGACCGCGCAGGCCAACTCCCGTGGTCTGAAAATCGGCGCCGCGCAGCACCACGTCGCGGTTTGAGCGCGCGCTGTGTGTCACTAAATCAAATTCTAAGTAAGGCGTCGTCAACTGCTTAAGCAGGCTATCGGCCGCCAGCCCCGTGAGCACAACCTGCTCGCGCAGCAGCAAGTTGTCATTTAAATTCCACACCGCATTGGCCGCACTAAGACGCCACTGCGCCGCGCCTTGCGCATCAAACAGCGTCAATACCGGCGCGGTGAAGGTGGCTTGATCTAGCGCTTGGTAATATTCGGCATACGCCGAGCTTAAGTTATCTAGCCGCAGGCCGTCGGCGGAAAAACGTGTCGTAACTAACGCTTTGGCGACAAAATCTGGCTGATACTGCGGCTCGGTTTGACTCACTGTCGGCGTGAGCGCGACCTTGGTCAATTGCCAAGCCACTAGCCCGAGCACAAACAGGGCGGCAAACAGCGCAGTTTGCTTATTCATACCGAGGCCTCAGCCGGCACCTCAAGCTGGCCTTGCGCCTGCAAGATAAGATCGCACACCTCACGCACGGCGCCAAAACCGCCGGCCAAAGTGGTGACCAAATGGGCGCGCTGGCGCACCAGCGGGTGGGCATCATTTACCGCCACGCCCAAGCCACAGGCCTGCATCACCGGCAAATCAATGGTGTCATCGCCAATGTAGGCCGCCTGCGCCGCACTTAAGCCTAACTCGGCGAGCAGGCCGTGAAACGCGGGCAACTTTTTATCCACGCCTTGCAGCACAAAGCGCACGCCCAAACTTTGCATGCGATCGCTGACGATGGTCGAGTTGCGCCCCGTGATCACCGCCAACTCAATCCCAGCCTTTAACAGCGCGCGCATACCGGCACCATCACGGGTACAGAAGGTTTTCAGCTCCTCACCGGTATTGCCGAGATAAATCAAGCCGTTAGAAAGCACGCCATCAACATCGCACACCAACAATTTTATCTGGCGGGCGCGGTCAAATTGCGCGGCATCCACCGCGCCATACAAGGTGGCAACACTGGCCATGCAATACCCCTTTGGTTAAATTACGCCCGCTTTGAGCAGATCGTGCATGTTAAACGCGCCCAGCGGTTTGTGCGCGGCATCAACCACCAATAAGCCGTTGATTTTTTTGGTTTCCATCAATTTAACCGCTTCGGCGGCCATCATTTGTGGTGCCACCGTCACGCACTGCGTGGTCATGACCTCACAAATCGGCGTGTGGTGAATATCCACGCGCAAATCCAAAATGCGGCGTAAATCGCCATCGGTAAATAAGCCGGCAAGGCGACCATCGGCATGCACCACCGCCGTCATACCTAAGCCTTTACGGCTCACTTCCAGCAGTGCTTGGCTGATAGTGTCAGTCACCTGCACTTGCGGCAAGAGCTCACCACTGTGCATTAAATCCGCCACGCGCAACAGCAAACGCTTACCCAACGCGCCGCCGGGGTGGGACAGGGCAAAATCATCGGCGGTAAAGCCGCGCGCTTCCAGCAGGGCGACGGCCAACGCATCGCCCATCACCAAAGTGGCAGTGGTGCTTGAGGTCGGCGCCAAACCGAGCGGACAGGCCTCTTGATCCACCTTGATGCACAGATGCACATCGGCTTCCGTGGCCATGCTCGAGGCGGGATTGCCGGTCATGCAGATGAGTTGGATACCGCGGCGTTTAAGCACCGGCAACAGCGCCAAAATTTCATCGCTCTCGCCAGAATTAGAAATAGCAATCATCAGATCTCCGCTGGAGATCATGCCCAAGTCGCCGTGACTGGCTTCACCTGGGTGCAGAAAAAATGCCGGCGTGCCGGTACTGGCCAAGGTCGCCGCAATTTTACTGCCGATATGGCCCGATTTCCCCATGCCGGTGACCACGATTTTGCCCGCTGCGCCGAGCAGCAACTGGCAAGCGTGGGTGAAGTGCTGATCTAAATACCGATGCAGACCGGCAATCGCTTGCTGCTCAATCTCGATAACGGTGCGCGCGCTGCGCGTAAAGTCAAAACTTGCGGTATTTTCACACATAACAGACATGGATCTCGGGCTCCTTGGCGACAAGTGGCGGCGATTATAAAAAAGTCTGCCCTGATTAGCGAATCTAGGCGCGCCCTGTCGGCGTAATTTCCGCACTTTTTCGCCAATTTTTCGCCAGTTTTTGACCACACGGGCACCGATTTGGCACATTTAATGTATGCCCAGCCGGCAAAAATGCTGTGGGCGGCGAAAAAAACGGCCAAATGGCGCGCTATCACGCCCCCCGGCGCACGGAATCGGCCGCCGCCTAGTTGCCACACTTGCCGCTAGCCCATAAAATCCCCTTTTTAATTAAATTGGCGGGCTTGGCGTGACGCGCGATCTTATTACCATCTCCGATCTGAGCTTTAGTCATGGCGACCGCTTGCTGTATGACCAGATCAGTCTGACCATTCCCCGTGGCAAGGTCACCGCCATCATGGGCCCGAGTGGCATCGGCAAAACCACCTTGCTGCGCCTGATCGGCGGCCAGCTCAAACCCAGTGCCGGCCAGGTGCTGTTTGATGGCGAATCGATCCCCGATTTGCCGCGTGCGCGCTTGTATAGCGTGCGCAAACGCATGAGCATGCTGTTTCAAAGCGGCGCGTTGTTTAGCGGCTTAAACGTGTATGACAACGTGGCTTTTCCGCTGCGCGAGCACGCCCAACTGCCCGAAGAGCTTATTCACACCATCGTGATGATGAAGCTAGAAGCGGTTGGCTTGCGCGGCGCGGCGCAATTAATGCCCTCAGAGTTATCCGGCGGCATGGCACGGCGCGCGGCCTTAGCGCGCGCTATCGCCCTTGATCCTGAGCTGATCATGTATGACGAGCCGTTTGTTGGCCAAGACCCGATTACCATGGCCGTGCTGGTGAAACTGATCAAGGCGCTCAATGACGCCTTGGGGCTGACGTCGGTGATTGTCACCCACGATGTGGACGAAGTGTTGTCGATTGCCGATTACGCCTACATCATTGCTAAGCGCAAAGTGGTGGCCCACGGCACCCCAAGCCAGTTGCAGCAAAGCGCCCACCCCGATGTGGTGCAGTTTTTACGCGGCCTGCCCGATGGTCCGGTGCCGTTTCATTTTCCCGCCGGCGACCTGCTTGAGGATTTGTAATGTTACTTGCCTTTGTTAGCCAACTTGGCCGCCGCGGTCTGCGCTTTATTAGCGCCATAGGCCGCGCTGGCTTGATGCTATTTCACGCCTTAGTCGGCAAGCCGGCGCCACGCAAGCACTTTCCGCTGTTGATCCAAGAGTTGTATGTGGTCGGCGTACAGTCAGTGGCGATTATTTTGGTTTCTGGCCTGTTTATCGGCATGGTACTGGCGCTGCAGGGCTACAACGTTTTAAAAGATTTCGGCGCCGAGCAAAGCTTGGGGCCGCTAGTCTCGTTATCTTTGCTGCGTGAATTAGGCCCCGTGGTCACCGGCCTGTTATTTGCCGGCCGCGCCGGCTCGGCGCTGACGGCAGAAATTGGCTTGATGAAAGCCACCGAGCAGCTGTCGAGCCTAGAAATGATGGCCATCGATCCCTTGCGCCGCGTGATTTCACCGCGCTTTTGGGCCGGCCTTATCAGCATGCCGCTGTTGGCGCTGATGTTTAGCTTGGTAGGCATTTTTGGCGCTAAATTAGTCGGCGTAGATTGGCTGGGCGTGGACGAAGGCGGCTTTTGGTCGGCTATGCAAGCGGCGGTCGATTGGCAAGAGGACATTATGCAAGGCGGCATCAAGAGCTTAATTTTTGCTTTTGTCGTCAGCTGGATTGCCCTGTTTAACGGCTATGATGCCAAGCCGACTGCGGCCGGTATCAGCCAAGCCACCACGCGTACTGTGGTGCATTCATCCTTGGCCGTGCTGGGCCTAGATTTCATTCTTACCGCCATCATGTTTGGCTAAATGCAGGGCGAGGAGCTTTGATGAAAGTTTGTAAAATTGAATTGCTGGTCGGCAGCTTTATGCTGGCAGGATTAGGTGCCGCGCTGGCCTTAGCCCTGCAGGTGGCCGGTTTAAGCTTTGAACCGGCCGGCGAGACGTACACGTTGCGCGCCCAGTTTGAAAATATCGGCGGCTTAAAGCCGCGCTCGCCGGTGAAAGTTGGCGGCGTGGTGGTGGGCCGAGTGACGGCCATCAGCCTTGATGCCCAAGCGCAAGTACCGGTGGTGACCTTAGAGATGGAAAAAACTGCCGGCGAGTTTAGCGACACCAGCAGCGCGGCGATTTTGACCTCGGGCCTGCTCGGTGAACAATATATTGGCTTAGCCCCAGGCTTTAGCGATGCGGATATGGGCACGCAGATGCTGAAAAACGGCGATCGCATCATGGACACCAAATCAGCCATAGTCTTGGAAGATTTGATTGGTAAATTCCTCTACTCGCAGTCGGCTGATAAAGCGGCCGATGCCAACGCACAAGGAAAACAGTGATGAAGCAACCTACCTTAACGCTGCTGAGCGCCGCCCTGAGTCTCGCCTTGGCGTTCCCCGTTAGTGCCGAAAGTGTGCCCGCGGCCACGGCCGCAGCAAGCAGCGAACAAACCCTGCGCAGCCCCGAGCAACTGATCAAACAGGCCTCGGAGCAGACCTTTGCCCGCCTAAACGCCGATCAGGCCAAAATCCAAAGTAACGCCGATCACCTGCGCGTTATCGTGCGCGAAGAGTTGCTACCGTTTGTCGATAAAAAATACGCCGCCTTTAAAGTCCTCGGCGCGCAGATCAAAGCCACTAACCCAGCCCAGCGCGAAGCCTTTGTCGAGGTGTTTACCGAATACATGGTGAGCTCATACGCCGACGCGCTCGCCCAGTTTGATAAGCAAACCATCACGGTGGCAACGCCCAAAGCGCCGCCGGCCAATAACATTACCGCCGTCAAAGTCACCGTCAGTGAGGCGGACAAACCGGATATCTATCTGGAATTTAAGCTGCGGCAAAACCCCAATAGCCAAGAGTGGAAAGCCTTTGATATGGTCGCCGAAGGCATCAGCTTGCTGTCAGCTAAGCAAAGCGAATTGGGCGAGCTTATCCGCCAAAAAGGCATAGATGCGGTGATCGAGCAATTGCGCGCACACAACGCCAAACCCTTGGTCATTAAAGGATGAGCCAGCCCGTCTACGCCCTGAGCGGGGCGCTGACCCGCGATCAAGTGCGCGGCTTATGGCAAGCCCGCAACATCTGGTGGCCAAACGATAGTTTGGATTTAAGCGCCGTGAACCGCCTTGATTCTGCTGGGCTGGCCTTGCTGGTGCAGTGGGCGAAAGCGGCGCTTAGCCGCGGCGCAAAGCCTTGCCTTATCAATGCCAGTGCTGATTTTCATACCCTCGCTACGCTGTATGGCGTAGCCGCGCTGTTCACCGCGCCGAGCCCAACGCCCAAGGACTAACATGGAAAACCAAGAGATTAAAGATCGCCTGCTCGCGGCACTGCCACTGACGGAAGTGCACGTTTCTGGTGATGGCAGCCACTTTCAAGTGATTGCCGTTGGCGAATTGTTTGACGGCATGAGCCGCGTTAAGCAGCAACAAACTATTTACGCCCCCTTGATGGCCGAGATCAGCCGCAATGAAATTCACGCGCTGAGTATCAAAACCTTTACCCCTACGCAGTGGCGTCGCGAGCGTCCCTTCTTAAACCTATAAAACCAATAACGAGAACCCGAACCCATGGACAAATTTCGCATCGACGGCCCGTGCACCTTAACCGGTGATGTCACTATTTCTGGCGCTAAAAACGCCGCCCTACCTATCTTATTTGCCACCCTGCTCTGCGATGAGGAAGTGGTATTAAGCAACGTGCCCGAGCTCAAAGACGTCGCCACCACCGTCAAATTACTGGAAATGCTCGGCAGCACTGCCAGCGTAGATGGCAACACCATCACCTTGTCTGGCGCGGTAAATAACCACGTTGCACCATATGAGCTGGTCAAAACCATGCGCGCCTCCATTCTGGCACTCTGCCCACTGGCCGCGCGCGTCGGCGCCGCCGATGTGTCGCTGCCCGGCGGTTGCACCATCGGTGCCCGTCCCGTCAACTTGCACGTGCACGGCCTGCAACTGATGGGCGCTAAAATCGACATCGAAGAGGGCTACATCAAAGCTCGCGTGGATGGCCGCTTAAAAGGCGCCAACATCCTGATGGACATGGTCTCGGTCACCGGTACTGAAAACCTGATGATGGCCGCCACCTTGGCTGAAGGCCGCACCGTGATTGAAAATGCGGCGCGCGAGCCAGAAGTGGTGGATTTGGCCAACTTCTTAAACACCTTAGGCGCCAACATCCAAGGCGCGGGCACCGACACCCTGACCATTGACGGCGTAGAGCGCTTGCACGGCGGCCACTACCGCGTGCAGCCTGATCGCATCGAAACCGGTACCTTCTTAGTCGGCGCTGCCGTCACTGGTGGCAAAGTCACCTGCCGCAATACCGACCCCAGCCTGCTCGAAGCGGTGCTGGTCAAACTCGAAGAAGCTGGCGCTGGCATTAGCAAAGGCAAGGATTGGATCACGCTGGACATGACCGGCCGCACCTTAAAGCCGGTCAGCATCAAAACCGCGCCTTACCCTGCCTTCCCCACCGACATGCAAGCGCAATTCACCGTGCTCAATGCCGTGGCGCAAGGCACCGGCATGCTCACCGAAACCATCTTTGAAAACCGCTTTATGCACGTACCTGAGTTGGTGCGCATGGGTGCAGACATCGAGTTGCAAGGCAATGTGGCGATTTGCCGCGATAGTAAAGGCTTTAAAGGCGCGCAAGTCATGGCCACCGATCTGCGCGCGTCGGCTAGTTTGGTGCTGGCCGGCTTTGTCGCCGAAGGTGAAACCATCGTCGATCGCATCTACCACATCGATCGCGGTTACGAGCACATCGAGCAAAAACTGCACGGCCTAGGCGGGCGCATCGAACGCATTAAATAACCCGGCCTAACATAGCCAATAATTTTTATGACCTATTAACATCAACTAAAAACAAAAAGCGAGCATCGAAGATTCATCGCTCGCTTTTTGTTATTTCTATCCGCCGAAACTCAAGTGCAAATTAAACTTCGCCACCCACGCCCTTGAACTTCTCTACAAACGCCGCGATTTTCAGGAAAACACTCTGTTTTTTAGTTAGATATTGTGGGTTTAGCGGACTCATCTTGGGCAGCAGTGAATTGAGCTCGGTGCCGTTTTCGCTGGCAAGTTCGCGCTTGAGTGAATTACTGATATACCGCTTTGCCGCTTCCGCGTTCAAATTTTCAGCGCAGATCAGCTCATCCGCTTCTCGCCTTTGCTCAGCCTGAGCAAAGGCGTAGAACGCTTCGATGACGCTGGCGGCATCACCTATCTGGTCCAAGTCGGTTTGATTAATAAAATCGATCAACAGGCTCTCTTTGGCGCGGTTGCCAAGGCTGGAGTGGATCAGCCGGCGCACATCATCAATCAAGTCAGCTTTGCTCTTACGCTTCGTGTTGTGCTCAAAAATCAGCTCAAGAATGTAATCAAGGTTAATCTCTTGAGATTTAAGCAGATCCACCTCAAACACCACATCATCCCAGTCAATATCGGACGTCTTCGGCTCTTTGCCTGCCTTTTCGCGGCGCTGCCAATCGCGGATGTCATTGTAAGACGAGCGGTAATCTTGCAGCTTACGCTCAGCGGGTAAGCGGATCGTTTGTAACTCGGCTAGCTTGGCATCATCGAGATAATGCTCGGCCTTAAAGGCTTCAACGGCCTCATGGTCGGTCGTATCAAGCCGCGGCAATGCCTTGAGGGTGGCAAACTCATCGTAGTTTTGCAGGATATTCTCAACCCGCAGGTATTCACCAAACAGTTTGGCAAAGGCTTTTTTATCCGCTTCCTTCTCAATAGTTGCCGGATCAGGAAAGCGCTGCTCCAGCTCGCCCACCAAATCCATAAAGCCGCGCTGCGCCTTCCCTGTCACCACGTCGGTAAAGCCGTCCATGTACTCCTTGTAGCTCTTCTCCAGCACCACGTTCTTGGTGTTCTTGTCACCAAACAGGGTGATGGCATCGATGGTCGCCTGCTCTAGGTCGCGGAAGGTGACGATATTGCCGAAGGTTTTGGTCGCGTCAAAAATGCGGTTGGTGCGCGAGTAAGCCTGCATCAGGCCGTGGTAGCGCAGGTTCTTATCCACAAACAGGGTGTTCAGTGTGGGGGCATCAAAGCCGGTCAGGAACATACCCACCACGATTAGCAGGTCGATCTCCTTAGCCTTAACCTGTTTGGCCAAGTCACGGTAATAGTTCTGAAAACCATTGCTGTCCACGCTGAAATTGGTTTTAAACCGCGCGTTATAGTCTTCGATAGCGGCGCTTAAAAACTCCTTGGCACTGCTATTCATGGCCGAGACATCAAGGGTCTCATCCTCAATGTCGCCCACTGCATCCTGCTCTTCATTGGCGGCGAACGAAAAGATGGTGGCAACTTTAAGTGGCTTATTGCTGTTTTGCTGCAACACCTTGAACGATTCGTAGTAGAGCTTGGCCGCCTCCACGCTGCTCACCGCAAACATGGCATTAAAGCCCTTGGCGTTCGCTTGCAGGCGATGGGTCTTTTGCCGGAAGTTGTGCAAGATGTACTGGGTGATCTCACGAATGCGATCTGGATGCTGCAAGGCCTGCTTGTTTTCCGCCGCGCTTAGCTTCTTCTCATCTTGCTCTGTTTCAATGGCTTTGAACTGCGGGCGCACAGCGTTGTAGTCCACCTTGAACTTAAGCACTTTGTCATCGCGAATGGCATCGGTGATAACGTACGAGTGCAACTCACGGCCAAACACACTGGCGGTGGTGTCTGCGCCCAGTGCGTTTTGCGGGAAGATGGGCGTGCCGGTAAAGCCGAACTGATAGAAGCGTTTGAATTTCTTTTTAAGGTTCTTCTGCGCCTCACCAAACTGGCTGCGATGGCATTCATCAAAAATAAACACCACTTGCTTTTGGTATATCGGCAGGTCGCTTTCGCCTTTCATCAGGTTGTTGAGCTTCTGGATCGTGGTTACGACAATCTTGTTATCGTCCTTATCGAGATTCGCCTTCAAGCCAGCGGTATTGTTTGAGCCGTTCACACTGTCAGGCGAAAAGCGCTGATATTCCCTCATGGTCTGATAATCAAGGTCTTTACGATCGACGACAAAAAACACCTTGTCGATGAAATCTAACTCGGTCGCAAGCCGTGCCGCCTTAAAACTGGTCAGGGTCTTGCCTGAGCCGGTGGTATGCCAGATAAAGCCACCGCCTTCGACGGAGCTCCACTGCTTGGCTTCAAACGCACTTCTTATCTTCCATAAAATGCGTTCCGTCGCGGCTATCTGATAAGGGCGCATCACCAGTAAGGTGTTGCTGACATCAAACACCGAGTAATGCAGCAGCACGTTCAAGAGCGTGTGCTTTTGAAAAAAGGTCGCGGTAAAGTCCTTCAGGTCTTTGATTAAGCTGTTATCGGACTTCGCCCAATTCATGCTGAAGTCAAAGCTGTTTTTGTTGCGCTTAGTGGTATTGGCAAAGTAGCGGCTATCGGTGCCGTTACTGATGACAAACAGCTGCACGTACTTATACAGCGAGTTACTGCTGTTAAAGCTCTCTTTGCTATAGCGGTGTACCTGATTAAAGGCCTCACGAATCGCCACACCGCGCTTTTTCAGCTCAATATGCACCAAGGGTAAGCCGTTGACCAGAATCGTCACGTCGTAGCGGTTAGCATAGCTGCCGGTTTGTTCAAACTGCTGGATCACCTGCACCTTGTTACGCACGATGTTTTTCTTATCCACCAGATAGATGTTTTTAATCCGGCCATCATCAAAGACGAAGTCATGGATATAGTCGTCGTGAATTTTGCGGGTTTTATCCACTATGCTGTCGCTGGGGTTGTCAAGGTAGTTCTCCACAAACCGGCGCCACTCGCCATCTAAAAACACCACATCATTGAGCGTCTGCAATTGCGTTCGCACATTGGCCAGCATGGCGTCAGGATGATTCACACCCGGCAAAAACTCATAGCCCTGCTGCCGCAAGTCTTGCAGCAGTTCGCGCTCAAGGTCGTTTTCGCTCTGATAGCTATCGGCAATTTTCCACTCAGCGCGATACTTATCGAGCACGATAAAATTGTTGGATTCAGCAACCGTTTTATACGTTGTCATTCATCTACATCCTGTTTCTTTTCGTTAAGTGGCCAATGAAATTTAATTGTCCCTGTGCAGGTATAACCCTCCCCAACCCTTCCCTTGAAAAGGGAGGGGCTAAGTCATTTGCAGCCCTATTCGATAGCCGATGCCTATCCCCGTGGAGGCCATACCGATGGCGCTAAAGACACCTCCCCCTTGCGCTTGCGTAAGGGGGAGGCTGGGAGGGGGTTCTTTTTTAATCTATTTT
>JBOFMA010000063.1:0-1547 GCA_051658125.1 Aeromonas sp.
ATTTTTCAAGCGGTCATGGGCGTTGGCCATCACCACGCCACGTCCGACCATGCTGAGCATTTCCACATCGTTCATACCATCACCAAACGCCACCGCTTGGGACAAATCCAGGCCATAGGTCGCCAGTAGTTTTTCCACAGCGTGGCCTTTGTGCACATCACAGTGCATCACTTCCAAGCAATCGGGGGTGGAGAAGGTCACATTCACCGCCGCGCCAAAGCGCTGCTTGATCGCCTCTTCCATCGGCCACAGATCGGCGTGCTCACCGACAAAAAACACCTTCGTCACTTCACGCAGGGCGGCTTCGGCTAAGTCGGGCAGGGCACGGTAGGTAAAGCCAGATTCGTTGTGATAATCGAGCAGCCACGGCAGCTCTTGCTCAACGAGCCACTCATCGCCCTGATAGACGTTGATGTGCACGTTAGGCCGGCGGCCAAAACGGATCAGTTCACTGGCAATGTCATTGGGCAAGGTCCGCGTGAACAGCAGTTGGTCGTCCTTATCGTGCACCACCGCGCCGTTGGACGTGATCAGGCTAATATCCAGCCCCAAGGTGGCGCGAATGCCGCGGGCATCGACATGGTGACGGCCTGTGGCGACCACAAACTTCACCCCTTGGGCGGTGAGTTGATGCAAGGTGGCGCAGGTGCGCGCGGAAATTTGATGCTGCGGATTTAATAGCGTGCCATCGAGATCGGAAATCACGACCTTATACATGGATTACCTCGGCCAGTCGGTGAGAAGGGGCGGTGGAGATTGTGCGCATGGCGCAATAAAAACGCCGAGCAGTGTACCCTGCTCGGCGCTTCGCTTCACCCTTAACGCTTAGTGCTGGGCAAAGAAATCCAGCACGGCCGTGAGCGCTGGCGTGCGCAGGCGGTCTTGCTCGATAAACAATTCATGCCGCGCCCCAGCAATCACCTGCACACGGCAGCCTTGTTGCTGACAAAAACGCGTTTGCGCCGCGTTATCCACCACCTGATCATCACCGGCTTGCAGCACTAGCAAAGGCGTGCGCAGTTGGCCAGCATGGTCCACCGCCGCTTCGGCCGCGCTAAAGGCTTGATTAATCCAATGCGCGGTCGGGCCACCGAGTTGCAGCTCGGGCTCGGCTGCATACAGAGCGCGAAACGCGCTATAGCGCACGGCGCTGTGGGTTAAGTCATTCTCGGCAAACGGCTTGGCCTGATACGGGCCTTTGCCGGGACCATAGGGCGACTTGCCCCACCGAGCGCCCAGTGTGGCTTGCGCGCGCACAATCGCGCGGGCCAGTGCCTTGGGCACACCGCCCAGGGCAATGCCAAACATGGGTGATGAAAGCACTGCCGCCGTCACATCTTCGGGCCAATGCGCCAAATAGTGCGCGCTGATGGCGCCGCCCATCGAGTGCGCGAGCAAAAACAATTTAGTCGGCTGATCGGGCGCAATTACCTCACGCTGCAGCTGCTTTAAGTCCGTGACGTAATCGCTAAACGCAGCGACATAGCCTTTGTGCGGATCACTGAGCAAGCGATCCGAGCGCCCTTGGCCGCGGTGATCGATCAGGT
>JBOFMA010000064.1:0-8743 GCA_051658125.1 Aeromonas sp.
ATATGCTGGAAAAAGATGCCGCTATTGTTTTTTTAGGCACTTTGCTAACTGTCGATGATAGTCAGTGTTCGACTGTATATCCACTAGAAAAAAACAGCAAACCTAAGCAGGTTAAATTAGTTATTGATGGCCAGCAACGATTAACTACGCTAATCTTAATTATGCTTTGCTTGAATGAACAGTTAAGAATATTAGGCAGTAAAATAGATAATGATTTAGAATCAAATAAAGACAACGAAAATTTAAAATTTGTTGAACATTTACAAGAAAATATACATGAGTTAATTGTAAATACGTCACATTATGTTATTCATAAAGAGTCTAAGTCAGAAATATTTAAGTTCTTGCCAAAAATAATTCGTGCTAATGTGGATTGTTGGGGAAAAACAGGGGATATAGCTAAATATGCGAGTCCATTATCAGAAGTTTTAATAAAGTATCAGTCGCATGTTCAGTCTCACTCTGTTGGCAATGCGCAAGGCTCTAATTTCACGGCATTTGATTTGTCAAAGTGTAGCAGTTCAAGGGTAACATCAAATGTGATTGCTATTCGAGAAATGCTTGACCGAGTGCAAACATTAGATCTGAAAAATGAAAAATCACAATTAGATAGTTTATGTTTTAGTCAGATACTAAATTCTAATAATGTATATAAATTGCTTGGCGTGGATGTAAAAAAAGATTATCAAGACTTCGTGGCGAAAAATGAAGACATCAAAGCCGCACTGTATTTGACTACCTTTGCCAATTTTATCTTGCACCGCGTTTGCTTTACCTATGTTGAAGTGCTCAATGAAGGTTTTGCTTTTGATATGTTTGGGGCGTTGAATACTACCGGGGAACCACTAACAGCATTAGAAACCTTTGTACCAAAAGTTATCAATCATATTAATAAATTAAGGAAACTAGATGAAACATATGATGAAGCAACGTCATTATCTGATGATGATCGGCTTAGTTTGGCTAAGTTAGATGAAGAGCGTCTACAATCAATTACCCAGCGCTTTGATAAAATAGAATTAACCAAAGATAAAAATGATCGTTCTAAAGCGCTTATCTTGTCATTTGCTCGTTCGCTTAGTGGTAAGGTAAAAGTAACCACCTTACGTGATCAGCGTGAGGCTATTACCGATAACTATGACGCTATTTGTTTTTATCAAGATCGGCAGGACTTTTTAGTTCATTTAAAAGAGCATGCCGATTTTCAGTTTGATTATTGGTATACCGATCACCGAGATCTTGCTCCGCTCGTACCTGTGGCCGAACGTGATGTTGCTAATTATTGTTTCCGTTACTTAATAGAAATAAAACACGAAATAGTGCAAAGTATTTTAGTGCAATATATTGCTCTGGATCGCAAATATGCTGATCTTGGCCAGGCGACCGGTAGTTTTTGTTCGGTATTAAAGGCAGTGTCAGCATTTGCCATTTTATGGCGAGGTATGACAGGTGGCTCTGATGGTATTGATAAAGTATATAAAGATTTACATCAAAAAGGTGTGAAATCCAGTAACGGCGAATATTTATTGCCGCCCTATAACTTGTTGGCGACAGACTTAAATAATGATAATTTTGATGTAAAGAAATTAAAGCTAGCTTTAAAATCTCTGTTAGAAAATCATATTCTCTCCAAAGGCTCACCGTTAGACACAATTGCAGAGCAGTGGTTAGATGTTTGTCGTAAACAGCCGATTGCAACACATGCGAAAACATTAAAAATGTTGTTGCTGGCGGGTTATCATCAGTTGGAATTGTCTGGTGATGGTTTTGTTGAGTCCACTGCAAAGCGTAATAATTTTATGACACCGCAGGCATGGGATTTTTTGAGTGACAAAAAAAGAATTTCTATGCTTTTTAGCAAAGGGAATTCGAACCCTGATTGGTCAAAAGATATTGCGAAGCCAGAATTTTTTAACCGGATTGGTAATGTATTTATCGATGCCAGTAGTAAATATACTGTGGCGAAAAAAGAGCATAACTGGTTTAACATTAAGCAGAATATGCTAATTGCGATGCGGGATGACTCTATTGAGCACTTAGATAATATACTGTCGGCGAATATGAATGCTGAAGCACAACGCGTGGCTACAGTTAAAATGTTTGAGAAAAAATACAGTGAGATAACCTATTTTGAACAATGGGATGTTTCCTCGGTTAATCAACGCACGGAACTGCTGTTAAAGAATGCGTGGAAAAACTTGATCGCTTGGCTTGAGTAAGTGCTATGTGCAGCGCATATGAACCCATGCGCTGGTTTATTTTTAATATAGATAATAGTGGAAGAGCGTTATGGCACGTTTATCTGAATTAAATATTAGGCATAGTTATGATACGGATGAAGGCGATAATATTCTCAATGAGTTCCATGTTCCTCTGCTTACGCATGCAGAAAGATATGATCGAGCGGTGGGCTATTTTTCCTCTCATGTGCTGGCGTTTGCGGCGCAAGGGCTCGAAAAATTTATTGTTGCCAATGGTAAAATGCGCCTAATTATTGGCGATCCACTGAGTGATGCCGAATATGAAGCTGTGCTTGCTGGGCAAGTGGATAGCAAAGTAAGTCAATGCAGTAATAAGCTGCATGATATTCTGATTAGTAGCCAACATAAAGAACTAGATTTGCTACGCTATTTGGTGGCAAATGAACAACTGGATATAAAATTTGCTTTTACATCCAAGGGTATGTTTCATAAAAAGTTTGGTGTGTTTTATAAAACAGACGAAAAAATAGTCTTTACCGGTTCGGCGAATGAAACTATGGCTGGACTATCTGAGCATAACGCTGAAGAAATAAATGTTTATTTTAGTTGGTTGCCTGGATTTGAACATTACGGTTTAAAGGAAGCGAATAAATTTGATAACTTATGGCATGGTAATAGCCAACGGACCAAAGTGATTGGGTTATCATCTGATATTTATCAGAAAATAAGGAAAGCAACAAATAAAGATGTGCTGCTTGAGAAAATATTTGCTGAAGATAAACGCAGTTTAGAGTTAGCGAAAAAATCAAAAAAAGAAGATAAAAAAATAGATAAATATATTTTCTACTACAAAGATAAAAAATCTTCACAGGAAATTGCGCACCTAAAGCCTTCAGAAAAGCTGCCGAGCATTCCGTTTGAGATAAAAGGTCGACCATTTTTATTGCATGCGCATCAACAGCAAGCCATAAATAATTGGCATGCGGCACACTGGCGCGGTTTATTTAAATTAGCCACAGGGGCTGGTAAAACACTCACTTCAATTTATGCGTTGGTTGAACTATATAAAACGCGCCGAGATGAAAACAAAGCAACCTTTGTCGTGATAGCGGTGCCTTATGTTGAATTAGCTGAACAGTGGCTAGAAGAATTAGCGCCGTTTAATATCACCGCCCTACCTTGCTATGATGGTAAGGCGCAGTGGCAAACGAGATTGGATAATGAAATTTTACGATTTAAAATCGCCCAGTCTGGCGGATTAAACTTTTCATGTTGTGTAGTGGTGAATAGGACCTTATGCTCGGAAGCGTTTCAAAAGCAGTTAGCCCGAGTGCCACTTGATAGCATGTTGTTTATTGGTGATGAGTGCCATCACCTTGGTGGTGACAATTTATTAAGTTATTTGCCGCAGTGCCAATATCGGATTGGCTTATCCGCCACACCCTTTAGATCTGAAGATGAAGAAATAGAGGCTAGCCCATTCACTGATAGCGCTAAGCAAAATTTGATCACCTATTTTGGCTCGATTGTCGCTGAATATTGTTTAGCCGATGCCATCGTTGACGGCATATTAGCGCCATACATGTATGAGATCGTTCCGGTTGAGTTGTCTGCGGAGGAACAAGCAGCGTATGAAGATTATTCTGATAAAATACGCAAGTTAGTTTTGAAAGCAAAAAATACCAAGCTAGATGCGCAAGAAGCACAATTGCTGACAAATTTATGCGGACTGCGGGCTAGATTATTGGCTACTTGTGAAAATAAATTGCCTGCATTTATTAACTATATAAAAAACAACCCACAGCATGATATGCACCACTCGCTTATCTATGTGGGGGAGGGGCGCGCAGCAGATGATGATGTGGTTTATATCAATCATGTGACCGATGCGCTGCATACACAAAATTTGCGCGTGTGTAAATTTACGGCAAATGAATCTAAGCGTGAGCGTAAAACAATCATGAATAATTTTAAGGAAAAAGTTATTCATTCTCTTGTTGCGATGAAAGTGCTCGATGAAGGTATTGATGTGCCAGTATGTCAGTCAGCATTTATTTTAGCCAGCACCAGAAATCCAAGGCAATATGTACAGCGGCGAGGGCGGGTATTGCGCAAAGCTGCCGGCAAAGCCCAAGCGTTAATTGTTGATTTTGTGGTGCTGCCACACAAAAGTTCGTTAAGCAGCTTTAGCCATAATTTACGGCGAGCAGAACGAGAACGAATAGAAGATTTTAAATTGACTGCGCTAAACGCGCAGGATATTGAGTTAAAGGTTATCGAGTTAGGAATAATGTAATGGATCTTGAACAATTAAAAGCCATGCTGCGCGAAGCAGATAGTGCAACAGAAAAAGCACATGCAGGCTTTGGTGAGCAGTCAGTTGCACATCAAGTCGCATTAGAGATTATGTGTTATGAAAAATCCTTGCACCATGGTGAGGCTTCCACGCCACAGTATAAGAAAAAAATAAAAGAGATCATTGAAGATAAGTTAGAAGAGTTTTTATATGAAGCTGATTAAAATTAAATTAAGTAATTTCCGCCAGTTTTATGGCACGCAAGAAATTAATTTTGCAACGGAAGATGATAAAAATGTCACACTGATCCACGGTGAAAACAATGGTGGAAAAACCGCACTGTTAAACGCTTTGCATTGGTGTTTATATGAACAAACTACCGGCAATCTGTTAGAGCCAACTAAGCTTATCAATAAACATGCGTCGATGAAAGGGGTGACTAGTTTTTACGTTTCGCTGCAGGTTATCCATGATAATCAAATCTATGAAATAAAAAGAACGAAAAGTACCTTGGTTGGTCGCTCAACAGCTAAAAATTTGCTGGTATTCCAAATCGTAGATGGTTGTTATGTAGAAAAAGAAGAGTCTTTTCCCAACACGTTAATTAATCAGATGTTGCCTAAAGAGTTATCCGAGTACTTTTTCTATCAAGGGGAAGGCTCGAATGCTTTGAATAGCAAAAATGATTTCTCGCATATAGAAGGGGCGATTAATAATATATTGGGGTTGACAGTAGCTAACAATACTTTGTTGCATCTTAATGCGATCCAGTCTGAACTAAGAAAAGATTTGTCAGCCTATGATAAAAAAGGTGAGTATACGCAGGCGATAGAGCAAGAAAAGCAAATTAGTAGTCGACTGGTTTTAAATACAAAAGAGCTTTCGGAAATAAAAAATCAGTCGATTATTAAGCAGCAAGTATTAGATGAGTGTAATTTAAATCTGGAGCGGTTGGATAAAAAAACGCTGGAGATTACACTTGCTGATATAGATAAAGAAAAGAAAAGAATTGACTTATTTAATCAGCAATTGTCACGTGAAATTAGCAGTAAGCAAGAAAAACTACGCTCATTTATGCAGGCTGCGTTTAGCCAGCGCTTAAAAGCATTTGTTATATCACAGATTGATACAGCTGAATTAAAGAAAACCTTGCCTTATTCCGTAGACAAAAAATTGATTGCGGAAATTTTAAAGAAAGCGCAATGCCTTTGTGGCGCCCACATAGCGGAAGATAGCCCTTCTGCAAGCCTCATCACGGAGTTGGGGCAATATGCGGTGGATCCTGATTTATTAACGCGCTGGAATAAGGTTTCTACGTTGCATAATCAATTGCAACCTATGGTGTCACCGAGAAAAGCGTTAGAAGATATAGCTAATTCGATCGACGCATTAGAAAAATCGCTTGCAGAAGCAAATAGCACTTTAAAAAACCTACAAGATACGGTTGACTCATCGAAGGAAGAGGTGATTAAAAAGTTAGAGCAACAGCGTAGAATTACTGAGCGAGATTTAGTTACACTAGTTCAAAGAGAAAAAGAATTAACAGAAGCGATAAGAAAGGATAAAATTAATTTAAATGATATTGAAAAGAATTTAAATAAGCTTAAGCGTTGTGAGCCACATGCGTTGAAGTTAAATAAAATGCTCAACGCCATTGAGCAAGTGCGGGCGATTTATGCTGATACGGTTGAAAAGTCAAAAATCGGTGTGAGCCAAGCGTTGCTTAAGCGCATGCAATATTTATTTAGCTTGGTGGCCTTTAGCGGCTATTCAGTGGCTATGCAATCGTTAGATAATAAAGGTAAAGCAGCGGCAGATTTCAAGTGGGTGATTGTGGATGCAAATAAGCAAAGTGTTGCGGCCGGTAACGGTTACCAAGCGATGTTGTCGATATCATTCATTGTCGCGCTGATTGAATTTTCCAAACAGCGTATTAATGCCAAATCGCATTTATTAACGCCAGGCACGGTGGCGCCATTTATTGCCGACTCGATTTTGGCTTTTATTGGCCCAGATAATGGACGGGAGTTGGTGCGTTATATTGCTAATTCAGTTGAGCAATGCGTGTTTATGTTGTCGCAAGCACAGTGGACCGAAAGCCATATCGATCTTGGCATCAGAGCTCGGATTGGTAAAGAATATAACTTGGTACAGCACACGCCATTATCAGAAGATGAATTTAAAGGTCAATACCCGACGCGACTAACCGTACAAGGGCAAGAATTTGACGTCGTACGTTTTAACAGCGAATTTGATATGGTGACGGTGGAAGAGGTAGTACTCAATGCGTGATGAATTGGAAGCTATAAACTGGCGCGTACAATCTATTTCCCGTAGTGATTCGTATAGCCATCTAGTGGATAAATATTGCTCAACCAAGAAAGATCCAGGTGGTCAGGTTGTATTTAAAACGGTAAAAGAGTTTATGGTTTTTGCCGCGCTGATTGCGTATCAAATGGATGCATTTAAGCCATTAGATGACAAAATAAATAGTACTGGGGTGGCATTAGATACTTTTAGCACTACAGATCACGATGCGTATGTTTATATGTTGGCGCTGACAAAAAAGCCAACATTGGATATGTTGAAAGATGAAAGTTTAAGAGAGGCGATTGCGATTTTTGAAGGTTATTGTAATGCTGGATTGGAAGTGATTAATCAGTGGGATCTGGATAATATCGGCATGCATGGACCGATCGATATGTTTTTTAATAAAACCTTAGAGTATCTGATCGATCATGAATAATTATTATGATTTTGCGGCCTCGACGCCGGTGTCGGATGTGGTGTTAGCGGCAATGGCGCCGTGGTGGCAACTCGAATTTGCTAATTCTTTGGCCGCGCACAGTGCCGGCGAAAAGGTTAATTTAGCCGTGCAGCAGGCGCGAGAAGTGATTGCCGAGCGCATTGGTGCGCTGCCAAGTGAGATTATTTTCACCAGCGGTGCCAGTGAGGGTAATAATCTGGCGATTAAAGGCACTTTGTTGGCTGATTTAGCGCGCGGTGAACGCGGACATATTGTCACGACGGCGATTGAGCATAAATGTGTGCTGAATACTTGCGCGTATTTAGAGTCGCTGGGGTTTAGCGTGACCTATGTGATGCCGCAAGCCAATGGTGTGGTGGCAGTGAGTGATATTGCGGCGGCGCTGCGTGAAGATACGCGGCTAATTTCGGTGATGCAGGTGAATAATGAAATTGGTACGCTGCAACCTATTACCGAAATTGGCGCGTTAGCATTTGCGCATGGAATTAAATTTCATACCGATGCGGCGCAAAGTTTTGGCAAATTAGCGATAGATGTCGATGCGTTAAACGTGGATATGTTGTCGTTGTCGGGACATAAGATTTATGGGCCGAAAGGCATTGGCGTTTTATATGTGCGGGATGCGCGGGAATGTAAGTTGGTGCCGCAAATTCATGGTGCAAATCATGAATTAGGTTTGCGAGCTGGCACACATGCGACGCCATTAATTATGGGATTGGCGGCGGCAGTGGCAAATTTCCCCACAGCGGTGGATGCGGTGCTGCCCGGTTATGCTCGCGCTGAGGTGTTGGCACAAATCGCGCGTTTTAATGGTACGGTTAATTTTGCGGCGCAGGCGGTGGATTGTATTTTGAGCGTGACGTTTGCCGAGGAAGAGAGTCGCGCGGCGTTTTTTGCCGCGAATCCTTGGGCTGTATCGCGTGGGTCGGCGTGTAATGCGGCGACCAATAGCGCGTCGCATGTATTAAAAGCGCTCGGCTTTGATGAAGCGCAGGCGCGGTTAACTTATCGCATCAGTTTGCCACCGCATGTTTGCGCGGGATGATCGGGCAGCAGCATGGTTTCTTTGCGATGCAAAATAGGCGGATTGGCCCGTGTGTGGTAGTGCGTCACTTGCTGAGTTAGGTCAGTTAAATTAACGGTGATGCTTTGCGTGAGGGCGGGATAACTGTCGGTGAAAAAGTGTGGGTAAGTTAAAAAAGATAATTTAAATTCGCGCTTAAATAATTTGATGACCTGCCATTGCGCGGGCGCGATGCCACGTTGTGCGGCCACGGTGGCAATATAGGGCACTAATTTGCTGCGACTGGCGCATAGAGTGGTTTGATGCAAATACACCGCATCGGGCAGCGCCTTTTTGTAAGGGAGTTGGGCGATTAATTGCACAAAGCGCGCCGCGGTTAACATGGTGGAATCCTTGCTTGTGGCGCCAAAGCTCAACATGATTGCGCGGTAATTTCAAATTTAATTTGTGGCGGG
>JBOFMA010000065.1:0-11477 GCA_051658125.1 Aeromonas sp.
GGATTGGTGCCCACCACGACCGCGCTGCACGAGTATGTGGCACGCGGCTTCCCGCATAGCGTGGCGTGGGCATCTGGGCGTTTAGTGGACAAAGCGGAGGAGATGATCGGCGCTTGGACTAAAAACGATACTGCGCAGGCCGCCAGTCGGCCGCCCAAGCTGCCGGTGATTTTGGTGGCAGTAGGCAATGATTTTATCCCCATTTCCGCCAGCATGGGCGCGCCTATTGCGGATGAAATTGACGTGCAGATGCCCAATGACCCAAAACAGCGCTGGTTTAAGCTCAAGCTGGCCGCCGGAGAGTTGCGGGCGCAAGTAGTGATCTTCGCGCATGAAGAGGCCACCGCAAAAAGTCTGGCTGCGCAATTGGCGCTGTATCTGTCTTCTCCATCACGGCGCGGATTTAAGGCGCACTTTGCCTATGCTGGCGCTGACCACCCATTCCCTGTGCTAATCGAGGCGCCGGATAGCTCAGCAATGAGCGTTGATACGGGGGCGAAAAACCTTAAAGCGCTCGCAATTGATTTAAATCTGATCTGCCATGTGCCGTTACTTAGCGCGCCGCAAGAAGGCGAGGCCAACGACGGCTTAGGTGTGCCTGGCACGGCCGACCCTGCCGGTTTCCCTTTAACACGGGAAGTCAGCGCCCAAGGGCAGGAGGCGGCCCCATGATCAAGATGCAGGCCAATATCAGTGGCTTTAACGGTAAACCGATCACGCTACTGGGGGCGCTGGATGAAAACACGGGCATCTTGGTGGTGGCTAAAGCCATCGCGCAGGTGCCCCGCGTGGGCGATTGCGTGCTGATCCATTGTGACCCTCGCGCCGATCGAGATGCCACATTTACCCATGCGCACCTGCAAGAGGCGATCAGTGCCTACTTTAAGCTCAAAGGCGAGGTGGCGATTGATGGCAAAGCGGCGCGCTTACGCTTCGCAGAGGCAGCCGCCAGCGCCGACCCTGCTGCTGTAATTGAAAGTGACGGTATTGATGTGAGTGGGGCACGCTACCGCATCGCGCCAGACGCGAGCAATGCACATGTGGCCTCGTTAGCCTTGTGCCGCTACGCCGCTTGTGCGGCGGCTACCGAGGACTCGCTTACACTGATGAGTGAGATTTATCAGGCAAAATACGCGGAGATTTTTTCCATATGAGCCTAGATGCCAATACGCAAGCCGCACGGGTGTTCTGGCGGCAAGTGCAGGAATTTGTGGTGAATGCGCAGCCGTGGCAACCGGTGATCTACTACGAAGTTAAGCCAGATGAGCGCTGGGATGCCAGCTTGGTGGCGCGGCGGGTATATGGGCGGCGCGAGGAGTTTATGGTGATTATGGCCGCCGCCGGCATTGATTCATTTGACATGCCGCTGCCGCAAAAGCGGTTAACGCTGCCTAGCGAAACGCAATTGCGCGCCATGAAGTTGGCAGCCGGCTTTGAGTCGCGGCATGATTTCCGCCAAGCCACGGCCGACGGCATGGCGCCCACCTGGGCGAAAGTATGAGTGAGCAGGCGGCCGATATTGGCCGCTTAACGGGCAGTGCGGCCGAGCTAAAAGCGCTCGCGCGCAGTGATGCCGCGCGCAGGCAGCAGGCTAAGCCACGCATTCTTAACGTTAAGGATCTGCAAGGCGACTATGACGCTGGCCGGCTGCTCACGACCACGCTCGGGGGGCAGACGCGCGCCGTCGCTGCGGATGATTTAGCGGCCTTTCGACAAAACGCGCGCGCATTGGGGCGGCGCTTTACTGGCGGCATTACTGCGCGCCAAGTCATTGATATGTCATTAACGATTGACCGCAAGCGGGCACGCGAAGAGATCAGCGTGGCCGTGCCGGCCAGTGCGCGTACCGTGCGCCACAGTGGCGGCTCGATGGATGCGCTAGACGTGCGCTTTGTCACCAATGCCAGTCGCAAGTACGCGGCGACCCGCCACCACGTTACGGTGCAGTTCTTGGCCTTTAGCACGGCGGTAAACTCCGGTGCGCTATCGCCGGCCAAGGCAGCGCTACAGCTGAAAAAAGCCGGCGTGCGCTTTGATTGCGATTGCGGCCGACATACTTTTTGGTATCGCTACATTGCCAGTGTCGGCAATTACAACGCCGGGCGCGCGGAAAATGGCTACCCCAAGGTGCGCAACCCAAATCTTGCGGGAGTGGCTTGCAAGCACGTGCTGCGGGTCATGGCCGAGATCGAAGGGTCGGGCGTGGTGAGTGCCTTTTTAACCAAGGCGATTACCAAAGCGCGGGACAGTGACGCCGGGCGCAGTAACGTGCGTACTAGTGACAAACAAGCGGAAAAACTCGCGCAAAAGCAGGCTGCCCGACCCAAAGCCAGTGGCGCTAACACCGGCGACCGTGACTATGAAAGAGCACGCCAAGCCCTGCGTCAACAAAGTCGCCGAACAACCACGGCACCGCGCAAGGTGGCCGCCGGCAGCAAACGCGTGAAGGCGCTTAGCGGTGAGCAAGGCGCACAAAAGGCGCTGCTCACTATGATCAAGCAGCTCGGCATTACGCCCGAGCAAGCGATGGCAATTTTGCAGGGGATGAAATAACTATGCTGCACAATGTTCCGGCGGGAATTAATACGATGGCGCGCAATGTCATCATTAATCACCCCAATGCGTTCAATTTTGAGCTCTATCGGCGCGCGCTGCTGCGGCCTGCGCCAGAGGTCGGCGGTCAGCCGACACTCGGTGGCATGATGGTGCTCAGCAGTGAGGACGAAGAGGCGATCAGCTGGGCCTTTATCGGTCTTGGCTATGCCTTGTCCGCCGAAGCCTTCGCTCCTGCGAGCATGGTTGATCGCCGCGATGCGACTTACGGCGGCTTGGATGAGCTGCGCTTTTTGTTAGAACCCGAAGCCATGCTCGGCGATGCCGGCGGCTTTGCGATTGAAAAAGGCGATGTGATCTACCTGCTGCTTGGTGCGGGCGAGGGCGTGGCCAAGGTAGCCTATGAGCTGGTAGGGGTAGAGTCTACGCTGAATATGGCACCGTATGTGTCGCGCTATATCACCAATCGTCGAGCCGATTTAGACGTTCTGCCCAGCGTAGCGGATTAACCTGCGCCCAGCCCGCCTTGCGCGGGCTTTTTTGTGCCTGCAACTTGGCAGCAAAAGCGGAAAACGCGCCGTTTTACGCCGCCACAAGGCGGCAGACTACATGGGCAATCTTGTGTTTCCGCTGCGGCGGAGCGTTTTATCCAGCAAAGAGGTGCCCATGGCAATTAAAAATAATTCGGTAAGCCGCCAGTCGCAAGAAGCGGCGGCGTTTGTAGATGCGTTGCGCGGTCAGTCGATGGCCGGCGGCGTATTTGATAGTGCGGCGGCGCGGGAAGTGGTACAGGGCGCGCTGCATCAAAACAGCGTCGCTATGCCAACCAAGCTCAAGCAAGTGTTTGATGAGGCGACCGAGCAGGATGTAAGTAAGATTTCCCGCGCCCTGCTTGATGGCGCCAACGCCTATCAGGCGATGCACGGCACACAGGCACCGGGTGACTTACTCGATCAGGCGGTGCACTTAGCCTATAGCACGACCAAGGGCGCGCAAAAAGCGGTGATGGATGCGGTCGGGTCATCCGATTTTCATGCCGCCACCTCTTTGCAGCCAAACCGCGCCGTGGTGGCCATTTTGTCGTCACTGAGCGAGGCTATTCCGTTTGCCCACTATTTGCCCGCAGATATTGGCTCGAACGAAGCCAAACTGGCAATCATGACCCACCAAGCCGGCAGCACCTACGGCGGCTACAGCAAGGGCCAGTTGATGGATGGCGTCAACTCGGGCATGCGCTTTATCGGCACCAGCCGCGAGCATTTGTGTGAATTGCTCAAAGACACCGGTATTCCTAACGGCAATATCGCCGGCAAGATCACCGCGGTGCAAGCCACCGACGACACGTGTGACCCAGCCGCAGCGGCAGTGCCTTTGCTGCGTGGCCGCGCGATTGTCTATGTGAATGGTCAGATCGCGGCCACGGAGAATGCACAAGGCGGCACCATCTCCGGCGGTGTGACATTGGCGGTGGCGCACACGTTAAGTGGCAGCATTGACAATGACACTGGCGAGATTGCTCTGCTAGCTAACCCGCCTTTCCCGCTGGGCACTGAGGTGCTGGTTGAGGCGTTTATCAACTATGAAGCTAACGAAAGCTTGACCCCACGTGTGCTGACTGAGGTTGAGACCTTCACTCTGCACGCTAATCCTTACCGTGTGATCACCACGCAGTCGATTGACTCGCGCACGCAGATGACCAATGAATTGGGCCTTGACCCTTATTCAGAGGGAGTGATTGCCATTCAGAGCCAGTTTGCCAATGAGCGGCATTACGATGTGCTGCGCAAGGCGAAACGACTATCAACCAGCAATCAGGCGACGTTTGATTTTGCATGGGCGAATCGCGGTGATTACAAGAGCCGTTCTGATGTGTGGCGCGATCTGGCAGCCGTGCTTGGCTCACTGTCGCAAAAGATGGCGAACGACACCATGAACCACGGCGTGACCCATCTGTATGTATCCAATTTCATTGGCGCGCAACTGCATGGCCTGCCGGATGATATTTGGCAGCCATCCGGCGTGCGTGAGCGCGCGGGCATCTACCGCTTAGGGCGCCTGTTTGGCAAGTACGAGGTGTATTATACCCCAAGCGTGGTGGCCGAAGCGGTTGACGGCTCCGCCGGTGAGATCTTGTGCGTTGGGCAGGCCACTGATGTGACGCGCAACCCGTTCATCTTGGGCGACGCAGTCGCGCCGATGGTGGTTCCATTGTCCATGAGTGCCGATCTGAAGCAGGGCTCGGCGTTTTATGCGCGCAACTTCACCTGCGTGAACCCGCATAAGCCGTCCGCACAGGCCTGTGCGCGGATTAATGTCACCAACATGATTTAACTGGGAGGCGCTGATGCAAACATTGCTCATCGGCGCCGCCCCTTTGCGGGCGGTGGAGATTGAACAGTTTTTAGCTAACTGGCAAGCGGGCGAGCTAGAAGTCGAGAGCTTTGCCCCATTCGCAGTGAGCTTGGCCGAAATTAGCCTGCTGTGCTTGCCGCAGGCGCGCGCGCAGGTCTGGGTACGGGATGCGGTAGCGCTGCGCCGCGCACTGCTTAGTGCGCACCAAATCGCGCAGTTGCGTGGGCGCGCACAATTTATCGCACTGCATCGGCAGGCGGCCCCCACGCAGCCTGTAGCGCCGTCCGTGGCGGCAGAATCTGCGGCGGATGGGGTGCTTGCAGCTAACGACAGCGCTACGGCCGCAGCAGACGCCGTGGTCGTAACGTCAAGCAAGGCTAAGCGCAAAAAATAACGAGAGGGATAGATATGTTTTCACCATTCAAGCGTCAATTGGGGGCGGAATCTGGCGTGCAGTTAAACCCACTGCGCGATAACTCCGAGCTTCCGGCTGGCAGCAATAGCGATCAGGTGTTTGCCATCGCAATGCGCGCCACGCGCGGCCGGATCGATAAAGCGTTTACCGTCAACAAGGGCAACGTCAAGGCGAGACTAGGCAAGGGTGAGTCGGTACGCGCCAACGCGCTAAATGAAGCATGGGTACAGGTCGTTGAGGCGCTACAAAATGGCGCTTACGGCGCTGTGGTTAGTCGCTTGGTGACAGAAGAGGCCGAATTATCTTGGGTCGTGGTGGCGCATGAGCTGGCCGGTGAGCCCGGCTTGGAAGAGCCTACCGGCGGTCTTACTTTCGCTGTATCACCTACTGAGCCAGAGGCGCCGTATTTACTCGCCATCAAGCATCTGGATTGCCATAACGACGGCGTGCAGATCAGTTTGCACGCCGATGAGGTGCGCGAAGGCGGGGTGAGTGTGGCCACAGATAAGGTCACCTTGCGCCTGCTAGATAGTGATGGCGAGAAGCTGGCCGAGTTTACCGGCGCGCTCACGGCAGGTGCGTTGGACGACAACGGCAACTCCATGTATCTGCCGGATGTAGTGGCCAACCGCAGCGATAGCCTAGAGGTGCTCGTGGGCGATGCGACCGCAATTGAGCCCACATCGGCTATTTATGGCTACGATGGCGCCAAGCCCAAGTGGCTCACGTCAGAAACGCAGATCTATTTCAATGAAGGCTCTACCCTGTATGCCATGGAAGACTGCACGCGGGCAGTGAATGCGCTAGAGCGTTCGCAATACGATTACGGTTATATCGTGTCTGGCGGCACGCAGTCGACGTCACTGATGGAGGCGTTGTTCTTGCTGATGCACAACGTTAACCGTCAGTTGCGCTTTGATGTGCCGGGCAATCTTGACCCCGAAGCCGCGATTGCGTGGCTAGAGCAGATGAACGCGTCGGGTCGCGACAGCGCACATTTGGCGCATGCGTTTTGGGCGCCATTGAAAGCTAATGACCCCAGCGGCATCAACCCGCGCTTTCACCTCGGCACCGCCGCGCTCAACGTGGCCAAAAGCTGCGCGCGCAATGCACAGACCAATGCCAAGGGCTTTGCGCCGAAAAACTACCCTATTGCTGGGCGTGATTGGCCGGTAGACCGCTCCGGCATCCTGCAAACTTACACGCCAAGCGATCAGGAACTCGACCGTCTGGCGCGCGCCAAGATCAACCCCGTGATTTATTCCACCTATTCAGGTGGCGGCCGTTACGTGTGGTTTGATTCGCTAACCTGCGCGCCAGTGGAAAACAGCTTGCGCAAGTTGATCTCGGTAGCGGAGATGTCGAGCAGTATTGATGACATGGTGACGCGCTTTGCCAAAGACGCGCTGCAAAAGCCGATGAAAGTGTCGGTCAAGATGACCGCTGATTTCTTGCAGACCCTGTTTGAAGGTGCGCAGGCCTCGGATTGGATTGTCCCTTCTGGCGATCCGAGCATGGGCGGCGCGGCGTTCCGCTTTAGCGTGGCGCCGAACGAGGCTAGCCCGTACGACAAGCTCGATGTGAATTACTGGCTGCGCTATGACGGCACAAACCGACAGACGTTTGTTACTCAGACTCTGAGCAAATAAGGACTCTCTATGTTAAATGAATTAATGCGCGAACATTTGTATGTCGCCAAAGAGCGGGAGGCGCGCGCACAGGCTGCGCAAGCGCTGCTCGATAGCGCCAAAGCGCAAGCCCGTGTCGCCGCCGATCAGTTCGAGCTGCTCGCGGTGCGCATGGACGCAGCCGCCGCTATCGAAGAGTGGGCGGGCGATGATGAACTAGATGAAGCCGAGAGCTACGCTGACCGCCTGCTGGCTATGCTGGTCGGCATCGCCGATGGCAATCAGGATGGCGAGCTGGACGAAGATGAACATGAGCTGGTCATGCTGGTACTGGAGGCCGCTTGGGATTACCTGACCGCGCTTGGTGCCGATGAGGCGGACGTAGATGCGCTGTTAAATGAGTGGGATGCAGCGGCGGCCGAACGCCTGCATGAGTTGGTTGCCGCCAGCTTGGCTGATGAGGCGCTCGGTCTGGATGCATTTGTGTTTGGAGATGAGGCGCAAGAAGCGGTGTTCGACGCCACCTACCGCAAGGTTACTGCCGTGCGTAACGGCAAAAAGGTACGAGTCAATAAGCGCGTGAGCGGCTCGGTGCGCCTGTCGGGCAAGCAGAAAGTGGCCATTCGCAAAGCGCAAATGAAGGCGCGCTCGGCCAGCGCGAAAAATAAGCGCTTAAAATCCATGAAGCTGCGGAAAAAATCCGGCCTGTAGCCGCCAGCGTCGTGTGCCAGCCCTGTGTAATGCAGGGCTTTTCTGTTGCACAGGCCAAGGCGGAAAAGCCGCGCCGACTCGGCGCTGGAATACGTGACAATAAGGGCGTGGCATGTGGCCGCGCTTACCTCTGGGGTTAGAGATGACAGTATCAAATAAAAGTTATTTGAAAGGCTATTACGACCGCACTAAGGCGTTGGGCCAAAAGGCAGTCAATTCCGATTTTACGTTCGAAATTGAGGGCTTTGAGGGCTTGTATCTGCTGGCGCCACAGTGTCCGTGGCCAGTCACCACGGTCGCGGGGGAAATTTCGGTGCCCACGCCGTTAGGTGTAGAAACGTTTGAGCCGCAGCAGGTGAAACCCGCCAAGCAAGGCCAAGTACGTTTTATGGAGACGGTGGACGCGCCGGTCGATCAAATGTTGGTGGACTTAATCGCCAAAGGCGGCACGTTCAACGCCAAGATTTATGAAGGCACGCCGGACAAACATTTGCGCTACAAGCGCATTGTGGATTGCTTTATTCAGATTGATGACATCGATCGCGACTGGGAAAACCGCAGTCAGCTGCTGACTTTCTCCGGCACGATGTTTTTCCATTACTACGGTGAAGTGGTGGAAGGCAACAGTCAGGATTACCGCTAATGGCGGCGCTGTCGGCTTTGGTGGTGCGCTTCATGGAGCACGAACGCGGCGCAGCAAATATTTTGCCTAGCGCGGCAGTTGAGGCGCAGGCACTGGCGGCAGCGCACTTTCATGCCGCGTTTGCGGGCTTAGCGGCGCTGCCGGAAGGCGACGAAGTGCACGCAGATACGCCGATTAGCGTCAGCGAGTGGGGGCAAATACGCCCCTTATTTATGCTCTATGTCGAGCGCGAAACCGCTTTGCAGTTGGAAGCCACGCGCGGCATGGGCGCCGATCCATTCGGGCGTTCTAGCTCGGAGGTGGGCGCTGAGATTAGCGCGTTAGAGGCGGATTACCCGCGCCGCGTGTTTTGCATACCTGTGCTGTCGGTGTAACGCATGGAGCTGTTTTTTGCCGATAACCAACCTATTCGTGGCGACTATATCAGGCGGGCGGTGCTGCGCTCCGATCTGGTGCCGGTGCCACTCACCTTGGAAGCTGAGATCCGCGTTGACCGTGACAGCTTGGCACATTTCGCCGTGGGCAAAAGCCTGCACACCTATCAAGGCGATGAGCTGGAAATTGTGAAGTCGGAATTTATCCCTAGTGCTAAAGCGCAGGGTGCAACGGAGGTGGCTTTTGTGCGCGTTACCGCGCTGCTTAAATGCGTGCAAGCGGTGGCTTTTGTACCCAGTCAAGCGCTAGTGCGGTATCAGGCCTCGCTTGGTGAGGTGTATCGCGCGGCCGGTGCGCGTTTACGCGGCATCGAGGGCGATTTTGCCGTGCCGCGCTTTGTCTGCTTAGCCGGCGAAGTGCCCAGCTTTCATATCGCGCGGGCGCTACAAGAGGCGGGCGGTGTGGTGTGCTGGCGCAGCGGCAAACTGGCCTTTGTGGCACTGGCTGCACTGTTTGCGCAGGCGCCCATTGGCACCTTGCCCGCGCACAGTGGCGAGGCGGTGGAAAACGGCTTTTTAGAGCGTCATCAGGTGCCTACGTTCTACAGCACGAATGCTGATGGCGCGCTGGTACTGGGCAATAACAATAAATCGCGCAGCCTGCGTTTTGTGCCGGGACAAAATGAAACCGCTCTGCGGCAGATGACTCGCTACGTGGTGCTGGAGCGCTGCCAGCATTATGCCTACGCCCCGCTACTGCGGGCGGGCGATCTATTTGCGGTTGAGGGTGGCGGGCGCTTGGTGGTGATCACCATTGCCAGCGTTTGGGAGGCGGGCACAAGCGGAGAGGCGCCGCGCCAATACAGCAAACTTTGGCTGGGGAGGTTAGAAGAATGAGCCAAGCGCAAGGCGGCTGGCTGCACGGCAAGTGGCCAGCGGTGGTGGCGAGCTATGATGGGGCTAGTCGTACCTGTGAGATCACGCTGCCAGCGCACGCCGATAATGCCCGCTTGCTGGCAGAAATTGCTTATCCCATCGGGGACAAATCACGCCACGCAACCATGAGCGAAATCGAGATCTTGCCGGGCGACCTCGTCTGGGTCGAGTTTATTCAGGGTGACCCACGTTTCCCGCTGATCACCGGCTGGCGCAATCCCACCCAAGGCAATGACACCGGTTGGCGGCGCTGGCATCAAGCCAATATTGAGCTAAACGCCGATGCGCTGCTGCAACTTAACGCCGGCGGCGCGGCAAGCATTACGGCCAGTGACTCGATCACCCTAACGGTGGGCGCAAGCACGATCACTATCACCGGCGGTGAGATCAGCCTCAGTGCCGGCACCATCAATCTAAACTAAGAAGGATAGTCAGATGCTGTTATTTCCTTTTGCTGCCGTGAGCGGTAGCGATCCCGCGCTCAAAGAAGTTGCCAAGCAATTTAAGCAAGGGGGCGCGCAAGTCGTCCAAGCGGAGGTGATGCCCAGTATTAAGCGCACCTCCGGTATGGCGTTTCGTGAAATCGTGCTGACTTTTGCCGATAGCCAGCTAATTACCCTGCGCATCAAAGAGAGCGGCGATATTTTTCAAGCATTGATCAACAAAAAGCTGGTGCCATTGCGCGCGCAAACTGACCATGCCGCCGCCATCAAGGAGTTGATTGCGCTGCTAAATCGCGGGCGCGCGGCATTTCAGCGCCAGCAAGCCAAGGCCAAGGTCGCCCTACCGAGTGCAGTAAAAACCGCCGCGCCGACAATCGAAGCCCTGTTGCTGACGCAAAAGGCGGAGTTGAGCGCGCAGATCGCGGCGGTCGATAACGAATTGGCTCAATTGGCGGCCGCCTAATGCCAGCGGCAGCGCGGCAAGGGGATACCTGCACCGGACACGGCGATTTTCCACCGCGCGCCAGCGTGAGCGGCTCGCCCGATGTCTTGATTAATAGTCAGCCCGCCTTGCGCCAAGGCGATGCGTGGGCGGTGCACTGCAATCCAAAGCCCACGTGTCACAGCGGTACGCAGGCGGCAGGCTCGGGCACGGTGAAGGTCAACGGCAAGCCCTTGGCGCGCGTTGGCGATGCCGTGAGCTGCGGCGGCAGTGTCGCCAGTGGCTCGGGCGATGTTTTTGCCGGCTAATGCGCGGTTATCTGATGTTACGCGCGTTATTTCCCCCGTCCCACTTGACACCTGTCGCTTATTTTCTGCATTATCCGCCCGCACCTGCCAAATCAGGTGTCGGGATTGGCGTCTCGAACAGAACTAAAGCACACAACACGCGACCGCGTTTTTATGTGTGACCCTGCATACCTGCACGTTTTCTATGGTGGGCTGGGTGGGAGCTCTTCGGAGCGCCGGTTTCCCTTTAGTCGCCGGTACGCCAATCCCGCTCAGTTCGCCACCAAAAAATTGGCGTTTATTGGTGGCGATTCACTTTGCACTAAAGGAATCAAACTATGAGCACCATTGCCAATACGTCCCCTATCGCACAAGTCGCAATTCTTCACGGCCAGTTAGTAACTAATTCAACCAAGATTTCTGATGTCTTCGGCAAGCGTCATTCGCACGTATTAAGAGCAATCGAATCAATGGAATGTCCCACTGAATTCATGTCAGCCCATTTTTGGGCTCACGAAGAATTGGTGCAGGCGGGCGCGGTAAAGCGCGTGTCCAAGTCTTACAATTTGACCAAAGATGGCTTCATGTTGTTGGTCATGGGTTTCACTGGGGCTAAGGCGATGGCGGCCAAAATTGCCTACATCAACGAATTCAATCGCATGGCGGCTGAGCTGAACAGCCCCACCCACAAGA
>JBOFMA010000066.1:0-25177 GCA_051658125.1 Aeromonas sp.
GCCACCACCGACCCCAGAAACAACAAAGCCACCGCGAGGGTGGCTTTGGGGCTTTTGGCGGCAAGCAGCTAAACCAGCAGGGCTAATTGATGCTCTTGGCGCACCGGCAAGATCTCTAGCGGTACATCACGCGCGGGGGCGGCGTCGTTCAAGTAGCGCTCAAACGTGTCTAGCGTGGTGAAAGTTGAGCCGCAGGTGAGGTTTTGGCACTGATGATAGCTACGCCGCACTTGATCGCTGAGTAGCGTACTTGTGCGCGTATGGGCAACGGTATTGCATTTTGGGCAAACAAACATTCCATCGTTCTCCTTGTTAGCGGCGGTTATGGTAGCCCTTTAAATTTCACCTGCATCATTTTCATGGCTCTTTAGCTCTAACTTTAGTTCGGTAGTGTAACCCCCTCCACCGAGCTGATGACCCACTTCCACAATGACCCAGTGCGCGCTGTCAATTTCCGGCTTAAACCCGCGCAAGATCACGGGCAACTCTGGATAAAGATCGGCCCGACCTTTGGCAAGCGTGATGCTGAACTGGGCCGCGCCGCGCCTGAGTTCGTCCCATTTTGCGGCGGCGGCGCGCTTAGCGTTTTTTTCGCTGCGATAAGTGGTGCGCATGACGTGCACATTGCCGGCTGTCCCCGCTAAGTAATCACCTTGCTTGGCGCCACTAACGGTGGTGATTTGCTTCTTGCCTTGCTTTAAATCTAGCCAGTGGGCAGTAACGCCGGTGTAGGCATCGCGATCTGCAATGGTGAAGCTGTGTCCATCGCCATCTTGCCGCGTGAGCTCCACGGCAGGCAGGGGCTGGCCGCTGGCGCTGAGCCCTTGCCCCGGAATGATGAATAGTAGGCGCCCGGCTTTGATCGTCGCGACCGCGCCGAGCATTTCTGCCATGCGAGTTAAAAAGCTGATATCGCTCTCGTCGTGTTGATCGGCGTGGTCAATTTCGATGTCGATTAACGCTTGGCTAATAGCGGGAACTAGTGAGTAGCGGGCGGCAATGGCCTGCACAACCTTGCCAACAGTGATGTCATGCCAACTCTGTTCGCGCTTAACGTTAAATTCGGCACGAAAATCGGCGCTAGAGGCGCTGATGGTTAGCTTGTCTGGCGGCCCTTGATGCTGCACTTCATCGACCACAAACACGCCTTTGTGTGTGAGCAGTTCGTCGCGCCAACCCAGCGCGATGGATAATTTGGCGCCGCGGGGCGGCAAGGCCAGTTTGCCGTCCGTGTCATCTAGCTCCAGCGTCAGCGTGTCAGCGGTAAAGCCGCGATAGTCGGTGAGTGTGAGTGACATCAGGCGCGGGCTCAGCGCGCTAAGTAGCGCGCCATCTAGGGTAATTTCTGCGCGCGGATGGCCGACTTGCTGCTGTTGCCAGGCAAGCGCTTTCCCAGCAAGGCCGCCTACGGTGTTGAGTAGTGTGTCTAGCATGCGTTTGACCCAGTGTTTTCGTTGATGATGCGGCGTGCACTGGGGCAAAGCGATAACTTCCGGCTGTGACCCTAAGCTCACAACCAAAGCTACTTAATAGTGTGGGCAATGCGGGGCATGATAAAGGCTGTTTCCTCACGAGGTTCTGCCATGACTATTGCGTTTCACCACGGCGTGCGCGTTACCGAAAGCACTGATCTTTCCACGCTTATCCGCGACATTGATTCGGCGGTGATCGGCGTTGTTTGTACTGCCGATGATGCCGACAGCGAGTTATTCCCTCTCGATACCCCCGTACTGCTGACACGCGTTTTGCCGGCGCTGGGCAAAGCGGGCACGACAGGCACGCTGTATCCCACGTTAAAAGCCATCAGCGATCAGGCGTCACCGAAGGTGGTGGTGGTGCGCGTGGCTGAAGCTAAGCCAGAGCTGCCGGACACGACGCAGGATCAGCTCGTCATTGGCGGCTCAGGCGTGGACGGCCGCTACACCGGCATGTTTGCGCTGTTAACGGCAGAGCTGCACACCGGCGTGAAGCCACGCTTGCTCGCTGCGCCAAACCTAGACAGCGAGGCCGTCACCGCGCAGTTGGTGGTGATTGCGCAAAAGCTGCGGGCCTTTTGCTATGCCGGCATCCAAGCCGCGACTATCGCGGAAGCAAAAAATTATGCCGAGACTTTTAGTCAGCGCGAGCTGATGCTGATTTATCCCGATTTTATTGCGTTTGACAGTGTCGGTGGCAGCAATGTGATCGCGCCGGCCGCCGCCTATGCGTTGGGGCTGCGCGCAAAACTCGATGCAGAACTAGGCTGGCATAAGTCGCTATCGAACGTCGCGGTGAACAACGTCTTGGGGGTGAGCGCTGATATTTATTGGTCATTGCAAGACACGGATACCGATGCCAACGATTTGAATGCGGCGGGAGTGACCACGCTGATCAAGCGTGACGGCTTCCGTTTCTGGGGCAACCGCACGCGGGATAACGAGACTTATTGCTTTGAGGTGTACACGCGCACCGCGCAGATCCTGGCAGACACGGTGGCTGAAGCGCATTTTAGCTATGTCGATAAACCGCTAACTCCATCACTGGTGAAAGACATCGTAGACGGCATCAACCAGAAGCTTTCTGCATTGGTTACGGCGGGCAAATTGCTCGGCGCAAATTGCTGGTTCGACCCAAGCGATAACCCCACCGGTGATTTGCGCGATGGCAAATTATTGATCCGTTATAACTACACCCCCGTGCCGCCGCTCGAATCGCTGGGACTGGTGCAGACCTTTACCGATCAGTACTTTGCGACTTTTGAAAATCTGGCATAAGGGGATTACACCATGGCGTTACCGAACAAGCTGTATATGTTTAACGTGTTCATCAACGGCACGTCGTATTTGGGCAAGGCAGAGGCGCTGTCTATGCCTAAGCTGACCCGCAAGACCGAGGACTACCAAGGCGCAGGCATGGTGGTGTCTGCCGCGGTGGATCTGGGCTTTGAGTCTGGCGCATTGAATATGGAGCTGACGCTGGGCGGACTGGAGTCTGAGCTGCTTGCGACCTGGGGCGAAAAAATCGACGGCGTGCAGCTGCGCTTTGCGGGCAGCTATTTAGATGACGCGACCAATGAGCCCATCGCGCTTGAGATCCAAACCCGTGGGCGTCTGAGCGAGCTCGATTTTGGCGAAGCCAAACAGGGCGACAACACGTCGCACAAATACAGCATGAAAAACACTTACGTGAAGATCGCGATTAACGGCCGCGAAGAGTTCGAGCTCGATGCGCTGAATCTGTTGTACAACGTCCGCGGCAAAGATGTGCTCGCGAAACACCGCAAAAATATGGGGCTATAAACCATGACTCATCCAGTAACGATCACTTTGCAACACCCGCTGACCCGCAAAAATGGTGATGCCATCGCCACCGTCGCTCTGACTGAAGCCGCCGCGCAGGCGGGTTCTTTGCGCGGTTTGAAACTTTATGACCTGATGACGACCGATGTTGATTCGCTGATCAAGTTTTTGCCCCGCGTCACTGAGCCAGCACTGACTGAAGCGCAGGTCATGCAGTTGCATACGGCCGATCTGGTGGCGCTGGCCACGGCGGTGGCTAATTTTTTGAACCCCGTCTCGGGCGCGAGCGACTAAGCGATGGGCAGTGGGCTTGCCGCTGCCCAACCACGCTCACCGATGAGCTGCTGGCAGACATTGCCAGCGTGTTTCACTGGCCGCCCGCAGAGCTTTATGCACTGCCTGTGTCGGATCTTGTTGCGTGGCATGAGCGGGCGGTGCAACGCGCCGGCCATTCGCTATGAGCACGCAAAACTTACAGATCAGGGTCGCGCTGAGCGCGGCCAACCAACTATCAACTCCATTAGCAGCTGCCCAGCGCAGCGCTAATGCCCTCGGGGCCCAGCTAGCTAGCACACAAGGTGCCATCACTTCCCTCGGCCGTCAGGCCAAATCCTTCGATAAGCTCAATGCGGCAAGCAGCCGCACCCGCGATGCGCTGGCGGCCACGAAGGCGCAGGCGCAGGCCATGCGCGCGGCGTTCGGCGCGGCGGGGCAGCGCACGGAAGAGCAATCACGCCAACTCGCGCAGCTGCGCGGCCGTGTAAGCCAACTTAACCGTGAATACCAAACCCAGCAAACGCGCCTTGGCGGGCTACGTTCTGGCTTGATGCGCCATGGTGTGTTGCTGCGGGGCAGTGCCAGTGCAAGTGACCAAGTTGCGCGGCGCACAGAGCAATATAACCGACAGCTCGCCGATCAGCAGCGGCGACTGGATGCGGCTAACCGCGCGCAAGCACGCTTTAACCGCAGCCAAGCACTGGCGGGCAAGCTCGCGAGTGGCGGGGCTGCTGCGATGGCGGGTGGCGGCTTGGCACTGGCTGGCGCGGGGCAGTTTATCGCCCCCGGCTTGGAGTTTGACGCGGCGATGTCGCAGGTGCAGGCGCTTGCGCGGGTCGATAAATCATCCACCGAGTATGCGGCGTTGCGTGATCAGGCGCGGCAACTAGGGGCAACGACGGCCTTTAGCGCCACTGATGCGGCGAGTGGGCAAAAGTTTTTAGCCATGGCGGGCTTTACGCCTGATGCGGTGCAGGCGGCACTGCCCGGTGTGCTCGACATGGCGATGGCGGGCGGCGTCGAGCTTGGGCAAGCGGCCGATATTGCGTCCAACATCTTGAGCCAGTTTGGTTTGCAAGCAAGCGAAATGGATCGTTTGGGCGACAGCCTCGTGGCCACCTTTACCCGCGCCAATACCAGCCTGTTTGAAGTTGGCGAGGCGATGAAGTATGCCGGCACCGTTGGCGCGCAGTTCGGCGTGGATGCCGAGCGCATGTCGGCGATGGTCGGCAAATTAGCGGACGCAGGCATCAAGGGCTCGATGGCGGGCACAGCACTAAAAACAGTTATCGCAAACTTGCATGTGCCAACGAACGCGGCGCAGGCGGCACTGGATGAGCTTGGCGTGTCATTTGTGGATGCCAGTGGCAAGCCGCGCGACTTTGCCGAAGCAATGGGCGACTTGCAGCGGGCCATGGCGGCGTATTCAGAAGTGGATCAAGCCAGCTTTGCCAAAGACATCTCTGGCGAAGAGGCGTTTGGGTCCTTATTAACGTTACTTAAAACTACCGGTGATGGGTCGCTTGGCACGCTGGAGCGGGCGATCCGCGGGGCGGGTGGCGAAGCGGCAAAAAATGCCAAGGTGATGAGCGACAACCTCGCGGGCGATCTCAAGTCAATGTCCTCGGCGTGGTCCGATCTGCGCATTGAGCTGTCCGAGTCGGTGGATTCGCCGCTGCGCAGCTTAGCGCAAGATGTCACTGAATTGATTAGCAGTGTGGGGCGCTGGATGCAGCAGAACCCAGCCATGGTAAAAGGTTTGGCGCTGGTCGGCGGTGGCCTCGCCGCCGCGGCGGTGGCCGTCGGATCGCTGGCGCTGACAGCTTCCGCTGCTTTGGGGCCACTGGCGTTGCTGCGGTTATCACTCACCACGCTAGGTGGCAGTGGTGGCATGCTCAGCGCTGTGATGGCGGCTGGCCGCGCTGCGGTGATGTTACTTGGCGGCAGCTTAGGGTTGCTGCTAAGCCCAATCGGCGCGGTGATCGCGGCGGTGGCGGCGCTGGCGCTGGCCGTGTACTTGCACTGGGAACCGATCAAAGCATGGTTTACTGGCTTTTGGTCTGGATTAAAGGCAGGTATGGCGCCGGTGTTGCCACTGTTTGCCGCATGGTCCCCCGTGATTGATGCCATCAGCAGTGCGGTGGGGCGGCTATGGCAATGGTTTACCCAGCTATTTACGCCAGTGGACTACACCGTAGAGAGCCTTGGCCGTGCCAGCGAGGCCGGCGCCAGCTTTGGGCGCATTGTGGGCGCAGGCATTAGCCACTTGATCACGCTAGCGGCCAAGCTAGCGGAGGGGCTTAGTTGGGTGCTAACTCAGCTGGGGCTCATGCCCGAAGCTAGCAAAAAAGCACAAGCATTGCTGCCCGCACCTAGCAGCAGCGCGCTGCCGCCACCTCCTTTATTTGGCGCTACCAAGGCTTTGGCGCCGCCATCTCTGCTACGTGCGACAGCAACCACTGCACCAGCGCAACCACGACAGCAACCCTCCCCGCCGCCCGCCGCGCTAGCACGGGCCGCGACAGCCCCGCTAGCCGGCACCAAGCGGCGCAACGTCAGTGCCGAAGCGGCGGCATCAGCTATGCCAGCACGGGCGAATGTGGCAGCCAGTGAAGCGGCTCGCGGTGCGATTGTGTTTAAAAACCTGCCCGCAATCGAAGCGCTGCGCGGACAATACCGCGAACCAACAGCACCGCCCGTGACCCTCGCGCCCAAGGTGCAAGTGCAGCCTGCTAGCACGGCAGTGGCCGTGACGCCTTATTCCGCATCAGCCCAACCAGTGAGTGGAGCTGGAGCTACTAGCGTGGTCGTCAATGTGACGGTGAATGAGGCGGGGCAGCTAGATGAGCGGCAGCTGGCACGGCAAATCCAACAACAGGTCAGCGCGGCGCTAGCGCAGAACGCGCGGCGAGCGCGCAGTAGCTACCGCGACCGCGATTAATTTAATCAAAGGAGATTTTATGCTGATGACGCTTGGAATGTTTGTATTCAAACGAGAAAGTGCGCCTTATCAAAGCCTTAGTCATGACACGCAATGGCGAGTGGCAAAAAATGAGCGCGTTGGCGCAATGGCGAGTTGCCAATTTGTTGGCCCAGGCGATGACACCATTACGTTAAGCGGAGTGCTCTACCCAGAAATCACTGGCGGCGATGTGTCTTTAACCGGTCTGCGCAGCATGGCGCACCTTGGCCAAGCGTGGCCACTCATTGAGGGCACAGGCACCGTATTGGGCTTTTATGTTGTGACTGCACTGAGCGAGACGCGCAGCGAATTTTTCGCCGACGGCAAAGCGCGAAAAATCGAATTTAGCTTAAGCCTACAAAAGACCAGCGGCGGACTAAGCAACCTGCTGGCCAGCTTTAACCCCGTCAGCATGATTGCGAATTTGTTTTGACTTGGCGGCGACAAAGGCTTTGGTTAAACGTGTCGCCACTGATGTGCGCTTGGCGTGGCCCAGAATAGAGACGGCCACCTCCCAATGCTCGCGGCGCAAAGCGCGATTGAATTTAATTAGCGAGTGTTTACGAATGTAGCGGCGCGTGCGCCACGTGCGATAACCCACAAAATTAATGCCGCGCTTGGTTTTTGCAATGGTCCACTTTGAGAACGTCATGCCCAACTCTTGTGCAACAAAGACCTCAATCGCCTGCTTGTGCGCCATCGCCTGCTGGCGACTAACATCAAACAGCACAAAGTCATCAACATAGCGGCAATACATCGACACTCGCAATGTGCGCTTAACGAAGTGATCGAGTGGGTTTAAATAGATAAGCGCATAAAGCTGTGACAGCAGATTGCCGATGGGTATCCCCAGCGGCTCTGGCAAGTGCGCAAACTGCATCATCAGGCGCACCAGCGTATCATCACCAATCACTCGACGGATCAGCGCCTCCAGCTTGGCGCGGTCAATCCGATAGAAAAAGCGCCGCAAATCCAACTTAAGCGTGTAGCTATCAGGTGCGGATTGGCGCAGTGCGCGCTGGGCGTAATCGGCAGCGGCATGTGTACCTTTGCCTGGCCTGCAAGCATAACTTTGGTCAATGAATCTGGCCTCGAATAACGGCATCACAATGCGATAAATGGCGTGCTGTACCACCACATCACCAAACCAAGGCGCGCAGATTTCTCTCGGCTTTGGCTCGTAAACATAAAAGCGCCGATAGACGCGTGGGCGATAGGTGCCATGGCAAATCTGCTGACTTAACTGGTTAAGCAGCGCGCCAGCGCGCACATCAAAGGCCATGACGGCGCGCGTGCGCGTCTTGCCTTTTCTTGCTGTGCGCCATGCGGCCAGCAAATTATCTGGCGCCAATATTTGCGCCATTAAATTTTTGTGGGTTTTCATGCGGCTTTGGTTGTGAGGTTGTGGGTTGGCGTGACTGATGTTCGACAGAAAAAAGCTACCAAAAAGTCACGCCAGGCAGATTTCGCCGACTGGCAGGATTAACCACCCCTTTGGCTCCACATGGTCTCATAGACTGCGAGGAGGGACCGAGGTCGGACGCACACCAATGTTCGTGTTGCGATTCGAGCGCGCGTTGTTCAAGTTGAGCGCAAACACGCCCGCGTTCGCTGCGTTGTTCCAGTTGCCACCGGAGATGGCGAGGACTCAAAAACACGTTGATGGTCAACCCTAAGCACTGATTATATCACTTTTTAATTATTTCGGCCTCTTTTTTTATCCATCCCCCAAGCATCCTGCCGATTTCATCAATCCGCGCAGATAATACCAGCCAGCGGCGCAGGTTGGCTTGCGTTGTATCTGGCGCAGCGCGCCCCTTGTGATGGCCGAAATAGCCAAGCTCTGAGCCCAAATAAAGCAACATGCGCAATTGTTCGTGCGCTATGTCGAGCTGCGTCAGGCTTGTGCGCTTGTGGTAACGCTTGTGTGCCTCAACCATCAGCGCATAACACTCGTACAACTTGTTGCGCACTTGTTGGGCTAGCCCGTACTTCTCGTGCTGCGGCCAGTGGTTTAAGTAGATATTCAGTTGCGCCGCCAGCTCGATATATTTGCGCACCAAATTCACACCGCACGCTTTGTGCTCCATATCGCCTCCACAAAAGAGACCCCGCTACCGCGGGGCCGACAAAGCCGCAGTGCTTACAGCACAAAGGCCGGACGCACACCAATGTGCGTGTTGCGATGCGAGCGCGCGTCGCCCAAGTTGAGCGCAAACACGCCCGCGCTCGCTGCGTTGTTCCAGGCGCCACCGGAGATGGCGAGGCGTTCGCCGTAGTTGCGGACATAGAGTGTATCGCCGCCGAGCTCTGTGACCAGCGGGAACAGCGCAAGCTGCTTTGCCATGGCTGGCACAACCAGCCCCGCCTTGGCCGTGATTTTTTCCAGCGCGTCTGTCGTATTTCCTGCAGCATGCGCATCATCGCCCTGAGGGCCGTTGCGATTGCTCACCACGTCGGATAGTACGGGTGAGCCATGGTCACTAGTTGTGCCCGCGGCACTGGCGTCATACTTTAGTGTGCCCGCCGCACCGGGGGCGACCAGCGCGCCCGAGCTAGCGGCAATCGCTTGCCATTCTGCCGAATTTCTCGCCTGACTTTTGCTGTTATCGGCAGCGTTGTTATTGGCTAGCACTTGAATTTCACCATCTACCAAGCGCAGGCCGCCACGCCATTCCCACACGTTGCCGCATAGTTCGGCGATGCCATTAGGGTGGTTGTTATGCCGCCAACTCACGGGGCCGGAGCCCGTTAAAATCCGCGGGGTGCCGCTTGAGCTACCCGGCACACCGCGGTCGACGCGGCGCCCAGTTTCAAACTTGGCACCCGAGCTGCGACCATAATCAGTATTCCCCCGCGGCATAAAGCCGTTTTTGTGGCACCAGAGCGCGATAGCGGCTTGCTCCGCGTGGGTCATTAGGTGATGCCCCTGACCAGCTGCCTTGGCATACGCCAGAGACTGGTCAAAATCCAAGTTCGTGGCGCAGTCTACGCCCGGCAGGCTAAGTAACTCGCCGTCGCGCAAACAGCCCCCGTACTGGCCGATAAACAGCTCAGATTTTTCCACGCCATTGACGATAAACGCGGGGTGCGTGCCGGTGCCAAGCGCCGGGTCGATGTCTTCGACGCGAAAGCGCGGGATGACGTGCATGTAAGTTGGCTGCCCCTTGGCGGTGTACAGCACGGTGACAGCACCGCCGCTGGCGGCTTCGACCGCAGCGCGCAGGTCATCTTTGATAAAAATCATGGTTTTTCCTTTTTTTATTTTGGCCAAAGGGTCAGGGTGACGGCGTCCGCATTTAGCGGCAGCGGCAAGACAGCGACTGGCGACTCATCAGGTAGCGGTGTGGCGACAGACTCAGGGGCCGGCCACTGGCGTGGAGGGATGGCTAGCGTGGCAACGAATGCGCCTGGGCCATGACGGCGCATGCCGTCGGCAGTGGCGTAAACGCTAATGATATGCTCGCCATCAGTTTGCTCAGTTTGCGCGTCAATCGACAGGTCATCCAGCGTGACTGCGGTGCCAGTGATGGCAAAATCGTGATATGGCCCCTGTCCGAGCGGGATAATTTGCATGATTAAACTCCGTGGTTGGATAGTTGATAGCGCACAACGACATCATCGGCCGCGGCAGCAAGAGTGAAGCGCGCGCCGTTACTGGCACGCTCGGAAATGGCAATAGCATCTGCCGGCATGGCGCCCACTGCGCTGATGACGCAATAGGTAATGCCCCACTGGTCATCGCACTGCGGATAAGCGTGCGGCCACAGCGCTAGCACAGACGGTGGGCTTGTCAGCATGGCCGGAAAATCAGGTTCAATGCGGCGGACATCAGTCAGCGTGATGCCAGCTAATTGCGGGTCGTTGCCTGAGTTGCTGCCTGCGGGGACATTAATACGATAAAGCGCGATGGCATCCGCCGGCGCATCTGCGCCGGTCGCAGACACGTCACACTCAATAGCGGTCGGAGTGATGCGGACAAAGGCCACGCAGGTCGCCGGCTTGTCGGTGGCGTTGGACGGCACGGCGGCGCCGTTGATGCGCTCGGGCAGATGGTAAATGCGGCCGTGAGCAAATAACTCTCCGGCAGCAAAGCTCAGGTTTCGCGTCGCGGTCGTTGACTTGCTTACTGCGCACCCCCAGCGGGTGCCTCGGTTAATAAAGCGCACCTCGCCGGCTTGATGGCGATAGCGCGCGGCCTTGTTTAACTCAGAAAACGCCAACTCAGTGTGCTCTCGATTAGCGACAATCTGCTGCCCCATTGCAGCAAGTAGCGACTGATCGGTGGTCTGCTCTAGCCCGTCAACTCGCTCAAGCAAATCATCTTGACGCTGCTTTAGGTACTCAGTACGTCCACCGAGCTGCTTGGCCTGCGCGTTTGAAATGCCGTTTTCGCCACCAAGAACTGGATCTAACGTCTCGATTTGATAAATGCCCTGCGTCCAGTTGGGCTGGAGCGGTAAGTTCGCCATGCTGTCCCCCTTTAAAAAATAATAGTCCAAGTGCCGGTTAGACTTAGGTCTGCGGTCTTTTCGATAGCTCCGCGCACTTTGCGCGAAAACAGCGCGCTGTCGGCGCAGATCAATCCAAGCTCACGAATGGTTTTGCCGTTTGCCTCACTCTCAGCCAGTGAGAACGCGAATGTGACTTGCCCAGGCGCAGGGAATGAGTGGCCATCGAGCGTCTTGATGTAAGCCGCCGTCAGCGCCTTGTCATCTGGGGTCGGCCCATTGGCGTCGATGCCAAACCCGATGCGTGTGATGGCGGCACCAGCGCCTTCGCCGGCGATCAGCTTGGCCAGTGTGGCCTTGGCGCTATTCATGATCATGTTCTGCTCAAAAAAGCGCCGCGGCGGGTGCCCCTTGCGGTAAAGCGTGTAATCGAGTCGGCCGCAAATGGCCGTGCTTTCGGTCATGTTCATGGGTAAACCTCTGAGGTAATGTTCGCGCCCGCATACGTGTGGCGACTGCTGTAAGTGGCGCTGCCGTCATAGCACTTTGCGCCAGAATGGGTGTCGGTCGAATGGTCTAGCAGGCCGTTGTAGCGGCGGTGGTGGGTGATTTCGTATGTTGTGCCGCCGTCCAGCGCGGGGGGGTTGCCTGCGCCATGGTTGATCGCGCCGTTGTAACGTAGTCCACCGTCATGGGCGGGGCGAAGCGTGACCTGGCTCATCGCCGATGAGCCCAGCTGCAATGCGCAATTATCTTGCGCATTGTCATAGCAGGCGCCATCGGCAATCGCGCCATTGTAATGGGCTGCAGCTGAGTAGGTCTGTGTGCCATCGTGGACGAACTCCCGCCCCTGATTGTGCGTCATCGCCCCGTCGTAACGACGCCCCCACGGCAGCACGCTACGCTGCCGCAGCGCGACCTGCTCGGCGGGGATGTCGCGCAGTGCGAGGGCGTCCGCCGCCGCGTGATGAAAACTCACGCCCAACAACTCGCAGCGGGCCGGGGCGGTGGCTGCTAGCAGCTGGCGCAGACGCGCGTTTTGCGCGGCGTTAATTGTTCCCAGCTCACCCACGTCTACATGCACGCGATAACGCGCCCACTGGCCACCACTTCCAAACGTTTCAGTGCCATCGTGCAGGTGCCGTCCATCATAGGTCGCGGCTTGGATGCCCTCGGTGACGGTTGCGCCGCCGTATCCTGCGTGCTGCAGGGTGCGATAGACACTAGCGAGCGTGCCGCGCTGGCGATGCAGCGTAAGCGCCTCGGCGCACGCGCTGCGGCGGTGCCCTACATCCATCTGCACAGACCAGTGGTCAATTCCGAGCGCCCACGCTAACGCTCCGAGCAATGACTCGGGGCAGTCACTGGGCGACCAGGCTTGACGGTGCACGAATGCCGAGACCAGATGACGCTCAGCCAGCCGTTCCAGCTCACGCTCTAACGGCGTCGCACTCGGTGGCAGTAAGCTGCGGCTAGGCATGAATAATTTGCTCTGTGAGCGCGCTGACGTGGGGGGCCGACAGCGGGTCAGCTACCACATCGTTCGCTGGCATGAGTACTTTGACGTTGGCGATCCCAGGCACTTGCAGCGCGTCATACAGTCCTGACAATGTCACAACACCACCCAATCGGTGCTGCTGCGCCAGATAGTCGCGCAGGGCTGACCGAGCTTGGTCGATGCAATAATCGTCATCAGGCAGATTGCTGACGTGTAGTTGATAGTGCAGGGCAAATGGCACTTGGGTAGCGGCGCGCACGTGCACTGTGTCGCAAAGCGGCCGCACATCCTGCGCGTTAAGCGCGGTGTAAACCGTGGCGAGCAGCGCCGCGGTGGGAGTGCCATCACCTTCGCGGCTCAGCACCGCCACCTCCACAATGCCTGCCCCGCCATTTTTAGCGGCGGCATCTTTGATCGCCGGCGAGGCATTGAGGGCGTGGTAGCGATAGGCATCGGCGGGGCCGGCCACCGAAAGGGCGCGCAAGCTTAGTAGGCAGCGCTGGCGCAAAGCCGCATCATTTTCTCCCGTTCGGCGCTCCACGTCATAGAATGCGGCCAAGTTGTCTAGATCCGCAGCGGTCGACCACGGTAGCAGCACGGCGCTTAATGCGTCGTTGAGGCGCGTGCGCCACACGAGCTCGCGGTAAGCCCACTGCTCAATGAGCTTGGTCAACGGTTCGGAAGGTAGCGCTAGGGTTGCGGCCACATCAGGCAGTGCCGCTGCCAGCTCTTCGCGCATGAGACTAGCGATCTCCTCAAACGACAGCGGCTCGATGGCGGTCGGCGGCGGCAGGGCAGATAAATCGATCATGACGACTCCGGTATTTAAAGCTCAATTATGCGCTGCTGCTTAGCCCCGCTGTCAGTACGTTGCCATGTGATGTCCAGCTCACAACCGAAAGTCTGCGCATTGCGCGTAATGCGCACCGATTGCACGTGGATCCGCGGTTCAAATGCCGCCAATGCCATCACCGTGGCGGCCATCAATTGCAGGTGGGTAGTCGCATTTTGCGGTGCATCGAGCAGCGCCGGCAGGTGACTGCCGTAGTCACGACGCATCACGCGGCTGCCTACGGGGGTAAGCAATATATCGCGCACCGACTGGGCAATGTGCGCATCCTCGTCGATGGTGCCGCCAGTGCATTGATTAAGCCCGCGCCATGTCATAGCGGCCCCTCAGACGTATCGCCACCGGCTTTAACGCCGCGATGGCGGTGGGTCGTCACGGCAATGCCGCCAATCGTGGCGACAGGCGCGGTGATTGCGCCGCCTGCGCTTAGCTCGCCAGACAACGATAGCGCGGCCTGCCCGGTAATGGCTTTGGCGACACTCAGCGCACCGTTAATCGTGACATCGCCTGTGCAGGTGACGCGCGGCACATCGAGCGTTACCTCGTGCGATGCCTGTACGAGGGCAGTTTTTACACCGCTCACGCGTAAAGCACTGGCGGCAGGGTCGTACTCTATGACCGCGCCGTCGCTAAAGCGCAGGTGTGCGTGCTGTGGAGCAATAGCGTCTGGCTCGCCGGCGTGGCTATAGAGTGAGGCACCGATAATCGCCACGTCCAAGTTGCCACCGGGCGCCAGAAGCACGACTTGCTCACCCACGACGGGGTCCCAGCGACTAACACAGCCTGCAGCGCGGGCGGTGGTGAATGGCAGCCAGTGGGTTAGCAATTCGCCGCAGCGCACGCGGGCGCGGGCCGCAGCACTATCAACTTCAGCAATAACCCCTACGCGCACCACGTTGTTCAGCAGTCGGGCGACTTCAGCGCGGATAAATTCGCTCACAGCCCCTCCTTAGCGGCCCGCGCCAGCGCTGCCGCCAGTGTTTCGGTAATCATGGCGCTATCTTCGGCACTTAAGCCCAGCAGTTCGCGGCGCGGCAAACGCGCTCGCTGATGACTGCCATTCCCACTTTGCGCCGCTGCTAGGCCAAATTGGTGTGCGGCCGCGATAGCGGCGGCGCGCCCCTCCCAGCCCACGAGCAGCGCTGATGGTGATGATTTTGCTCGCAAATAACGAGCTTGGCGCAAGCGCGCAAACATGGGGCGCCCCTTGCGCTGTTTTGGCCGCCCTGTGACGCGCTTAATCTGCGTAAAACGCGAGATGTCGGCGCGGTAAAAACTGCGCGTTACATTACGCTGACTATCAACACCCACTAGCGCAGCGCCACGAGCGAGCTGGGCATGTCGCCAGTTTTTTAGCGTGCGCTCCTCGCCGTTGTGGATAAACGAGACGGCACCATTGGTTTTTATCGGGGTCTTTTTGCGGGCGGCGAACGGGCTGCCGTCCGGCGCCTGTTGCGCGGCAATGCGGGCCGATTGCCGCTTGCGTAACGTCACGCTCAGTTCGCGCAGCACCTGACGGCGTGCCGCCGGCCGAGTGGCGGCCAGTAGTCCGCCCAACGTGCTCTCAAGCGCGTGCGTTAACGGGGGCATTAGGCAATTCCCCCATCCACTACGCTCAGCGTCCAGCCACCGCTAGGCTGCCATTCAACTTGAGGATCGGTGCGATGTTCTTGACGCCAGCGGCCGCGCTCAGTTTCGTGCACGACCACCGCTTCCGAGGCCTGAATGGTGTAAAGCACATCCACACTGCTATCGCTCAGGATGTCGGCCTTGAAAGTGATCCCATCCTGATTGCGCTCAGGATTAAGCACTAACTCTGGCTGCTGCTCGCGCGCCCACAGCAAAATCGGCAGCGTTAAGTCATCCAATGAGCCATTAAAATCTAGCGCCAAGACCTGCAATGCATAGTGATAGCGATAGCCCAGTGTGGCGCGGCCAGTGCTTTCAATGCGCCCGGCAGTTAAGTACACCTCTAGCTGTTCAGGGTTCTGTTTAAAGTGCGGGTGATACGCGCAAATTATTTCGCGCAGGCGGGCGGGTTTAATCATTGCGTTGACTCCTGCTGGGCATACCAGCGCGTTAGCGTGGCGATTTGTGCGTTACAGTGGCGTAGCGTTGTTTGCAGTTGCGCTGCAAATAGCGCGGCATCGCCAAAGGTCGTGCCGATAAAAGCCGGCTCAGGGCAGTGCGGGATCAGCCCCGACGGCAGCGGCACTGGATGGCTCGGCAACGGACTGGAGCAACTGCACAGCAGCAGCAGGCAAAGGCTGCTGCGTACAAGGTGTGTTGACCAATGCGCCGCGCAGCGCGCGGGCGGCACGCTGTCCGGTTTGATTGATGTCATGTAGTCGCGCCCCTTGCTCAGTTAATAACTGACTCGCCGCCGCAATCGCGACGCGATTAGCGGCGATTTGCTCTAGTTGGGCGGCACTAGCCCGCTGCCACTGCGCGGCCTGGGCGGTGGCCTGCGCCACGTCAGCCGTTAGGCTGTCTACGCGGTGCAGCAACGCGGCGTATAAACCGAGCAGCAACGCCGCGGGCAAGCCAATCGACAGGATCCTACTCATGTGCTGCCTCCAGCGTGCCGCCAAAGGCGACATAACGGGCCTGCAGCGTAGTGAGTTCACATTCGCGCTGGCCATAGCCGGCCCCCGGCAGCGAAGCCCAGATATTGGCGCAGCGACTCACCGCCGTCGCGAACTGGCCCACAATGATCGCGTCTAGTGCGCGCTGTTCGCGTAACAGTTGGACCGCCCAGCGATCTTGTGACTCTGGGCCAAAATCCGGTAGCGACAACTGATCGCGATAATGTGGCCAATAACGAGCCAAGAACTGATAGCGACCCGCGGCGGTGCTGCTCAAGCCTTTGCGCACGACGATTAGTTCGGCCGGATGGGTGGCGTAGCTAGCAAAAAAACCGCCGGGATTTACGAGTTTGTTATAGCCATCATCACCGAGGCCTAGCGTGCCCTCGGCATATGCGATGACATCCAAAAACGCGCGCACGTTCGAGTGTGCATCAATGCGGGTCATTTTTGCCCCTCCAGTTTTTGTCAACCATCAGCGTTGCCCAGCTGCGTAGCGTATCCACCCCTAAAAAGCCGATGGAGCAGGCAATAGGGCCAGCCAAATCAACAGACAGGCCGAGCCATGCGAGCAAAGCCCAGCCCGGCACCCACAGCAGGCCACACAGCACAGCCTCACATAGACGCTGCCGCCCGGTGCCGCCGGCATAGGTAATCCGCAGCCATGCAATCGCCACGGTCATTAGCATCCCCGATAGCGTCGGCAAGTGGCTGCTGCCCCAAATAAATAAGGTTTCCCAACTCACTGGGTTTTTGTGTGGCATAACGAGTCCTTAGTCCCACAGGCTGATCTGCGGACGTGGTGAAACAGGCGATGGGGCGGGCAAAAAAACGACATCGCCGGCGGATAACGTGGCTGATATGCAAAGCAAAGGATTGACAGCCAACACCCATTCGACCTGCGCGCAGTTGCCGTAGTGGCGCCAGCAAATCAGATCAATGGTGTCGCCCTCTTGCGCGCGCACTGGGGTCAAACTAGCTGCGCTAGACTGCGCCGCGCCCCCCGAATGTCATTGATTGCCCAGCGAGCATCGCGCCAAAGCACATCGATCTGCTCACTAAGCGCAGCGGCGTGTTCATCGCCGTGGCGCGTGCTGTCGATGTCGCGATACCCCTCTGTTAGCAGCGCCTTGGCAATGCAATACACGGCGCGCCGAAAGCGAAACACAAGCACTGACTCGCCATTGATCTGGTGCGCAGCGATTGATGCCATCGCCGTCTCGCCCTGCTCAATTTGCGCCATTTGCCAAGCAAGCAGCTGCTCGCAAACGTGCACGAGCGCCTCTGATGCCGCGTGATGCAAGCGCTCAGTAGTGACATGCCCATTGAGACGCAGGGCGCGGCGCAAGTCAGCTAACTCAATGGTTGGCCACCACGCGCCCAACTCAACAACAGCCCCTGCATCGTTGATGTCCGGTGCATCTGGGTCGAGCGGCGTGATGGGTTTAGCAGCAACAAATGACATGAGTGACTCCCTCAAAAAAACCGGCGGTGGACGGGCAAATAGTGTTCTGCTTTGCAGTAACTACGGCCCGTGCCGCCGGTGCGCGTGGCGCAAGCCTTGGCCTAGCGTTTTTTTGCCGCTGGGCGCTTGGTTCGTGACGGTGTTTTTTTTGTGATAGGTCGCACCTCGATGACCGACTCCTCTGGCAACTCTGGCGGTGGCACCGATTTGCGCAAATTGCGCTCTAAGTTTTCGATGTCGCGTTTAACGCCCACCGATGGATTAAGCATGACGGCCCGACGCAAGTAATCGAGTGCGGCCAAGGGGTCGGCGGCGCGCAGCAAGAACGCCACGGTTTTGTAGAGTTTGGCGCGTACTTCATCCGGCATATCCTCGGCAGCAGTTAAGGCATCTAAGGTGCGCAAGTGCGACACATCAACACCATGAGTGGCACCCGCGATAAGCGCGGCCAATACAGGGTCGCAGATCTCATCCACAAGCAAGGTTGCCGCAGTGCGGCGATAGCGATCGGGCAGTGGCAAGTGGTGGCGCAGAACATACGCCGCCACATCCAGTGCGCCCGGCACGTCACCGACATCGAGCCGCCAGACCATCACCGTGGTCAGCACTTCGTCGGGGCGACCACTGTCTGCGGCTAAGGCGCCATCTATCCACGGGACGTAGGCCGGCAGCAGCTCAACTTTCAAGGCGGATCGGGCCGCAAATGATTGGATTTTGCCAAGGCGAGCGCTGTCATGGCGCAGGCGATGCAGTTGCTGCTCATAGGCGCTCATAGCATGCGCCGGCAGGTCTCCCCCGCGGCGCGATGCCATGACCCGCGCATAGTGCTTCTCAGCGGGTGTCAGCATGGTTAGTCCTTAGCCGCCAGCGGCGCCGCTGGCTCAGCGAAGGTAATGCCTTCGATCAAGCACGATAAGCCATAGTCTTCGATCTCATAGCCTTCGTTGCTGCTGGCATAAGTCGCAATGCGGTTGTATTTGGACTCTTCTTCGACGGCGCGGCGGTATTTGCCCCGCTGCCAATACATCGAAATGTTTTTCATGGTGGTGATCCAGATGGTGCCATCCGGGAAGAAGGGGGCGACCACGGTAGGCATGCCGCCTAGCTTGTTTTGCTGCGCGATTAAGCGGCCCGCCAGCAGTTCGCTGTTCGGATTCGCTTGGCTCATGGCGTTTAAGATCGGGAAGGTCGCTTTTGAGAGCAGCGAGCTGCCCACGATGCAGACCAGATCAGGGTGGCCGACGTGCCAGGTGTCGAGCAGTGAGCGCTTGGCATCGAACACCAGCGCATCGAAGTTGCCGTAATCGCCGGTGGCTACTACGGCGTTGTTTTCGTCACGTTGAGTGATAGTGACATCACTCATCACTCATCACGCGCTCTGGCGCATTCAGGCGCATTTTTTGCAGCCAGCCAACATTTACGTCTTGCAGCAGCGGGTTAGCTGCGGGGTCAGACTTGACGGCTACGCTAACGCCATTAAAACCGATCATCAGGCGATCCAGCGCTTCACGTTCAGCAATCGCGCGGCTGATGCGGGCTTGAAAGTCTTTGTGCATGGCCCACGCATCGAGCTGGGCATAGCCTAAGTAAGTGTCAAAGTTGGTCTGCTCTAGGCGATAAGTTGTCGCGGTTAAGCTGTGCACGGCATTGGGCATGCGCGGATCAGTGTGGCCTGCATTGCGGGATGCGATCGGGCCCGAAACGCTAATGCCCACTTTCTGCCCCTCCTGCTCGGTGACGCCGAACGAGTTGATCGCCTTCAAAAAGTCGGAGGACTCTTGCTTGACGTTCTCTAGTCGCTGCTGCACCGCCGGCTCAACGGCAAACTGCTTGCTTACCGCCGCAACGGTGACGCCATTTAACTTGGCTTGCTGGGCTAAGTAGCCATCAAACTGGTCGCGAGTGAAATTTTCCATAACGGCTCTCTTAGTAGTCAACGGTTTCGGCTAACGCATCACTGCCGGTCGCCAATGGGCGGGGAGCAGACAATTGCGTGGCGGGGGTGGTACTCAGTTGCTGCTCTAACGCTGCAAACCGCTGCTCTAGTGCGGTTAGCGGCGCCGCAGCGCTGAGCTGAGCCAGTGCCTCGCCTTGCTGGCGCAGGTTATCGGCGAGCAATTCCATGCCGGCCTTGAGGGCGGCGAACTCGGTGCTAGATTCGCGCTTTTGCCCGCCGAGCAGCCCTTTTAATTTGCTCAAAAAATGGGCTTCCGGTTCGGGTGCCGGATCTTCACTCAGTTCGATCAGCACTTCTTCAGCCGCAGAAAACAGGCTGTCCGGGGTGGTTTTGCGGGCGGCCAACGGGTTAGCGCTTGCATTCGCACAGAAGGTTAGAAGCTCAGTGCCAAGACTGGCGGGGGTATCAGTGAAGGCGATGCCCTGCAAGTAGGCGTGACCACTGTCCGCAAAGCTGGGTGTAAATTCGATGCTGGAGTAGACCTTTTGCCGCTTGCGATTGAGCTGCACCAGTTCATCGGTCACTTCCATCTGCGCGAGCAATGCAAGTTTGCCAATCAAGGCACCTTCGGTGATTTCCTCGGTTTTAAGCGCAAGCACATCGCCATACGCCCGGAAAACGCTGTCTGGATAGAGTGCGCGCAAGTGCTCAAGATTTAAGCGGGCACCGTAGACCTTGGGGTCGTAGCTGGCCGCCATCTCTTCGATATGTTGGCGGGCAATCGCGCGCCCGTCAGTGGTTGCGCCCTCTACCGCCACGCGCACAAATTTCGTTTTTTTTGGCACTGAGTGACTCCTTTTCTTGTGGTCTTGGCTATTTTGCGGGCTGCGGCACGGGCGTGCGATCAGCTTTGGTTGTGACGTTAAGGAGCCAATCAAAACTTGAAAAAAGTTTCACGCGCGCGCGCTACCCTGCTGCGCAATGGCTTTTTTTTTGGAGTGACGCATGTTGCGAGATGATGGCAGTGATGTCCGCGACCAAGCGCGGAGGATGTATTTTGCGGGGCATGAGGTGCCCGCTATCTCGTCAGCGCTGTCCGTTAGCCACAACACGATCTACTCGTGGCGGCGGCGCGATGACTGGGATGCGACCCCCGATTCCACCCGCGCCGAGATGTCGCTACACGCACGCATGGCTGCGCTGGCGAGCAAAGAAGATAAAACCGGACGCGATTTCAAAGAGATCGATCTGTTGGGGCGTCAGTTGGCGCGACTAGAGCGCGACAGTCGGCGTGAGGCGCGCGCGGGAACAGAAACAAAGGCGCCAAAAAACCATTTTGATGATGAGCAGGTGAAGCAGTTGCGTGACTGCGTGCTTGGCTCGCTATACCCACACCAAGCCCAGTGGTATGCCGCGCGTGAGCAACGCACACGCTTTATCTTGAAGTCGCGCCAGATTGGCGCCAGTTGGTATTTTGCCCGCGAAGCGCTGCTCGATGCGCTGGAGCGAGGGAAAAATCAGATTTTTTTATCTGCTAGTCGCAAGCAAGCGCTGCAGTTTAAAGGGTTCATCGTTCGACTGGCCAAGGATGTCGGGGTGGCGCTAAAGGGGGGCGATAAGATCACGCTCAGCAATGGTGCCGAACTGCACTTTTTGGGCACGTCAGCGGCTACCGCCCAGTCATACACGGGCAATCTTTATTTCGATGAAGTGTTCTGGACGCCGAATTTCTTAGAGCTGCGCAAAGTTGCGTCGGCTATCGCGATGCAAGTTGGGCTGCGCACTACTTACTTTTCCACACCTTCGGCTGAGTCGCATGGTGCTTATGACCTTTGGAGTGGCACGCTACACAATGCCGGGAGGGGGTCAGCCGCGGTGGATATTGATCTCTCTCCTACCACGCTAGCCGATGGAGACGTGGGTGGCGATGGCATTTGGCGCCAGCGGGTCACGCTGCAGCAAGCTATCGAGCAAGGGTTTAATCTAGCAGATGCGCAGCAACTGTCGGATGAGTACAGCCCTGATGAATACCGCAATTTATTTGCGTGTGAGTTTGTGCGCGCAGGAGACACTGCGTTTGATTACGACCATGTCATGCGGGCTGGAGTAGATGGGTATGCCGCTGACGTATGGGACGATTGGCGCCCATTTGCGCCAAGGCCAATTGGTGATCGCCCTGTGTGGGTCGGCTATGACCCGAGCGGCGGCAGCGGCAAAGGCGATAGCGCTGGGCTTGTCGTGGTCTCACCGCCGCAGGTCGCGGGCGGGGTGTTTCGCGTGATTGAGGTGCAGCAGTTACAGGGCCTTGAGTTCGAGCGCCAAGCCGAGGCGATCCGCAGCATAACGCGCAAATACAATGTGGCGCGGCTCGACATCGACGGCACCGGGATCGGCGAGGCGGTATGGCAGCTAGTGAAGAAGTTTTATCCCGCCGCCGGTTGCGTCATGTACTCGGCACCGCTCAAACGGGTAATGGTCATGAAAGCGCAAATGGTTTTCCGCGCGGGCCGCTTGCAGTACGACCGCGGGTCCGAGGCTCTACCCAAAGCATTTTTAGCGATTCGTAAGCACTTAACGCCCGGCGGGCAGATCACTTATCTCACTGACCGCGCAAAGGGAAGCAATCACGGTGATGTCGCATGGGCGACTATGCAAGCACTGTTTAATGAACCCTTCGGCGGTGAATCCGGCGGTGGCACCAGTTTTGTGATGGAGTTTTAAATGGATACGTTAACGCAACAGCACCATGGGGTGAGTGAATTGCAGAGCTTCGCGTTCTCGCCGCCAGAGCGCATCAACAGTAAGCACGACCTGTTTGATGCCGCAGAATGCTTAAGCAATGGTCGCTGGTATGAGCCGCCGATTAGCTTTTATGGCTTGGCACGCAGCTTCGATTGCGCTGTACATCATCAGTCGCCGTTGTACTTTAAGCGCAATGTGATCTGCAGTTGCTTCATCCCAACGCCGCTATTAAACCGGCAAGATATGGCGGCGCTGGCGCTCGACTATTTAGTCTTTGGGAATGCGTATCTAGAAGCTGAGCGCTCGAAAACCGGCAAGTTGCTCAAGCTGCGGCACTTGCCAGCAAAATACGTGCGCCGTGGGGATACCCTCGATCAGTACTGGTTCGTACCCGGCTTTAAGCAAGACTATTCGTTTGCGGTCGGCAGCGTGGGGCATGTGCGAAATCCCGACATCCACCAAGAAATCTACGGCATGCCTGAGTATCTCGCGGCCTTAGTGAGCGCGGCGCTCAATCACGATGCGACTTATTTTCGCCGCAACTATTACATCAACGGCAGCCATGCCGGGGTGATTGTCTATTTAACGGACCCTGTATCCGACCAGCAGGGGGTGGAAGATCTCAAGCGCTCGCTGACGGATGCGCGTGGCGACGGCGCTTTCAAAAACCTTTTTGTCTACGCAGCCGGCGGCAAAAAAGATGGCTTACAAATTCTGCCGTTTTCGCAAATTGCTGCTAAGGATGAGTTTTTGGGCGTCAAAGAAGCGACACGCGACGACATGCTGGCGGCGCACCGCGTGCCGCCGCAACTCATGGGCATCATCCCCACTGGTGCGGGCGGTATGGGCGACCCAGAAAAAGCTGCGAAAATTTTTGCTATCAACGAACTGTATCCGGTAATGGAAGCGCTCAAAGGGATCAACGAATGGTTGGGTGAAGAGGCCGTTAAATTCGCGCCCTACGCGCTCGTAGAGAGCGCCGCACCACAAACCCAGCCCCAACCATAGACAAAGACTTAAACCACGCACAATAACGAGTACAGGCCGCATCCGTGAGGATTGCGGCCTTTTTCTCTATCCGCCTCTCTGCGCGGGCTTGACCCTCGCCGCGCCGGCGCGGGGAAAACGTCAAAAATTGTGCACTTGTGCGATCCAGCCCAGCCCGCGCCAGCAGAGGCGCGCCTCGCGATCCGGCACCGATCCTTTTTTGTGCATTCCGCGCGCCTTTTGTGCGCAGAGATCCGCGACAGATCCACACACCTACCGCGCTGCGCTTGGTGGCCACTGATAGCCAGACGATCCGCGCCGCGTCTCATCTGGCTATCAGCAGCGGCGATTAAGCCAAACTAATCTCAAGATGACGCCCCAGTGCAGCAAGCGCGGCCTCAAGCCGGTCAATCTTGGTCGTATGGGTCAGATCGACAAGGCGCTGCACTTCTTGCGGCCTAGTTCCCATCTTGCGCGCCAACTCAACTTTCGACACTCGCTGTTCAAGCATAGTGTTAAGCAGTAGCACTTTGGCGACCACGCTCGGTGGCACGATGACGAAGCGATCACCGCTGGCAATCTGGGATGGCAAGGGGACAGAACGCCCATCTTCAAAATAGAAATCGAAGGATGACAGCAGCACATCCTCAGCCAAGTCGATGGTTTCTTCGATAGAACTAGCCCCCGTCACAGCCTCTGGAATATCGGGAAACGTCGCCATAAACTGATCGCCATCTGGCTCAATGATAAATTTGTAGCGCATAAATCCTCGCTTGCTTGCCAAAGCGGCCCCGAGCGGGGCCGTAAATTACAGTCCAAGCTGCTTGATGATTGCCCTACGCAAGCCTTCACCAATCTCTGAGCCATGGCGAGGTAGGTGACTAGCCTTACCATTCGCTGGGTTTCTCAACTTATCGTGCTTAGCGCCCGACTTAATCTCAATTCCCTGACTCATCAACCACCGCCGAAATTCACTACTTTTCATCTGACTCCCTGCGCTGAATTGACGCACCAACAATAAACAAAAATGTTTACCGCAGCAACCAGAAAAACAACATTTTTGTTTGTTCACTCCCCCGCCAGCAACGCATCTACCCGCGCGATCTCTTGGGCGCTAGGGCGATAAGCCAATGCCTCTTCTAAATCATCCAGCGCGCGCTCGAACTCCAGCAGCGCCGCGTCTTCCTCCCAGCCCGTCAACGCAGTGATGTACTGCATATCCGCCCCAGTGAAGGTATCCGCGCGCACCTTTTTCGCCAGTGCAGCAACGCGCAGGGCCTTTTCGCGCGCCTCATCAGCCAGCCACGCTGCCGACTCTGGCGACAGCATCGGCTGACTACAATGCGCCTTTGCTTGGGTCGCCCCCGGCCAAGACTCACTCACGATCATCCGGTCACCGACCAAACGAATAAAGCGCCCTCCCTCCTCAACGATACTGCCGCGCAACAGAACGGCCGCATTATCCGGCGACAACCCCATCCGCCGCAGCTCGTGGCGCACCTGATCGCCCAAACTGCCGCCAATTTTTCGTGGCAAACCACTTAGCGTACAGTTATTGACAGAACTCCAAGCGGCGCCGCTGCCGCGGCTTAAACCCAACTCGCTACGCTCGCCACAGACCAGCTCGCGTGGCTCGCCCACACCGGCGGCCGACTTGCGGCGCAACGTCCAGCCCTCAAACCGCGTCACAGCGGTCACCTCAGACGCAACACTCATCACCCCGAGCAACTTCAGCACATCCTCACCGTACTTATTGCCCTGCTCAGCCACCTGCTTTGACAGCCTCACCAAATGCGCACTGCGCGGCGCATCAATGCCCCCCATCGCCGCACAAAAATCGGCCCAGCGATTTGAATCTGCCGCAACCCGCGCCGCCTCAAGCACATTGTCCCAATCGACCACCTCACTCCCAAGCCGGCGCAGCTCGCGCCACACCGTCACCGCAGGCCCACCAATCTGCTGGAACTGCCGAATGCGCCAGCAACTAGCCCACGCAGCGACGGCAACAGCCGACTGCTCGATATGCGTCTCGGCCTCCTCGTCATAGCCCACCCCGTGGCCGTCGATATTTTTCGCGATGTACTTCGCGATATACCCCGTAGCACCCCCCTTCTCAGGATCAATCGCCTTCCAATCCACCCGCGGCGCCAGCCGGCAACGCCTGCGCGGGTTTTAGCCTAACGCTG
>JBOFMA010000067.1:0-1385 GCA_051658125.1 Aeromonas sp.
AGGTCATCTGCACAGATCCCGGGACCAATTAAAAGCTCGACCGGCTTATTAGCGAAAAACTGCGGGAACATGTGCAGGGTGCTGCTGTGAAAGCCGAGGCCGTTCACTATCATGGCGACCAAGGCTTCACCGTGTGAGACCTTGAAAGGCGGTGTTTTTGGCAGCACAGCATCAATCATGCGGGCAATGCCGAGCTCTTGGCAGAGTGCGGCAACTAAACCAAGGTGATCGAGGTTACGGATAGAGATAGCGGGAGTGACCATGATGATCTACCAGCAAAAGAGAGTAATAGATCAGAATGGCCGATCGCCGTCAAGCATTGAAAAAGCCAAAATTAGGTGCGGAATGACGGTTAAACGCCAGCTTACTGCATTGTTGTGCGTTAAGCTGTGTCCTCTAGCCACATACAGGCGGCATAGGGCAACAAAGTTTGCTGATTTGACCAAAGTAAAAGCGCGTCAATTTCGTTGGTCAGCAATATCTGTGGCGCACTCACCTCGGCGGCAGCCGGTATCTCAATCTGTACGCTGCGCGCATAAAAGTTACACGCGACCAGCAACGTCTGCCCCTGATAACGACGTCGATACAGCCACACCTGCGGATGATCAGGCAGTAAATCCAAATAATCGCCTAGGGTTAATAACAGCAGCGTTTTGCGTAGCGCGATTAATTGCCGATAATAGTGCCACACCGAATCCGGCGCAGCCAACGCACGCTCGGCATTGATCTCGGCATAATTATTGGCCAGTGCCAGCCACGGCGTGCCGGTGGTAAATCCGCCATGTGCAGCATGACTCCACGGCATAGGCGTACGGCCATTATCACGGGATTTTGCCGCCAACACTGCGAGTGCGTGGGCTGCGCTACCACCGGCCGCTTGCTGCGCGGCAAAATAATTCAAGCTTTCCACATCGCGATAGGCCGCTATATCAGTAAAACTGGGATTAGTCATGCCCAACTCTTCGCCTTGATAGACATAAGGCGTCCCTTGCAAACCATGCAACGCCGTTGCCAACATTTTCGCCGACTTCTCACGCCATTCGCCGTCATCACCAAAGCGCGACACAATCCGCGGCTGATCATGATTGCACCAAAACAGCGCTGACCACGCCTGCCCATGCATGCCGGTTTGCCAATGGGAGAAAATGCGTTTTAATTCAAGAAAATCAAACGCCGCAGGGGTCCATTTCTCCCCCTGCGGATAGTCCACTTTCAAATGATGAAAATTAAATACCATCGACAACTCATGACCCGTGAGTGCCGCATAACGCTGACAATGCGCTAGCGTCGTTGACGACATCTCGCCCACCGTCATAGCGCCCAGCGGTTTTAACACCGCTTGATTTAATTGTGCTAAAAATTCATGTACCCGCGGACCATCGGTA
>JBOFMA010000068.1:0-1421 GCA_051658125.1 Aeromonas sp.
GCGTTTGATGATGCATTGAAACACCATGCAGATATGCGCATCAGCTTGGATCTCGATGACGGGGTAAAGGTCAACTACGGTAAATTTGGCTCCCTGCTCAGTGAGGTCAAAGCCATCACCGGTGATAAGGGCGAGTGATCTGGCGGCAGCCGTGACGGCACGCAGCAAGCTTGGCCTTGGCGTTATCCAACCTTCATTCAAGGATGAGGGCTGTTACACTATGGCCTAGCTTACATAGCGTTAGATACACTGACCTATCAAGAGGTTATGAATGACGGCAACGATAAAACGCCTACATCTACAAGGTTATAAAAGCGCAGCGGATGTCTGCCTTGATGAGTTGGCAGTATTTTCTGTGCTAGCCGGCCCGAATGGTGCGGGCAAGAGCAATGTGGCCGATGGCTTGGCCTTTTTTGCCGCCGTAGTGGCCCGTGGCGCGCGCCACGCTATCCGCGAGTTTGGTGGCTTTAGCCAAATTCATTGTGTGAAATTAAAAAAAGAGCAAGCGCGCCGTGCCGCATTGACGTTAGAGATTGAGCTCGAAAGTCAGTGCTATAAGTACCAGTGCAAACTGCTGGCAATGGATAGTGCGCCACAACTCGAAGAGCAATTAAAAATTAATGAGCGGGTAGTAATGCGCCGCAAACGCGGACAGTCACCGGTGCTAAGTCAGGTCGGTAAAGAGGCATCGATCACATTGCCAGATTTTCCCGATGAAATGTCGGGTTTAATGCTGTTATCGCACTCTGCACTGTATCGCTGGCTGAGTAATGTCCGTGTGTTTCGTTTTGATCCCGTGAGTGCGAAAACGCCCGTCAACGGTGATCCGGCAGAACTGGATCGGCAAGGACGCAACTTAGCGACGATTTTGGCGCAATTTGAAAAGCAATCTGCGCAGCGTGAGACAATTTGTGAGTGGCTGGAATTACTGGTGCCCGGCATGGAAAAAGTAGCTACCACTCAGCAACGGCTGGATGGTACCACGCAGATCCAATTTAAAGAGAGTGGCACGCGCAACCTATTTCCCGCGCATTTGATTTCTGACGGCACTATTTATGCGCTGTGCATTATGGCCGCACTGCTTAGTCGCCAAGCGGGCTTGGGCCTCACGTTAATTGAAGAACCTGAACGCGGTATTCATCCGAACGCCATCGCTGAATTGGTGAATATGATGCGCGAGTGTGCCACGCCCGAGCATCCAGTGTGGGTGACAACGCATAGTGAGTCGGTGGTGCGCAGTGCAAGTGCACCTGAGCTGTGGCTGGTGAACAAGCTGGACGGCAAAACGGTGCTCAAGAACGCGGCAAAATCGAGCGTGCCATTGCAAACCTTACCGCTGGATAAGGCCTGGTTGATGAATGTATTCGACGGGGGGCTGCCATGGTAGTGCGGGTGGGCTTTATCGTCGAAGGCAAGACCGA
>JBOFMA010000069.1:0-33939 GCA_051658125.1 Aeromonas sp.
ATCGCCATCTGTTTACCGGGCATCGCGTCCAAAGTAAAACGCGCCGATACTTCTGATATGCGCGAGCCACCCTTGGTGATAACCACAAAGTTGATGATCATCAAGATGGCAAACACCACCAGACCAACCACATAGTTACCGCCGATCACCACCTCACCAAAGGCCATAATGACCTTACCCGCCGCTTCCGGGTTTTCATGCCCGTGCAGCAGTACCACCCGCGTTGAGGCCACGTTTAGCGTCAAACGCAATAAGGTGGCGATCAACAGTACGGTCGGGAACACCGAGAAATCCAGCGGCCGCTTGGCCGATACCGCGACCAGCAACACCATCAAGGCTAAGACGATGTTAAAGGTAAACAGAGTATCTAATAACCAACCTGGCAAAGGCAGGATGATCATCGCCAACACCGCGAGCACGATGATCGGAATCGCTGTATAGGATTGGGTTAATTGACGCCAGTTCACAACTTACCTCTCAGGTTGACGTAATTCAGGCGGCACATAGAGCGGTGCCAGTGGTTTTGGCATTTTGCCTTTGCCCGCTTGGTGCGCCTTTAACTGCAATACATAGTTCAAAACATAAGCCACGGCGGTATATAAACCAGCGGGCACTTCCTGATCGACGCGCGTCGAATAGTAGATGGCACGCGTGAGCTCCGGCAGGGAGATCACGGTTTTGTCGTGCTGCTTAGCGACCAGTCGGATGCGCGCCGCCATCTCATCTTCGCCTTTCGCCACCACAAACGGCGCATTAGCACGTTTGGGATCGTACTTTATAGCCACCGAATAGTGGGTCGGGTTCACAATCACCACATCGGCTTCAGGCACTCGCTGATCAATACGCGCCCGCGCCGCCGCCATCTGTAATTGGCGGATCTTGCCTTTAATCTGCGGGTTACCTTCACTGTTTTTGTGTTCGTCTTTTACCTCTTGCTTGGACATTCGCAGCGATTTGCCCAAGCTAAATTTCTGGTATGGCACGTCGATCAGGGCGATGAACATTTGCACTGCACCCAAAATAATAAAAGTCTGCGAGATCATGCGCAGACCCAACTCCAGCGCCATATCGGCAGGCATCCGGTTCATCATCAAGAGCTGCGGCCATTCATTGCGCAGCACCAAAGCAAACGTGCCGCCAATCAGACCGACTTTTAGAATCGATTTGCCAAGCTCCACTACGCTGTTCATCGAGAACAAGCGCTTAATGCCCTCTAGCGGGTTGAGCTTTTCAAACGAGGGCAAAAGCTTGTTTAAATTAAACACTATGCCGCTAGGAAGAGTGTTTAACGCAATCAGCAGCAGCGCCAAGAAACTAAAAAAGGGCAGCAGTACCCACGCCATACTCAGTAGCGCTTCTGCCGTCCAATGCAGCATCATGCTTGGGTCGCGCGCTTCTTGCCAATCAAAACGCACCGGACGGCGCATGACCTCAGCTAAGAAACTGCCGATACTGGGCACAGCCCACTGCATTGCTAAACCACCAATAAGTAACAGTCCCGCTGAACTAAGCTCTTTGGAGCGGGCTATATTGCCCTTCCCCCGCGCTTCGCTCAGCTTCTTACTCGTGGCCTCTTCGGTTTTATCCTGCCCACTGCTCATCTGAGGACCAGTCCCTCCAGCAGTCTAAGAATGTAATCCACAAAGCCCATGTACCGTACTGGTACACCGCTCACCGACAGCCCCAGCGTGATCAGTCCCATCAACAAACCGAGGGGAAAAGAGAGGGCAAACACGTTCAGCGATTGCGCCACTTTATTCATCACGCCAAACGAGACGTTCACCATCAACATAGCGATAATCGCGGGTAGTGCCAAGATCAGCGCCGCGCCAATGCTCCAGCCCAGCAGGCCGACAATAGATTTCAGGTTGAGCAATTCAAGCGATGATCCCGGCGGCCAAGCGTAGAGGCTTTGGGTGAGAATATCGAGGGCGGCCAGATGGCCATTGACGGCAATAAACAACAAACTGCAGAAAATTTGCATCAATTGGCTGATGATCGGCGCGCTGGTGCCGGTGGCGGGGTCATTGATCATCGCCATCGACAAACCCATTTGGATAGACAAGATCTGTCCTGCCATGGTCATGACCATGTACAGCATATTTAAGCAGGTGCCAAACAGCAGACCATACATGATTTGCTCTAAGGTCAGCACAATAGCGCTAGCGCTAAACGGGTCGATCTCTGGCATATCTTTTAGCAGCGGCGCCATTAGCAGGCTTAACACCAGCACAATAAAAATGCGCACTTGCGCAGGAATTCGTGCATCACCAAAGATCGGCATCATAGCAAAGGCGGCAGCAAAGCGGACAAAAGGCCACCAAAATAACCCCAGCCACCCCATTAATTCTGCCGCACTAAGGGTGAGCAGCGAACTCATCCAATCATTCCGGGAATATTGATGAAGATCTGTTGGAACATGGTGGTAATGCGCGCGATCATCCAGTTACCGGCGAAGGTCAGCATCAGCAGGGTGATGATAAATTTGGGCAAAAACGACAGGGTTTGCTCTTGGATTTGGGTCACGGCTTGAAAAATACTCACCACCAAGCCGACAATAAGCCCCGGGACCACCATCACCGAGGCTAATACCACCACATGATCTACTGTGTCGGCAATCAGCGAGACGCTTTGCTCGGGGGTCATATCAACCGATCCCGCCAAAGCTGGCCGCCAAGGTGCCCACGGTCATCGACCAGCCATCCACCAGCACAAAGATCAATATTTTAAACGGCAGCGAAATAATCAGCGGCGAGAGCATCATCATACCCATCGCCATCAGCACGCTCGCCACTACCATATCTATCACCAAAAACGGCAAAAACAGCATAAAGCCGATCTGAAATGCGGTGTTGATTTCACTTAACACAAACGCCGGCACCAGCACCCCAAACGGCACTGCCTGCTTAGATAGCGTGGTCGGTTCACCAGAAATGCGCAGCATTTGCTCTAAATCAGGTTCTCGGGTTTGCGACAACATGAAGTTACGCAGCGGTTTTTCTGCGCGCGCCACCCCTTCAGACAGGGTGATTTCGTTGTTATCAAATGGCACAAAGGCGTTGGTGTAAATATCCACCCACACCGGGCGCATGATCACCATGGTCAAGATCAGCGCTATACCAATCAAGACTTTATTCGGCGGGCTTTGCTGCACGCCCATGGCTTGACGCAGAAACGACAGTACGATGACAATACGCGTAAAGCTCGTCATCATCAGTAACAGCGTGGGCAACAAGCTCAACACCGTCATAAAGAAGAGGATTTGCAACTTGATGTTGAAATCCTCTCCGCCAGCGGTGCCTGGTGTTGTGGAGAAAAGCGTCATGTCTTGCGCCCAGCTCGGCAAGGCGCAAAACAGCAGCAGTAACCAACTAAAGCGCATTAGAGGTCGCTACCACCTAACATGCTGGTGTCGATCACATCCACCAAACGCAGGCCGTATTTACCATTCACCACGACCACTTCACCGCGCGCGAGCAGGCGACCATTGACGCGTACGTCTAATGGTTCACCGGCTAATTTATCCAGCTCGATCACTGCGCCCTCTTCCACGCGCATGAGCTCGCCTAACGAAATTTCGGTGCTAGCAACTTCCAAGGTCACTTTGACTGGAATTTGGCGAAAGAACGACAGATCGCGTGGCTTTTGGTTGCTGGTCGGCGCTAAATAATCGGCCGCACTCGGCATGCTGATGTCATCACCAAAGAGCTGATCTAAGCCATCTAGGTTCAGCGGGTCATTCATATTGTTCTCACTCATGATTCGACTACTCCTCAACAACTTTGGCTATTTGATAGACCAAGCTGCCTTTATTTTCAGCGACGTGGCCATGAAAGCAAAGTCGATTACCGATCAGGGCGGGGGCTAGCTCGGGCATTTCCAGCGCGAGCACGTCACCTACATGCAAATTGGTTAGATCAGCGAGCGTCATCGGCAACTGGCCCATCACAATGCGCAGTTGTACCGGCAGTTGGGTCATGGCTCGCTCTAGCTGATCGCGGGGGAAATGTACCCCTTCTAGCTCAACACCGGCATTTGGCTTTGGCAGCCACATGCGCCAAGGACAAACAAACACGCCGGCCGTTAGCACCACATCGCTGGCTAAAAAGACTTCTTCTGGCAACATTTCGCGGGTGATCAGCGCTAACTTCCACTCGGTCGGCGCGGGCGCCGTCGCGGGGTCTTGCACTACCGCGATCGCCTCTGGCCGCCAGCGCTCAATCTGCAACTGACACAAACGCAAGAGTAGGCGCTCTTCGGCCACGCTCAAGGTTTTATTCGTCGGTTGCACCGCTTCATCGGCCGGCAGCAAGGTGCCAGCAAAGAAAAATACGGTTAAGCGATAAACAATGTGGGACGCGATTGAAAAATAGACCGTATGCTGTGGATTGGCTGGATCAGTCGCTTCCACCCAGACCGTTTCTTCCGGCAAGATGGCCATTTTGGCTTCAAAAAAGTCTGTGAATTCTAATTCACAGTTAGCGCTGTTAAACAACTGCGCCGCTGCGGCGGTGGTTTGCAGAGCAAACGGTCCGAGCAATGCGTTCCATTGCTTAAACAAGACCTGATTTGCCCGTTCGACACCCAGCAGATCATATTGAGGATAGTCCTCGCCTTGATCGGCACTGATCAATCGCGATTGGGTCAATGATACGCTGCCTGCTAGCATGAAAATCCACCTTTATATTCATCTCAACGCGGGGCTTAGCTAAGCGCGAAATTAGCGCCGCTTAGCTAGCTAAATACCCGCACGCAGCGGGTATTTAGCACAAATTTGGCGTGACAAGAAAAGGAAAAATACATAACCACTAAAAACACACTTCGCCTGCACCGCCAAAGGCGGGCAAGCCAAATGTAAGTAATGAGGTCGGAGTTGGCCTGTAAGCCGGGTTCTGTACCGAGTTGCCTCGGGTAGCAATCATTCCTCTAGGCCAGCAATCGCTCACTGGCTCAAGCAACCTACCCGCCCCCAACGCGGGCCGCGCCAATAGGGGGCCTATTTGGTCTTGCTTCGGGTGGAGTTTACCGTGCCACGAACTGTTGCCAGTCGCGCGGTGCGCTCTTACCGCACCCTTTCACCCTTACCTGATCCCTTGCGGGCCATCGGCGGTTTGCTCTCTGTTGCACTGGTCGTAGGCTCGCGCCTCCCAGGCGTTACCTGGCACCCTGCCCTATGAAGCCCGGACTTTCCTCCCCTCCGTCCGTCTGCCCGAAGGCACGACGACGAAGCAGCGATTGCCCAGCCAACTCCGAGTTGCGCATTATAGCCTTGCCAAGCGGGCTGGGTAAATCATCAAATCCAACTCTTCACCGTTAATGCTGCGCTAAGCCGTACTTATAAAGAGCATTTTTCTTCAGATTATGGATTTCTGCCGTGAGCGCTGCAGCTTTTTTCAACGGCAACTCTTGGCACAATAACGCCAACGTGCGCAGCGCTTCGGCCGGTAACTCATCATCGAGTTTGCTAGCGCCTTCGACGATCAGCACAATTTCACCGCGGCAACGATTGTCATCTTCCCCAAGCCAAGTCAGCATGGCCGATGCCGGCAAGCCGTGGATCGACTCAAAGGTTTTGGTCAATTCACGGCACACCACCACCTGGCGCTCGCCCAAAATGCGTGCAATCGCCGCTACCGTGTCTTGGACGCGGCGAGGCGATTCATAAAACACCAAGCTACGCGGATCTTCACTGACCGCCAGCAAGCGATCATCGCGGCCTTTACTTTTGGCCGGCAAAAACCCCTCAAAAGCAAAGCGATCGGTGGGTAAGCCTGCGGCACTAAGTGCGGTGATTGCCGCGCAGGGCCCCGGCAGCGGCACTACATTCACCCCCGCTGCGCGACAGCGGGTGACTAAGTGATAGCCCGGATCGCTAATTAATGGCGTGCCGGCATCACTCACCAGCGCCACGCTCTTGCCTTCTTTGATTTTGGCAATCAGCACATCGGCTTTTTGCTGCTCGTTATGATCATGCAGCGCAAAGGTTGGCACTGAGATTTGGAAATGTTTCAGCAAGATGCCGCTGTGGCGGGTATCTTCTGCCGCCACCACATCGACCTGTTTTAGCACTTCCAGCGCCCGCAGGGTGATATCGGCTAAATTGCCAATCGGGGTGGGAACTATATATAACGTGGGCTTATCGCTCATGGCGTCTCCATTTATGCCGCCGCGCGGCCAAACCGCCGGTCGACGGTCACACGCTACGGTCATCAAGATTGTTTCACCTACCGTGGCCGTTTACACTAAGCGCAACATTCATACGGGTTGGGGAATACAGTTGAACCGGGTTATTAATCTGCGCAGTCTATCACGACTTTTTGGCCTCACGCTCGGCGCCCTCTTGCTCGGCGCGTGTGCTAGCCAGACCGACGCGCCGCAACCGAGCGCAAGTCAAGCGCCGGCGGCGTTCTCTGCGCTGGAACACTCCGCCCCGTGGTATTTAGAAAAAGCCGCCAATGCTCAAGGCGCCGAGGTGTTTAACTGGCAAATGCTCGCCGCGCGCAGTTATTTAGGCCAAGGCAAGCGCAAAGCCACCTTAGCCCTGCTCAAAACGCTGGCAGCCAGCGCGCAAACGCCGCTGCAGCAAGCTAAATTGCAGTTGCTAAAAGCGCAGGTGCTACTTAAAGAAAAGCAACATCGCCAAGCGCTGAATCTACTTGAGGCCAAACCGGCAGTAGCGCTGAGCCCTGAAAGTGAGCAAGCCTGGTATAGCCAGCGCGCGGCACTGCAGCTTGAGATAAAAAATCTGTTTGGCGCAGCAAAATCCTTGCTGGCACTCGATGAGTTCTTAACTGGCGAGGCGCAAAGCCATAACCGCCAGCAGATTTGGTCGTTGCTCAAAGGCCTACCACCTTCAACCTTGCGCGCTTATCAAGAAGCGCCCGCCCCCGATGCCACTAGCGGCTGGCTGGAGCTGGCGGCAGTCATGCAAGAATACGGCGATCACCCCGCGCAGTTAGTGCGCCAATTTGGCGCTTGGCAGGCGGCCTACCCCAACCACATCGCTGCGCAATTTGCTCCGGCGAGTTTGAGCTCGCTCGCGGCAGGTAGTAACGATTCGGTGCGCCAAGTAGCGGTGTTTTTACCGCTATCGGGGAATTTAGAGCCGCAAGGCAGCGCCATTCGCAACGGCATGCTGATGGCCTATAAAGCGCAGCAGCTGCCGTTTGGCCTTAATTTTTACGACACGCAAAGTAAATCGATGGCCGAGCTCTATCAGCAAGCGATCAACGAGGGCGCCAATCTCATCATTGGTCCACTGCTCAAAGAGTGGGTCAGCGAACTACTAGCGCTGCAACCGACTATTCCGGTGCTGGCGTTAAACGAACTCGATAGCCCGATTTATGGCGACAAGCTTTACTATTTCTCTTTGTCTGCTGCGGCCGATGCGGCGCAAGCGGCCAGCGATCTGTATCAAAAAGGTTATCGCAAGCCCTTAGTGATTGCCGCGCAAGGGCGCATTGGCAACAACAGCAGCCGCGCTTTTACCCAAGCCTGGGCCAGCCTAAGCAGCACGCAACCGGTGATCGCCACTTTTGCCGAGCGCAATCAAGTGCAAGGCATGGTGCGCAACGCCCTAAGCGGCCGCACCGCGCGCGCTGGTGAAATCCAAGCTTATGGCAGCGAGCCGCAGGCAATTGATGTGGTCTATGTGGTGGCCAACCACTTAGAGATGCGCATGATCAAGCCTTATGTGGATATTTCGGTCAATCCCATGGGCAGCCTGCCGATCTACACCAGTGCCCGCGGCTTTGATAGCACGGCCAAAGAGGTCACTACCGAGATCAACGGCCTGCACATCGCCAACCCGCCGCTGCTTGGCCCCGCCTTTAGCCAGCAGCGCGAGCAAATTGCCCTGCTGTGGCCTGAGCTCAACAGCGATCTGCTGCGTATGTTTGCCATGGGCTACGACGCCCTGCTGCTCGCCGATCACCTGCCGCGCATGCGCCAAATGGGCACAACTGAGCCCAGCGGCATGAGCGGCCAACTGAGTATTGATAGCAAAGGTAATATTATTCGCGGCCAAATTTGGCAAATTTACCAAAATGGCCAGCTACTGAGCCCAGAGGGTGCGCCGCAGGAGGTCAATGATGAAGGGATTCCGTCAGCTACTCCAGCCACTGTGCCCGCACCTGTTGCCCCCAGCGCCGACCAATTCGGGTAAGGCTTTTGAACAAAAAGCGCAGGCTTGGCTCAGCCGCCAAGGCCTGACGCTGGTCTGCGCCAATTTTCGCTGCCGTGGCGGCGAAATTGATCTGATTATGCGCGATGGCCACTGTCTGCTATTTATCGAGGTCAAATACCGCCAAAGCCGTGCTTATGGCGGGGCGATCAGTGCGGTGACCGCGGCAAAGCAGCGCAAAATACGCCATGCCGCCCAAGTCTATCTCCAGCAGCAGGGCTATAACGAAGCGCACCAAGCCTGCCGCTTTGATGTGATAGCCTTTGACGGCGACACGCCACAATGGCTCAAAAATGCCTTTTAAGAGAGCGTTATGAACGATTTGATTAAAGAAAATTACACCGAAAGCATCCAAACCAAGATTGCCGCCGCCGAAGCACTGCCCAATGCCATTCACACCGCGGCGCAAATGATCACCATCTGTTTGCTCAACGGCAACAAAGTGCTGGCCTGTGGCAATGGCCCAAGTGCCGCCTTAGCCCAGCTGTTTATCGCCGACTTAGTGCACTGCCACACGCCGCCGCGCCCCGCCTTACCTGGCCTTGCGCTTACCGCGGATATGACCACCAGCAGCGCAATCGCCACCGATCAAACCTTTGCCGAAGTGTACGCCAAGCAGATCCGAGCACTGGGCCAAGCGGGTGATATTTTGGTCGTGGTCACCACCTCGGGCCACAGCGCTAGCCTCATCAAGGCGGCCGAAGCGGCCCTGTCGCGCGATATGACCATCGTGGTGTTAAGTGGCGGCGATGGCGGCGAACTGGCTGGACTCTTAGGCCCGAACGATGTCGAGATCCGCGTGCCGTCCACGCGCCGCCCACGCATTACCGAAGTGCACCTACTTAACTTGCACTGCTTATGCGATCTGATTAATCAAACCCTGTTCCCCCAGCAAGAGGACTAAACTATGCGCCGCTTTTCTCATCTCGCCCTGCTGATTACCGCGCTAGCGGGATTATCTGGGTGCGCAGCCGTAGTGATTGGCGGCGCGGCCGCGGGTGCGTCTTTGTCCGGCGATCCGCGCACCTTAACCACCCAATGGGATGACAAGAGCATTGAATTGACTGCGGCCAACCACTTAGCCGCCGACAGTGCCCTATCTGATGTCAGCAATATCAGCGTTTACAGCCACAACGGCCGGGTATTATTGATTGGGCAAACCCCGAGCGCCCAGCTCAAAGCGCGGGCGAGCCAAATCACCGAGCGCGTGCCCGGCGTGCGTAAAGTGTTTAACGAATTGCGGTTAAGTCGACCGGTATCTCTCGGCGCGCGCAGCCAAGATGCTTGGCTCACCTCAAAGGTAAAGGGCCAGATGCTGGCGGCGAAAAATTTTGATAGCGGCAAGATCACCGTCGCCACTGAGGCCGGCGAGGTATTTTTGCTCGGGCTGGTCAGCCGCGAGCAAGGCGAGCGCGCCGTGGACTTAGCGCGCCATGTGCCGGGGGTCAAACGCGTGATCCGCGCCTTTGAGTTAGTGCAGCCCACCGCGACGGCGCAACCTTAAGCGTTGCGCGTGCGGCTGGGTAAGCGGCGCTCGGCCGCCGCGTTAACTAAACGCGGCGCTGATACAACTGATACGTCACTTGCCCGGCGGTTTTATCTTTGAGTAACTGCCAGTGCGCCGGTAACGTAAGATCGGTGAACTCTTTTTCCCGCTCGATATAAATCAGCGCCTCGGGTGCAAGCCAACCGCGCGCCTCCAGTGACTGGCAGGCTTGGGCGAGTAATTCGCGGCGAAACGGCGGGTCTAAAAACACCAGATCAAACGGCGCGTCCACCGCGCGAGTATCGAGCCAAGTCAGGGCATCGGTCTGGATCACCTCCGCTTGCGTACTAGCCAGCACCTGCAGATTTTTTTTCAGCTGCTCGCTGGCTAATTTATCCCGCTCTAGCAGCGTGACATGCGCGGCATAGCGCGATAACGCTTCAAAGCCCAACCCGCCGCTACCGGCAAATACATCCAAACAGCGCGCGCCGCGCACATCGGCCGCTAACCAGTTAAAAATGGTCTCTTTAACCCTATCGGTGGTAGGTCTTAAGCCCTCCACATCTTTAACCGGCAATTTACGCCCACGCCATTGACCGCTAATAATGCGCACAAAACCAGCTTGCCCTTGGCTAGATCTTGCCGCTGCTGCCGGCTTGGAATGGGATGGGGCACTCGCTTTCACTCTTGGCATCGCGTTTCATCGTCTGAAAATAAGGTGATAGACTAGGGGCAATTTTTTCGCTGCCCCCACCGGGCGGCTATCTTAGCAGCCCACCAACTCTGTGAGTAATTTTTAGATGGCAAAAGGTTTCTTTTCTTGGCTAGGTTTTGGCCGCAAAAAAGAGGAGGCGCAAAACGCCCCCGACTCCCCAGCAGACAAATCAATTGAGGTGGCCGAAGCTGAGCGTGTGGCCGCTGAAGCCGCGGCTGAGCGCCTAGCGGCCGAAGCTCAAGCAGAAGCAGAGCGCTTAGCAGCGGAAACCGCCGCTAAAGCAGACGCTGAACGCTTAGCCAGCGAAGCCGCGGCCCAAGCCGAAGCAGAGCGTTTAGCCAGCGAAGCCGCGGCCCAAGCCGAAGCCGAGCGTTTGGCCAGCGAAGCCGCCACTAAAGCAGACGCTGAGCGTTTGGCCAGCGAAGCCGCGGCCCAAGCCGAAGCCGAGCGTCTGGCCGAGGAAGCCGCCGCTAAAGCAGAAACCGAGCGTTTGGCCAGCGAAGCCGCTGCTCAAGCCGAAGCTGAGCGTTTAGCCGAGGAAGCCGCCGCTAAAGCAGAAGCGGAGCGTTTGGCCAGCGAAGCCGCTGCTCAAGCCGAAGCTGAGCGTTTAGCCGAGGAAGCCGCCGCTAAAGCAGAAGCGGAGCGTTTAGCCGAAGAAGCCGCCGCTAAAGCAGAAGCTGAGCGCTTAGCTGCCCAAGCGGAAGAAGAGGCGCGCATTGCCGAAGATCTGGCGCTGCTCGCCCAGGCACAAGCGCAAACCGACGCCGAAGAAGCGGCCGCACTGGCCCAATTGCCCTTAGCCGCAAAGGTGGAAGATAACACCCAAGACAAACCCACGCGTGAAGGCTTTTTTGCGCGCTTAAAACGCAGCTTGGTGCGCACCAAAGAGAATATTGGTTCGGGCTTTTTTGCCCTGTTTCGTGGCAAAAAAATCGATGATGAGCTGTTTGAAGAGTTAGAAACCCAACTGCTCACCGCCGATTTGGGCATCGACACCACCACGCGCATCATCGAGGGCTTAGTCAAACACGCCGATCGCAAGCAGTTGCGCGATGCTGAAGCGCTGTATGGCCTGCTCAAAGCCGACATGGGCGCGCTGCTCGCCGATGTGGAGCAACCGCTGGTGATCGATACGGGCAAAAAGCCCTACGTCATTTTGATGGTTGGGGTAAATGGTGTGGGTAAAACCACCACCATCGGCAAGATGGCCAAGCAGTTCCAAGCCGAAGGCAAAAGCGTCATGCTGGCGGCGGGCGATACCTTCCGCGCGGCGGCAGTGGAGCAATTACAAGTCTGGGGCCAACGCAACCAGATCCCTGTGATTGCCCAGCACACTGGCGCCGATTCAGCCTCGGTCATCTATGATGCGATTGAAGCGGCGCGCTCGCGCGGCGTCGATGTGCTGATTGCCGATACCGCCGGTCGCTTGCAAAACAAAAGCAACCTAATGGAAGAGCTGAAAAAAGTGGTGCGGGTAATGAAAAAGCTCGATGACAGCGCGCCGCACGAAATCATGCTCACCTTAGATGCAGGTACTGGGCAAAATGCCATTAGCCAAGCCAAGCTGTTTAATGAGGCGGTAGGTTTGACCGGCTTAACCCTGACCAAACTCGATGGCACCGCCAAAGGCGGCGTGATTTTTGCCATCGCCGATAAATTTAAGCTGCCTATTCGCTACATTGGCGTGGGTGAAGGCATCGATGATTTGCGCCCTTTCGTGGCGCACGATTTTATCGAAGCGCTGTTTAGCCACGATGAGTCGGACGAACACTAACCGCCCTTGCGGCAGGAGAGCGCATGATCCGCTTTGAACAGGTCAGTAAGGTCTACAGCGGCGGGCACCAGGCCCTGCAAAAGGTAAGTTTTCATCTGGGCAAAGGGGAAATGGCCTTTTTAACCGGCCATTCCGGCGCGGGTAAAAGTACCCTGCTTAAACTTATCAGCGTGATGGAGCGGCCAAGCGATGGCCGCATTTTCTTTCACGGCGATGATGTGACCTATTTGGATCGCCGCCAGATCCCTTACGTTCGCCGCCAGATCGGCATGATCTTTCAAGATCACCGTTTATTGCTCGATCGCACCGTATTTGACAATGTGGCGCTGCCGCTGATCATCGATGGCTACAGTCACAGTGAAATCAGCCGTCGCGTGGCGGCGGCGCTAGATAAAGTCGGGTTGCTCGGCAAAGAGCGCTATTTACCGCGCATGCTATCCGGCGGTGAGCAGCAGCGCGTCGGCATCGCGCGGGCGATTGTCAACAAACCGCCCTTGCTGCTGGCCGATGAACCGACCGGTAATTTAGATCCGCAGCTGTCGATGGACATCATGCGTCTGTTTGAAGAGTTCAACCGCTTTGGGGTGTCGGTACTGATCGCGACCCACGATTTAGGACTGATCGCGCGCATGCGCTATCGCACCTTGTCGCTTAAAGACGGCCGCATGTATCGCCAAGAGGGGGAAAGCTAATGGCTATTGTCCACCACAAGCAACCGCTGTGGCAGCGCGGCTTGATGTACCTGCTCGACCATGTGCGCCAAGCGTTTGCTAGCTTAGGCGAACTGTGGCGCAACCCAATTGCCTCGTTAATGACCTTGGCGGTCCTCGGGGTGAGCCTCGCCCTGCCCTCTTGCTTTCATGTGCTGCTTAAAAATGCCGAACTGGTGGAAAGCAGCTGGCAAGATAGCGCCCAGATCTCGCTGTACCTGCGCAAAGATCTCACTGAACAGCGCATTTTGGACCTCAAGCAGCGCATTTTGCTCTATCCGGAAATTGAATCGGTGAGTTATTTAAGCCGTGAAGATGCGCTCAAAGAATTTCGCGAGATCTCCGGCTTTGGCGATGCGTTAGATTATCTGGACAACAACCCGCTGCCGCCGGTCTTAAGCGTTATCCCGACCGCCCGCTGGCAAAGCCCTGAGGGCGCGGTGGAATTACTCGGCAAGCTAAAAAACGAGCCGGAAGTTGAGCAAGGCAAACTCGATCTGCAATGGCTAACTCGCTTACAAGGTATTATTAATTTGCTGCGCCACACCATCACCGGTATTGCGGTGCTATTGCTGTGCGCTGTGCTACTGATCGTGGGCAACACCTTGCGCTTAAACATCCTCAACCAGCGCGATGAAATTGAAGTACTCAAACTCATCGGCGCCACCGATGCCTTTATCCACCGCCCTTTTCTGTATACCGGCATCTGGTTTGGCATCATTGGCGGCATGTTTGCGTGGTGGCTGACCGAGGTCATGGTGATCTGGAGTGAAGGCGTGGTCAAAGAGTTGGCCATGCTCTATAACAGCAACTTTCGCTTAGTCGGCATGGGCGCCATTGATGGCATTAACTTGGTGCTGCTGGGCGCGTTACTCGGCTTAATTGCCTCGTGGTTTTCCGTGCATCGGCATATTCGCGATATCGAGCCGCAGTAAGCGAGCGAGTGTTCGGCAAACTTGCTGTGCGTAGCATTTCATGCTTAAAAAAACTGGATCTAGCTCACAAAATTGCGTATAAAAGCCCATCTCTAGTTTTTGTATCGGCAAACACGCCGCCGATAACGGGTTGACAATTCGGCAACGAATTTGCAACAGTAATTTTACGCCCCTCTGGGTGCGTGACTTGGCAAGCATGTAGTTGCTTCAGCAACAATGGACTTAGCATGCGATTTTTTAGGCTACCCACGTTGGTAGCCTTTTTTTTAACTTGTTCATAAAAAATTCAGCCAGTTGCCTTAATATTGCCAGCCGCTAAAATCCCCACGCCAACTTCCTAGCGACTCTATCCCATTGGTAGACAAAAGCCGCGCGAGTGATACACTGCGCCCACTGAATTGTTAGAGGTACCCGATGACGATGTCATTGCAACGCACCATGGCCTTGATCCCTCAAGGCAGCCTTGAAAGCTACATCCACGCAGTAAATGCTATCCCCGTGCTCACGGTGGAAGAAGAGCAGCGCTTAGCGCAGCGCTTGCAGCAAGAGGGTGACTTGGAGGCCGCACGTCAGCTGGTACTTTCGCATTTGCGGTTTGTGGTGCACGTGGCGAAAAGCTACGCCGGCTATGGCTTGGCACAAGCCGATTTAGTGCAAGAGGGCAATATTGGCCTGATGAAAGCAGTAAAGCGTTTTGACCCGAGCGTCGGCGTGCGCCTCGTGTCGTTTGCCGTGCACTGGATCAAAGCGGAAATTCACGAATTTGTCCTGCGCAACTGGCGCATGGTCAAAGTCGCCACCACCAAAGCGCAGCGCAAACTGTTTTTTAATCTGCGCAAAGCCAAAAAGCGTTTAGGCTGGCTGAGCCATGCCGAAGTGCAGGCGGTTGCGGCAGATCTTGGCGTCAGCACGCATGATGTGACCGAGATGGAAGGGCGCATGAGCCACTTCGATCAGGCGTTTGATCTGGTCGGAGATGACGATGATGAGACTGCGTTTGCCCCTGTGCATTATCTGGAAGATAAAAGCTCAGATGTGGCCGCTAACTTAGAAGATGCCAACTGGGAAGATCACGCTCAGACCCGCCTGCATGCGGCCCTGCGCACCCTCGATGCGCGCAGCCAGCACATTATCCAAACCCGCTGGCTCGATGATGACAACAAGGCCACTTTGCAAGAGTTGGCCGATACCTATGGCGTCTCGGCCGAGCGCATTCGTCAGCTAGAAAAGAACGCGCTAAAAAAACTTAAAGATGCCATGGCGGCATAAACTCTCTATCATGCGCAGGGCCTTTTTAGGCCCTGTTTTTATAGCTGGCGTTAACTGCGCCAGCGAATGGCATCTAGCCGCCACCGCTTAGCGCTATGATGGATTATCGCGCTGCCCACTTGCCATAAAGGAGAAGACGCGCCGTGAAACTGCTCAACGAACTGTTTAGCAATAACCAAGCTTGGGCCGAACAGATCAAAGCTGAAGACCCCGACTTCTTTGCCACCCTGTCGGCGCAGCAAGCACCGGAATACCTGTGGATTGGCTGCTCAGATAGCCGCGTGCCGGCCAACCAGTTGATGGGGCTACTACCGGGCGACGTGTTTGTGCATCGCAACGTGGCTAACTTGGTGGTGCACACCGACTTTAGCTGCTTGTCCGTGCTGCAATACGCAGTTGAAGTGCTAAAAGTGAAACATATCATCGTCTGCGGCCACTACGGCTGCGGTGGCGTAAAAGCGGCGATGAAAAATGAAGAGTTGGGATTGATCGATAACTGGCTGCGCAACATCAAAGATGTCTATTTCAAATACCAGCCGCAGTTAGATTCAATTGAAGATGAACATGAGCGGTTTGACTATCTGTGCGAGCTGAACGTCGCCGAACAAGTGGCGAACGTCTGCCATACCACGATTATTCAAAACGCATGGCGCAAAGGCCAAGAGTTGGCGGTGCACGGCTGGGTGTATGGCCTCAAAGATGGCCTGCTGCACGATTTAGAACTGTGCATCTCAGGCCCCGAGCAGATCCCTGATGTCTATCGCGCCGGCCCCGACGTGCGCCCACGCCGGCGCTAAACCGGCCCCTGATGCGCGGCGCTCACCGCGCATCAGCTAACGCCGTAAACCTAAACGAAGCGCCCAACAACCCAGCGATTACAGCGCCATGCCGCCTTGCAGCGGGCCGCGCTGCCAGATCAGCAGCTGATCTAGCGGCATCGGTTTGGCGTAGTAATAGCCTTGGATCAAATGCACGCCGCGCTCGCGCAGATAATCGAGTTGCGCTTGGGTTTCAACCCCTTCAGCGATCATTTCCATCCCCGCCTCATGCCCAGAGGCGATAATCGCATCCAGCACGCGGCGTTTTAAGTCATTGGTGCCAATGGTATCGACAAACATTTTGTCGATTTTAAATTGGCGGATCCCCAAGCTCTGCAAATAGGCAAAGCCACCATAACCGGTACCAAAATCATCTAATTTGAAGTGATAGCCATGTAACTGCAGCAGGGCGATTTGCTCGCTGGCGCTCGACAGATCGTGAATTGGCTTACGTTCGGTTAACTCAAAGTTAAGGCGATGCGGCGAGGGCCAATTATGCCGATGCAGCAATTTGCGCAAAATCGGCTGCTCGATGTGCGCCGCCACCAAATTTACACTCACCCATTGCGCGGCGCTGATGCGCTCTAAATCAGCCAGCACCTGCTCAATCAACTGTTCGGTGATGGGCAAAATCGGCCCTTGTTCTTCGGCGTAGTTAATAAACAGGCTTGGCGCAATATGGCTGCTGACTTTTTGCCAGCGCAATAAAGCCTCATAACCCACTACTGTGTTGTGACGACAATCGACTACCGGCTGATAAAACGGCACAAATTCGCGCAACTCCAAGCCGGTTTGCATCAAACCGCGCATCGAGCCTTGATAGAAGCGACGTAGCCAATAACCAACTAGCAGCAGCACACCGAGCGCGCCGCCCAACCAAAACGCGCGCAGCAACGCAACGCGCTGGGCATAAGCCCGCAGGTCACGCCCCATCCACACGTCATAGCGCACTTGGCTGACCGGCTCAAAATAGCTCAGCACTTGGCTGCCGACTTCGGCCTTAATCCGGCCAGCGCCGCGCGGCAAAAAGTGCACTGCGCCGCGCTCTTGGGTGGCAAAACTTTCTAAGAAAAAGCAGTGACCACAGGCGCCTTTAAATAGCGCTCGGCTCCAGCCGCCGTTAAGCACCCAATACACGGTGTTTTGTTGCACGCGGGCATACGCCACCAGCTCTTGTTCGGTCTCAAATTGCGCCGAGGTCAAGGTGACGCCATAGCCATTGTCTGGCAAGTGAGTAGGCAAGCCGAGTAGTTCGGTGGGAATGTCTGGCCCCAAGCTTGAGCAGCCACGGCCATCTTTTAACGCCAAGCCCTGCAGACGGATGTGGTTACTGTAAAAACGCGGATCGCGCAGCAGTTGGATATCGCGTTTGCCACAACTAAAGGCGAAGCTTTTTAGCTGCTCGGCTAACGCGGTATCGAGCTCTTTGCCACGCTGACGCAGATTTTCTTGTAACTCGGCCACCTTTTGTTCGTGCAAGTTATGCGCTAGCAGATCGCTTACCGGGCCGGCCAGCGGAAGCGTGGCCAACAAGGGCAGGGTTAACAGCAATACACTGTGCAAAACCAGACGGGGTCGAACCATACTGCTGGACCTAAGTTCCTAAAAAAAGTGATATTGTGTGTATGAAACCTGAAGGCGCGGATAAATTCAACCCCGCGCCCTGCCGGCTACCTAGCGGTTTAGTCTTTCTACTACGTGCTGCATGCCCTTGATAAGCGGCCACGCGGCCGCGCCTTTGCGCTGCATCAAGCCTAAAAACAACATGTCCGTCAGCGCCTGCTGCGCTGAGCGCGACACCATAGCAGAAATGCGCCCAGTTTCCTCGCTTGCGACAGAAGTGAGCACGCTATCGGCCAACTGGCGCAGCGGGGACGGCCGATACGACGTGATCAGCACAACCAAGGCGCCGTTGTTTTTCGCCAACTGCGCCGCTTGGCGCATCTCTTTACTCTGGCCGGAATACGACAGCAGCAGTAACACATCGCCGTGGCCAAGTGTTTGCGCAATCGAGATCTGCACATGACTGTCTTGCGCCAGCACGGCCGGCAGACCGATTTTTAGCAGCTTATGCCACAAATCGAGCGCACTGAGTAGTGAGCCGCCAAGCCCGGCGATTTGCAGGCGCGGCGCCTGCACCATGGCATCGAGTACGCTCGCAAACTGCGTCCAATCCACCGCGTGCAAGGTATCGGCTAGCGCACTGCGCTGCGCAAGCAGCAATTTGGCCGCCATCGTGGCCAAGCTATCGTCAAAACTAATATCTTGATATAAGGCGCCAGATGCAGGGCTTGCACGCTCCTGCTGGCGACCAATCGCTTGCGACAGCACCAACTTAAACGCCGGAAAGCCTTTATAGCCGAGCTTTTGCGTAAATTTAACGATGCTCGACTGACTCACCGCCACCGCTTGCGCTAGCTCAGGTGAAGACAATTGCGCAATGCGCTCGCCATTGGCGAGCACAAAGTCGGCAATTTTTTGCTCACTCGGTGACAACTGGCCGCTTAGCGCGGCGAGTTGGGACAAAATCGACATACGGCCTCCCACGGCGATATTGGTCGCTTATTGCGTGCCGCCGACGGTCAATTCATCAAGTTTTAACGTCGGCTGGCCGACCCCGACCGGTATGCTTTGCCCCTCTTTACCGCAAATGCCCACGCCGCGATCAAGGCTTAAATTGTTCCCCACCATCGACACTTGTCCCATGGCTTCTGGGCCATTGCCAATTAGAGTTGCGCCTTTAATCGGTGCGGTGATTTTGCCGTTTTCAATCAAATAGGCTTCTGAGGCCGAGAACACAAATTTGCCTGAGGTAATGTCCACTTGCCCGCCACCAAAATTAGGTGCGTAGATGCCTTTTTTCACCGAGGCGATGATCTCCTCGGGGGCATAGGCGCCGGCCAACATATAGGTGTTAGTCATGCGTGGTAGTGGCAGCGCGGCGTAAGATTCGCGGCGGCCATTGCCGGTCGGTACCACGCCCATCAAGCGCGCATTGTGTTTATCTTGCAAATAACCCTGCAAAATACCGTCTTTAATCAACACGTTATAAGCGCCTGGCGTGCCTTCATCATCAATGCTCACCGAACCTCGGCGGCCTGATAAGGTGCCGTCATCCACAATCGTGCAGTGCTTCGACGCCACCTGCTGGCCCACTTTGCCAGCAAACGCCGACGAGCCCTTGCGATTGAAGTCGCCCTCAAGCCCGTGGCCCACCGCTTCGTGCAACAGCACGCCTGGCCAGCCGGCGCCCAGCACTACCGGCATGGCGCCGGCGGGGGCGTCGATGGCCTCTAAGTTGACCAGTGCTTGACGCACCGCCTCGCGCGCCATGACAAAGGTGCGCGGCTCTAAACCATCGAGCTCAAGCAGCCAGTCATAGCCAAAGCGGCCACCGCCACCACTGCTGCCACGCTCACGGCGCTCGCCACGTTCAGCGAGCACGCTGACGGAAAACCGCACCAGCGGCCGAATGTCTGCCGCCAAGGTGCCATCGGTCGCCGCGACCAGAATTTCTTCATACACGCCGCTTAACGAGGCCATCACTTGGGTGATGGCCGGATCTAAGCTGCGCGCAAACTTATCCACGGCTTCAAGCAGGGCAATTTTTTGTTTTTTATCCAAGGTTTGCAGCGGGTCGAGCGCGGGATAAATCAAGTTCTGCTCGGTGCGCGCCCAAGCTTTCACACGGCCTTGGCCACCGCTGGCGGCAATACCGCGCGCGGCGGTCACCGCTTGCTCCAGCGCCTGCACGCTCACTTCATCGGAATAGGCAAAGCCAGTTTTTTCACCACTGATCGCCCGCACCCCGACTCCTTGGTCGATGTTATAGCTGCCCTCTTTGACGATGCCCTCTTCCAGCACCCACGCCTCATGCCAGCTGCGCTGAAAATAGAGATCGCCAAAATCGACCTGATGATTCATCAACTGCCCGAGGAAGCGATTAAGCTCGCCAGCATCCAAAGCATTCGGGGCCAGCAGCGAGCTGCTCACTTGGCTTAACAAATCCACGTCATCTCTCCCAACCCCTGCGGGGCGTCATAGCGGTACAGTACATAGCGCGCCGAAGCGGCCGTCATTGGTTCAGTTAAGGGCGCGGCGGCACCAGCAATTCGCTCATAGCGGCTTGCTGCTCGGCATCTAAGCGCAGTTGGCCTTTTGCGCGCCCGGCATCGGTTAAGCGCGGCGCGCGCAGCGGGCCGTGCAGGCGAAAATTGAGCCGCGTGATCACATCCACCGCGGGCGCGAGCAATTTTGACAACGCCATCACATACAAACCGGTCACCGGTGTTAAGGAAAACGCCGCTACCACCGGTAAATTGCCCGCCAAATTAGGCGAAAAGCTTAGATCGTAGTCCAGCTCACCCGCGCCTAAATCGATGCCGCCTTGCCCGCGTAAGTTGCCCGCGGCGCCTTTCATATAAAAATCATCGTTAGATAGCTGACCTTGGCTGATCTTGGCACTGGCCTGCATCGACTCAAAATAGAGCCCTTTATCAAACACATCGCGAAAATCGAGGCGCAATTTGCGCAATAACGAGTCAAAACTCAGCACCGACAGCATCCGTGCGCCCTTATCACTGACTTCATGTAAGGTGCCGCCGGCTAATTTGGCATCCAGCACGCCATTGAGCGTGGCCAGCGCTAAGCGGTGCGGCGATTGCGGCCAATTTAGGTCAAACCGCAGCGTGGCAGGGGCATCGGTGATGGGCGACACGCCAGCCCAAGCACGGATCAGCGCCTCGCTCGACGGGCTGACCAGCTGGCCGCGCAGCTGACTTTGCCACGCCTCACCCGCCAGCGTCCAATCTAGTTGACCGGTAAGCTGGCTTTGTCCTTGTGTCAGCTCTATGCCGCGCAGGGTTAAACGATTCGCCCCCGGCAGTAACTCAGCCTGACCGTGCCATGTGGGCCCCGCCCCGAGCTGGCACGCGTCACAGCGCAGCGTCATCCACGGCAAGCGGCGCAGCAGCGCCCGATCCAGCACCTCGGCGGCCGCGCGCTCGGTTGCGCTGGCAAGCCCCGCGTCCCTCGGCGCGGATTGCTCGGCCGCCGCGACTACAGCCACAGTAGGCGCGCTGGTGACGGCATCCGCCGGTGCAGGCGCCGGCGCTGAGATTAACGCGGGCAACGCCGTCGGATCGCCCGCCGCGCCCCAGTGCAAGCGCGCTAGCGTCACCGCCAGCGGCTGACGCGGCGCGCTCGGCACACGTACTTCACCGGCCAACTCGCGGCTTTGCACCGCAATCAAGGTGCCACGGGCATCAGGCTGCAGACTAAATTCCGCGTCGTGCAGCGCTGCCTGACCAAACCGCGCCTCGGCCAATTGGCCCTCCACGCGCCATGCGGCCGGCAACCACGCACGGCCAGTTGGCAATACCGCCGCCGGCAACCGAACCGCCCGTTCGGTAGCGGCAAACAGCGGTATAGACGGCGCCGCCGCACGGTAGCTGGCCTGCCAATCTTGCAGGCGATCAATCCAGCCCAGCACATCGGCGCTCGGCTGATGGATCGTCAGCCACAGCGGAGGAGGCGCCGCCGTGGCTGGGCTGGCCAACATGCGCGCGGGCGCCTCGCCAATCGCTAAGTGCGCCTCGGTTAAGCTCAGATCGCCGCGCGCATAACTTAAGCGGCTGCGCAAACGCGCATCGCCCATCTGCCCCTGCACGCTAAGCGCGCCATCGCGCCCGCGCACCCCTAAGCGCAGTGGCCACGCAGTGGCCGCGGCCTTAGCCAACGGCGCGGGTAAATCCAGCGCTAAGCCGCGCAGATCGCTAGTTAATTGGGCATCAAAATAAAACGGCGCAGCGCTCGGCAATGTCAATGACACTTGCCCTGCCCACGGCGTTTGCCCGGCTAGAATGCCCAGCTGCTCAACCACGGCGGGCAATTGGCCACTGCGCGCCTGGCCTTTGAGGCCTAACTCGACCTGATAGCCGGCGGGGCTGGGCTGGCCGCGATAACTTAAGGTGAGCGGTTGCTGCCAGAGCGTCGCCTGTAAATCATCAAAACCGGTCGCCTCGTGGCTGTACCACAATTGCCCGCTCACGGCTGACAGCGGCACACCCAAACGCTTAAGCCACACATCATTGCGCTTAAAATCCACCACACCGCTGGCGTGCACCGCGGCGCCGCTAAATGGAATGGTTAAATCCACCGTGCCTTGAATATCGCCGCCAATGACCACTTCTTGCAGGGTGGCACCCACGCTGCCACGCAGCGGACTGTTGGCCAAATAATGGCTAATCGCCGGCGCAGGGCCGGCAATTTTCGCCGCAATATGCAGGGGCGCGGCGCCTAACGGGGCAATTTCGCCGACTAAATCACTGAGCTGCACCACGCCGGCCGCGCTGGCCTCGCCTAACTGCGCGCCCTGACTATGCAGGGTCATGCGATCATTTTCAAAGCCCAGCCCCAAAGCTAAAGCGCTCAGCGCCGGCCAGCCGGGGAAAAAGGTAAAACGCGCATCGCGCAGCGGCAAGAACACTTGAAAAATGCCCGAGCCATCGTGATAGGGGAAGTCGCCCAGCGCGCCGTGCCACAGCAAGGCGCCGGTGTCGCTCTCGCCTTGGCCAATCGCCGCACTTAGATAATCAATCAGCCCGCGGCTCATGGCTAATTTCGGGAAATAACGCTGGGCGTGGGCGGCTTGCTTGAGCTTAAACTGGCTGGCCAAGGCCAAAAACGGCTGCGCAAACAGCTCTAAACGAAACTGGCCATTTAAGGTCAAATCGGCATTCTCTAGCGCCACCTGCTGGCCATACAGCACCCAGCCCGCCGGCTCGCGCCATGCGTCTAGCGTCAGCGCTAAGCGCTCCAGTGCCAGCGGCGCCTTAAAGTGTACGCAGGGAAGAAGCCACTCATCATGCACCTGCAACGCCATGTGCGCGCTTTGGCGGCTGACCCAAAAATTGCCGTTTAAGCGCGCCACCCCCGGCACCTGCTGCCACGCGTTAAGGCCTACGTCTTGCAAGCGGCCACTAAGCGCCCAGCCTTGCTGCGCGGTGTGCGTCACTTGCACATCGCGCACTTGGCCGTGCGGCGCGGTGCGCGCCAAAAGCGTGCCCATCTGTGGCCAGCGGCTAGCCACCAATTGCAGCAGCGGCTGCAAGGCCGCCAGATCGATGGCTGGTAAGTGTCCATCCACCTCTTCACCGCGGCGGTCAATTTGCAGGGTGAGCGGTATCGTCTGTAAGGAGGAAGATGAGGATGGCGCCGCTGCGGGATCGCTTGGCGCTTCAAGCATCACGCCGTGGCTGGCCAATTGCCAGTTTTCGCCTTGTCGTTGCCACTGGATATGCCCGCCCGATAGCGCGTAACGCCGCGCCGGCAGCTGCCCTAGCGCGGCTTGGCTCAGCACATTGTCGCCTAAAGCCAGCAGCGCACTGTGCCATTGACCAGCGCGTACCTCGAGCCACAACTGGCCATTGAGCTGGCCCTGCCAGCGCGGCGTTTTGGCCGCCGCCGCGCCCGGCCAAAAGTGCACTAGCGGCGTAATATCTAATGCTTCCGCAGCCAAATAAATTTGCCCGCGCGCCTGCTCCCACACAGGGGCGCCAAGACCCGTGGCCGCGTGTAAATCTAGCTGCACGCGCAAACGCCCGCGGGCGTCGGGGGCCGGATTTAACACCTGCTGCAACGCTTGCTGCATGCGCGCGCCGCCACGGCGCAATGACGCCGCCACCGCCGTGCGCGCGCTGGGCTCGTTGTCGGTCATCTCACTTGGCGGTATGCCCTCGATATGGCCCGCCGACGGCTGCTCTGCCGCCGCCCACGCGGCATAGCCTTCACCTAAATAGCGCGCGCCGTATTGGCGCAAATGCAGCCGCTTAAGCACCAGCACTGGCCAAGCGCCATCGGCGTTGATCAGGGCTAAGTGGATGTTTTCTAAGCTAACGCGGGGAAACAGCGCAATCAGCATCGGCCAAAGCGGCGCGGCCGTTGTGGGGGCGGCGGTTGAGCGCGCCGGCGCAGTGGTTAATGTGGCTAACTGCACTTGGCCATCACGTAGCGTCACGTTGCCGAGCACCGCTTGGCGCTGACGCAGGCTTTGCCACAGATCAAGCTGCAGCCAAACGCGCTTAACCCGCACCTGCGGCCGCAAAGGCGCCGCCAAGGGGTCCTTTGTGGCCGCCGGCGCCAACAGCGTCAGCTCACGCAGCGCCAGTGCCGGCCCCATACCGCGCCAGCTGAGCTGGATCTCGCCCACCTCAGCCTGTAGCGGCTGCTCGGCTAACAGCCATGCCAGCAGCGCGCCTTTATGTGTTTGCAGATAAGGGCTCGCGAGGCGACTGGCGGTGGCGAGCAGCGCCAGCAGCAGGCACAACACCGCCAGCAGCCGCCACGCGTAGCGCTGACTGCGCGCAAACCATGGCGGCAGCAATTACATCATCACCACATCAAAGTGCTCTTGCGCATACAGCGGCTCGCTCACCACGCGCACCTGCTTACCGATAAACACTTCCAGCTCGGCCAAGCTGTGCGACTCTTCGCCGCGCAGGTAATCGGCCACCGCCGGCGCGGCGTACACAGTAAATTGATCGGCATCGTAAGCCCGATTAACGCGGATGATCTCGCGCAAGATCTCAAAGCAGACCGACTCCACGGTTTTCACCCGGCCGCGGCCTTTGCACTCGGGGCATTCGCAGCACAAGATGTGCTCTAAGCTTTCGCGGGTGCGTTTGCGCGTCATCTCCACCAATCCCAACTGGGAAAACCCGTTAACGTTGGTTTTGGCGCGATCTTTTTGCAGCGCCTGCTCAAGGCTCGCCAACACGCGACGGCGATGCTCTTCGGCCTGCATATCAATAAAATCAATGATGATAATGCCGCCCAAATTGCGCAGGCGCAGGTGGCGGGCAATCGCCGCCGTGGCTTCGATATTGGTATTAAAAATGGTCTCTTCGAGATTGCGATGACCGACAAATGCACCGGTGTTAATGTCCACCGTGGTCATAGCTTCGGTCTGATCGATGATGAGATAGCCGCCGGATTTAAGCTCCACTTTGCGCTCGAGCGCGCGCTGGATCTCGTTTTCCACGTCATACAGATCAAAAATCGGCGAATCGCCGTTGTAGCGCTCAATTTTATCGGCCAGCTCCGGCACATATTCATCGCAATAGCGCTTGAGCGCGTCGTTGCTTTGCCCAGAATCGACGCGAATTTTATCTAAATCGGCGCCGACAAAATCGCGCACCACGCGAAAAGCCAAGCTCGGATCTTCATACAACATCTTGCAGGCAGGGTATTTTTGTTTGCGCTCTAAAATTTTGCGCCACAAACGCTGCAAAAACGCCACATCTTGCGCCAACTCAGTTTCGCCCACGCCTTCGGCCGCGGTGCGGATGATATAGCCACCCAGCTCATCAACGTGCTCGGTCACGACCCGCTTTAAGCGATTGCGCTCGGCTTCAGATTCAATGCGCTGCGACACGCCCACATGGGCGCTACCGGGCATAAACACCAGATAGCGCGAAGGTAAGGTGATATCGGTAGTTAAGCGCGCCCCCTTGGTACCTAGCGGATCTTTAACCACCTGCACCATGATGTCTTGGCCTTGGCGCACCAATTCGGCGATGTTGGCCACCGGAAACTGCTCTTTTTCTTTCACAGCCACACATTCGGTGTGCGGCACAATGTCCGAGGCGTGCAAAAACGCCGCTTTATCCATACCAATATCGATAAAAGCCGCCTGCATGCCTGGCAGCACGCGGCTGACCTTGCCTTTATAGATATTACCGACGATACCGCGCTTGGCTTGGCGCTCAACATGCACCTCTTGCAGCTGGCCATTTTCCACCAGCGCCACGCGCGTTTCCGACGGGGTAACATTGACCAGTAATTCTGCGCTCATGCGGTTAAGCCTTTGATTAGATAGGTAAAATTTATGTGCAGCGCCAAACTTACGCGCTGTCCACGCAGCGATATCAGCGTGAACGCGCCAGCGCGGCGCTAAGTAGCGCGTCCGTTTCTAGCAGCGGCAAGCCCACCACCGCACTGTAACTGCCTGACAGATGGCGGACAAATTTACCGCCCTGACCTTGAATGGCGTAACTGCCCGCTTTATCGCACGGCTCGCCGCTGTGCCAATAGGCGGTAATTTCCGCATCGGTTAAGGCGCGAAAGGTCACCTCACTGACCACGCAGGCTCGCGTGCATTGGGCTCCTTGCACTAGCGCCACAGCGGTCATCACCTGATGGGTGCAATTTGACAATTGCCGCAGCATGGCGTGGGCATCACTGCTATCGCGCGGCTTTTCAAACACCTGCTCGCCGAGCACAACAATAGTATCGGCGCCCAGCACTAGCGCGTGCGGATCAGCCACAAGCTGCTGCCCGGCGCGAGCTTTGGCCTCGGCTAAGCGGCGCACATAGGTCGCCGGCACCTCACCGGGCGCGCGCACTTCTGGCACCTCGCCCACCCGCACGCTAAAGGCATAGCCTAATTGCGTCAGCAATTCACGCCGACGCGGTGAGGCTGAGGCTAAATAGAGCGCAGGGGCAGTGAGTGGGGAAACAACGTGGGACATAACAGCGATCTCTTGGGCCACGTTAGCTCACGCGAAAGCGCCGACGCACGTTGCGCAGCACTAAAAACAGCCAAGGCCAAGTAAATAACGTGGTCAGTGTTGAACCAAAGTAGGTGACGTGGATCAGGGCCGAGCCAAAGATATGCTCAACCCAAAACACAATAATTTTTCCCACCAGCGACAAAAACGCGATGATAAACGCCTGCTGCCAGAGGGAAAAATTGCGAATTTTTTGGAACTGCAAGGCGGCCAGATAGATGGTGATCGCCATCGCCATCGCGCGCACGCCCAAGGTGCTGCCCAGCAGCACATCAAGCAGCAAACCGGCCCCCCATGCGCTGCCCACATTGGCGCGATGTGGCAGCGCCAAAGTCCAGTAGATCAGCACCATGGCCAACCAGTCGGGCCGAAACGGATCGAGTTGATAAGGCAGCGGCTGAATCGATAAGCACAAGGCGAGCAAAATGGATAGCGCAATCCACTGCCGCCCTTGCCGGCGGGCCGTTTGTACCATTAACGCCCCCCAGCCGCGGCGGGGGCCTTCGCCGGTGCGAGCTCATCGCCGAGCACCGGTTTTTTCTCAGTCCATAGCAGCAGCAAATAGCGCAAACGATCAAGGGCAACGAGCGGCTTGGCTTCCACTTCCGCAAAAGTTTTGCCCTCAACATAATCAAAGCGCGTGATCTTGGCCACCGGATAGCCTTCCGGAAAGCGCCCGCCGAGCCCCGAGGTCACTAGCAAATCGCCGACTTCGATATCGGCATTGCGCGGTAAGTTGCGCAGCTCTAATTTATCCAACTCACCGCTACCGGTGGCAATGGCGCGCAAATCATTGCGCAGCACCCGCACCGGCAAGCCATGGTTGGAATCGGTGATCAGCAGCACCCGACTGGTGGTCGAGCCCACATGCAGCACTTGGCCAATGACACCTAAATCATTGATCACCGCTTGGCCGTTATAAATGCCATCGAGCGCGCCTTTGTTGATCAGCACTTGGTGACTAAACGGGTCCGAGTCGACCGAAAGTAATTCGGCCACCATCTTGCGTGATTCTTTGTGGATCGGCGAGCCGAGCAACTCACGCAGGCGCTGGTTCTCATGCTCGAGGTGATCAAGTTTGAGCAGACGCGCGCGCAGCGTGAACAGTTGCTGCTCTTGCTGCTGGGTTTGCTCAATTAGGGAGGCGCGGGTTTGTACTTGCGTGGAGACCGCATCTAACGCGATGCCTGGCGCATTGGCCAGATATTGGATGGGGCTCACCAGTGAGCTTAGATACACGCGGACGTGACTAAACACGCCAAAGCGCGAATCAGCGACTATAGCGGCGATAGATAAGATGACGGCGAGAAACAACCGTAACTGAAGCGATGGGCCTCGCCCGAAAATGGGTTTCATGATGCGTCAAAAAACAGCCGGCCCACTGGCCGGCTTTAGGCTCTTATTCGTAGTGGAACAGGTCGCCACCGTGCATGTCGATCAGCTCCAGCGCCTTACCACCGCCACGGGCGACACAGGTCAATGGATCTTCTGCGATCACCACAGGGATACCGGTTTCTACGGTTAATAAGCGGTCGATGTCGGTGAGCAGTGCGCCACCACCGGTCAGCACCATGCCGCGCTCGGAAATATCCGATGCCAACTCGGGCGGTGATTGCTCCAGCGCGACCATCACTGCAGCAACGATGCCAGACAATGGCTCTTGCAGCGCTTCTAAGATCTCGTTGGAATTTAAGGTAAAGCTGCGCGGTACGCCTTCGGCTAGGTTACGGCCACGCACTTCAATTTCACGTACCGTATCGCCCGGGTAAGCCGAGCCGATTTCATGCTTGATACGCTCGGCGGTCGCTTCGCCAATCACGCTGCCGTAGTTACGGCGTACATAGCTGATGATGGCTTCATCTAACTTATCGCCACCGATACGCACCGATTGCGAATACACCACGCCGTTTAAGGAGATGATCGCCACTTCGGTGGTGCCGCCGCCGATATCGATCACCATCGAGCCAGTCGCTTCAGACACCGGCAAGCCGGCACCAATGGCGGCGGCCATCGGCTCGTCAATCAAATACACTTCACGTGCGCCTGCACCTAAGGCCGATTCTTTAATAGCGCGGCGCTCAACTTGGGTCGAACCGCAAGGCACGCACACCAATACCCGTGGGCTTGGGCGGAAATAGTTATTGTCGTGCACTTGCTTAATAAAGTGCTGCAGCATTTTTTCCGTCACATAAAAGTCGGCAATCACGCCATCTTTCATCGGACGAATAGCCGAGATATTGCCAGGGGTACGACCGAGCATCTGCTTCGCGGCATGACCTACCGCTGCCACGGATTTCGCGTTGCCGCGCTCTTGGCGAATAGCGACCACAGAGGGTTCGTTAAGGACGATCCCTTGATCTTTAACATAGATCAGGGTGTTGGCTGTCCCAAGATCGATAGACAGATCATTGGAGAAGACGCCTCGGAGCTTCTTGAACATAGCGACGGGAAATCCTAAAGATTGGATGGTGCAAAAAAACCGGCTAACTTTACCAATGCCCACTCTAATGGGCAAGTGTTCAATCTGTCGCCAGCGCCTTTTCCAGTAATCTGTTACCTCTAGCCTATCTAGCACGCAGCGCCAACAATCCCCTAGCCTTGGCCTGCGCACTCCGTGCTATCTTAGCCCAAATTTGTCGCAGACACCGTTAAGCGCCAACGGCGGGGGCGCGCAGGCGGCGCAAGCGCACACCGCAGGGAGTTGTCATGTCATCGTGGGATTTTGCTAAGTTTTACCAACAGTTAATTCAAACCCCCTCCATTAGTAGCCAAGATCCGGCGTGGGATCAAAGCAACCTAGCCGTGATCCAACTGCTGGCCGATGCTTTAACCCCACTTGGTTTTCAGTGTAAAATTGAGGCGCTGCCTGGCTTAAAGAATAAATACAATCTGCTGGCGACACGTCTGCCGGCGCACTGGCCCAGCGCGGAGCCGATCCGCGGCGGCCTGCTGCTGGCTGGGCATACCGACACAGTGCCGTTTGATGCCGGCCGCTGGCAAAAAGATCCATTTCAGCTCACCGAGGAGGGCGGCAAGCTCTATGGCTTGGGCAGCATTGATATGAAAGGCTTTTTTGCCTTTGTGCTCGATGCACTGCAGCGCTTGGATTGGTCGCAACTCACCGCACCCTTGGCCATTTTTGCCAGTGCCGATGAAGAGATCACGATGGCGGGTGCGCGCGCGCTGGCCGCCAGTCAGCGCCTAGCACCGGCCTATGCCGTCATTGGTGAGCCAACCGATCTGGTGCCGGTCACCGCGCACAAAGGCCACATGGCCGAAGCGATTCAAATTACCGGGCAAAGCGGCCATAGCTCCGATCCTGCCAACGGCGTTAACGCCTTAGAGCTGATGCACTCGGCGATGGGCCAGTTGCTCACGTTGCAGCAAAACTTAGCCCAGCGTTATCAAGACCCTCGGTTTGCCGTGCCGCAGCCAACGCTGAACTTCGGCGCCATTCAGGGCGGCGACAGCCCCAACCGCATCTGCGGCTGCTGCACGCTGAGCATTGATCTGCGCCCCACGCCGCAAATTGGCCCTGCAGAATTAATGGGCCTGATTGAAACCGCGCTGGCACCGCTGGAAGTGCATCAGCCGGGCTGCCTGCATATTCGCCATCTGCACGAACCGATCCCCGCCTTTGCCACCGATGCGCGCAGCCCACTGGTGCAAGAAATTGAACGCATCAGTGGCCATGCCGCCACCACGGTGAACTACTGCACCGAAGCACCGTTTATCAGTGCGCTTGGCTGCCAAACCGTGGTGTGGGGGCCCGGCTCGATTAATCAGGCCCACCAACCCGATGAATATTTAGCCGTGGCGATGGTAAAACCGGCCCAGCAGCAGTTGCAGCAGTTAATTGGCCGCTTTTGCTTTGCCGGTTAACGCCCGCCTGCGGTAGAGTTGGCCGCAGATGACAAGATCAACACTACGCCCCGTTCTCGCCACCACAGCAACAGATTAAGGCATTGAAAATGAAAGAAAAATTCGCCGCGCTACGCGCTAATGTCAACCTGCTCGGGCAACTGCTCGGCAAATCGATAAAAGATCACCAAGGTGACGCTTTTTTAGACAAAATCGAAACCATTCGTCGCTTGGCTAAATCCTCGCGCCAAGGCAACAGCGCCGATCGCGCCACCTTGCTGACCATGCTACGCGAACTTTCTGATGCCGAACTGCTACCGGTGGCGCGCGCTTTTAGCCAGTTTTTAAACTTGGCCAACGTGGCGGAACAATTTCACACCATCTCACGCGGCGCCGCCGAGCAAGTGGGCTTGAGCGATCCGCTCGAAGTGCTGTTTAGCAAACTAAAAGACGCTGATATCAGTGAAGACGCGATCATCGCCGCAGTGCGCGAGCTCGATATTGATCTGGTGCTCACCGCCCATCCCACCGAAGTGACGCGCCGCACCTTGATCCACAAGCATGTGCAAATGAGCGACTGCTTGGCCGCGCTGGAATTATCCGATCTACTCCCACGCGAGCGGGACACACTGCTGTCACGCATTGAGCAACTGATCAATCAGGCGTGGCACACCAATGAAATTCGCCAAGTGCGGCCGACGCCGGTGGATGAAGCCAAATGGGGCTTGGCGGTGATTGAAAATAACCTCTGGCCCGCCTTGCCGGAGTTTATGCGTAACCTCGACGAGCGCTTGCAGCAGCACCTCGGCGTGCGCCTGCCGCTAGATGCCGCGCCGGTAAAATTTACCTCATGGATGGGCGGCGATCGCGATGGCAACCCCTTTGTTACCGCCAAAGTCACCGATGAAGTGCTCTATTTAAGTCGCTGGATGGCGGTTAGCCTGTTTTATCAAGACATCAAACAGCTCACCTCAGAACTATCGATGAGCGATTGTGACGCGTCACTGCGCGCCGAAGTAGGCGACACACTCGAGCCTTACCGCGCTATTTTGCGCCCGCTGCGCGAAGCATTGCGCGAAACCCGTGAACATTTGGCCGCCCGCATTCAAGGCCAGCACAGCGAGCAGCGCGATCTCGTTACGCAAACTACCCAGTTGCGCACGCCGCTAGCCGCCTGTTACCGCTCACTGCAAGCCTGCGGCATGCGCAACATCGCTGATGGCATGCTGCTCGACGTGCTGCGTAAGGTCGCCTGCTTTGGTATTCATCTGGTAAAACTGGATATTCGCCAAGATGGCGAGCGCCACGGCGAAGCGCTGGCAGAAATTACCCGTTACTTAGACTTAGGCGATTACAGCCAATGGGATGAAGCGCAAAAGCAGGCGTTTTTGCTCAGTGAAATTGACTCGCGCCGCCCCTTGGTGCCGAGCCAATGGCAGCCGAGCCAAGCGACCCAAGAGATCCTCGACACCTATGCCGTGATTGCCCGCCACTCCGGTGATGCGTTTGGTATTTACATTATCTCGATGGCTGGCGCGCCCTCCGATGTGCTGGCCGTGCAACTGCTGCTCAAAGAGGCGCACTGCCCGTTTAACCTACCGATTGCGCCGCTGTTTGAAACCCAAGAAGACCTGCACGCCGGCAGCGCAGTCATGGCGCGCCTGCTTAGTCTAGAAAGCTATCAGCGCTATATGCAGGGCCGCCAATACGTCATGATCGGCTACTCGGATTCGGCCAAAGACGCCGGCATGATGGCCGCCGGTTGGGCGCAATACACCGCGATGGAATCCCTCGTCGCCTTGGCCGAGCAGCACGCGGTGCGCCTGACCTTGTTCCACGGGCGTGGCGGCACCGTTGGCCGTGGCGGCGCCCCTGCGCATCAAGCTATCCGCTCCCAGCCACCAGGCTCCTTGCGCGGTGGTCTGCGCACCACCGAACAAGGCGAGATGATCCGCTTTAAATTCGGCCTGCCAAAGGTAGCCATCCGCAGCTTATCGCTGTACACCAGCGCCGTGCTGGAGGGCAATTTATTGCCACCACCGGTACCGACCGCCGCTTGGCGCCAAGTGATGGATCAATTAAGCGCGGTTTCCTGCGCCCATTACCGCTCTGTCGTGCGTGGACATGCTGATTTCGTACCGTATTTTCGCGCCGCTACACCAGAAATGGAGCTGGGGAAATTGCCGCTCGGCTCACGCCCAGCCAAGCGTCACCCCAATGGCGGCGTCGAGAGCCTGCGCGCGATTCCTTGGATTTTTGCTTGGACACAAAACCGCCTGATGCTGCCCGCATGGCTGGGCGCCGGCGAAGGCTTGGGTGCCGTGATCACTAATGGTCAACGTGACACCCTGCTAGAGATGGCGCAGCAGTGGCCGTTTTTCCACACCCGATTAGAAATGCTGGAAATGGTGTTTTTAAAGGCCGACACGTGGCTAGCGCAATATTACGATACCCGCTTGGTGCCAGAAAAACTCTGGCCGCTCGGCGAGCAATTGCGCAGTGAGCTCACCGCCGCTATTGCCACCGTGCTCGACCTACGTGGTCAGCAGGAATTGCTGGCCGGCCAGCCGTGGATCCAAGAATCCATTCGCTTGCGCAATCCTTACACTGATCCACTCAACGTGCTGCAAGCTGAGTTACTTAACCGCGCGCGCGCCAACCCCGAAGAGCTACACACCGACCTAGATCAAGCCTTGATGGTCACCATCGCCGGCATCGCCGCCGGCATGCGTAACACCGGCTAAGCGCGGCGGTTCGGTCTAAGAGCGCTGCGCTCTTAGGCCGAATCATATTCTCTTTGCACGAAAGAGTGATCTTTGTTAATTTTCGTGACAATCCTTACCCTTCATGCCCTTTACCGACCTATCTAGCCCAGATACGTTTGGAGTCCCAATGCTCAATACTCATAAATCTAATGCCATCACGCTGCAGCAAGATAATGCCGCATTAATTGAAGCCAATAAATTATTAGAAAAAAAGAAACCAGCCAAAGCGATCACCCTGCTGCGCGATCGCTTAAAAAAAAGCAACAACAGCGATTTATATAAGTTATTAGCCTTTGCCTATATGGACGAAGAGAACCAAGCCCTCGCCGCTTGGGCCTTTGCCATGGAATTAGAAAACTACCACGGTGACACCCCGCCAGAAATTCTGTTCATCTATCTAAAAGATGCGATTATTGGCAAGCACAGTGACCCACAACAGTTTATTTATGAATTAGCGTTAAAGAAAAGTCTTGGCCTTGAATTGCGCTATCAGTTGTTTTATATGCTCGAAGCAATGCGCTCAGCGGCACAGCCAACTGATTCAAATTACGGCGAGACTGAGCGCGAGAAGCTATTCAAATCGATTGTGGATGAGATAAAAACACCTGATTTAGCCGATGCATCTGGTGAGAAAAATAAAGACGTCACCATCTTATGTGACCAATTTATCGATGCAAGCCACAAGCCAACCTTAATGGCATTAGACATAGCAAAAAAACAACGCAGCATGGGATACAATCCGATTATCGTTGTCAGTAATTCCACTAAGCTAAATGAAAAATATCAATTACTTAACTCACCAGACTATTCGTTTATTTATGAGCAGCATGCGGACTTCTGTATTAAGAACGATGAT
>JBOFMA010000070.1:0-69631 GCA_051658125.1 Aeromonas sp.
CCGGCTTGTTAATGGTTGTGGCTGCGGGCGGCTCGCCTTGAACGGCCACACCAGCGTAGGCAGTGCTGCGCACATGCTCAGCCAGCGCTGGCGCAACGCGCTTACATCCAGATTGGGCATGCCGTGTTGGCGAGCGCGGGCAGCGTGGCCGCGCCGGCGGCGGTCAGAAATAGGCACAACAGTTACCTCAAGGCAGCACAAAGAAAAGTCAGCCCAGCGCAGGGCGCAACGGGCAAAATACACCTCATGATAAAGCGTGCCGCAAGGGATAGAAACGGCCAAGCATGTAAAAAGTGCGGAAAATAGCGCGATCAGGGCGAAAAAATCAGCGCTGCGCGTCGTTTTGCGTCAGAACGCGGCTGAAGGTCGCCGTTACGCGCCCGCGCGGGGAAATTTTCCTATTGCTTAAGCACAGTGCTAAAATGGCCGCCGTTTTTGGCTTTAGCCCTCTTTTTGCGCGTAACGACTGCAGCACCGGCTGACGATGGCGATGGCGCGCGTTCAACACAAGGCGACCCGATGAAAATCAAAACCCGTTTTGCCCCCAGCCCCACCGGCTTTTTGCACGTGGGCGGTGCCCGTACTGCGCTGTACTCTTGGTTGTTTGCCAAAAGCCAAGGCGGCGAATTTATTTTGCGTATTGAAGACACTGACTTAGAGCGTTCGACCCAAGCGGCAATTGACGCCATTATCGAAGGCATGCAGTGGCTGGATCTGGGCTGGGATGAGGGCCCTTACTATCAGACCAAGCGCTTTGATCGCTATAACGCCGTGATCGACGAGATGCTGGCCGATGGCCGCGCCTATAAGTGCTACTGCTCAAAAGAGCGTTTAGAAACGCTGCGCGAAGGGCAAATGGCCGCCGGTGAAAAGCCGCGTTATGACGGCAAATGCCGCGATAGCAGCGAAAGCCATGCCGCCGATGCGCCGCATGTGATCCGTTTTCGTAACCCACACGAAGGCGCGGTGGTGTTTGATGACCACGTGCGCGGGCGCATTGAATTTGCCAACACCGAACTCGATGATCTGATCATCCGCCGCACCGATGGCGCGCCAACCTACAACTTCTGTGTCGTGATCGATGACTGGGATATGGCCGTGAGCCATGTGGTGCGAGGTGAAGATCACATCAACAACACCCCACGGCAGATCAATATCTATAAAGCGCTGGGCGCGCCGGTGCCTGCGTTTGCCCACGTATCGATGATCTTGGGCGATGATGGCGCCAAGCTCTCTAAGCGCCACGGCGCTGTGTCCGTGATGCAGTATCGTGATGACGGCTACCTGCCGGAAGCGCTGCTGAATTATTTAGTGCGTTTAGGCTGGTCCCATGGCGATCAAGAGATCTTTAGCCGCGAAGAGATGATCAAGCTGTTTAGCTTGGACGCGATTTCTAAATCTGCCTCGGCGTTTAACACCGACAAGCTGTTGTGGCTCAACAACCACTATATGCGCAGCTTAGATCCAGCCTATGTCGCCCAGCACTTGGTGTGGCATATGCAGGCGCAAAACATCAACACCAGCCACGGCCCAGCGCTGCCAGAGGTCGTCACCTTGCTGGCTGAACGCTGCAACACGCTGGTCGAAATGGCCGCGCAAAGCCGTTATTTGTTTGAAGAGTACGAAGCAATCGACGAAGCGGCGGCGAAAAAACACCTGCGCGGTGTGGCCGCCGAGCCATTGACCTTGGTGAAAGCGAAATTAGCCGCCTTAGCCGATTGGAACGTGGCCGCGCTGCACGAGGCAATCAACGCCACTGCGACCGAGCTCGGCCAAGGCATGGGCAAAGTGGGTATGCCACTGCGCGTTGCCGTCACCGGCACCGGCCAATCCCCAGGCATTGATGCGGTTATGGCACTGGTAGGTAAAGAGCGCACCTTAGCCCGTATCGATCGCGCGCTCGATTACATCAATGCGCGCATGGCGGCAGAGTAAGCCGGCTAAAGTAACGCGCCGGCGTTAATCTGCACGCGTAATCCTCCTGCGGCTCAGGCCCAGGGGGATTTTTTTTCGCCGTCATTGGCCATGCTTGGCAAAAATGTCCAACTTACGCCGCCACCCGCGTCAGCCACTTGTGCAGATCCTGCATAAGTGCTGTGCCGTCTCGCCCATTTTTCCCCTTTTTTGCTTGCCTATAATGCGCACTCTTCGCGGTACAACCGCTTAATTACTGGAGTGTTATTGATGTCTACCCCGTTAGCTAATGCTGTATTAGACGATGTCGAGTTAATCGCCGGCTTAAAAAGTATTGATCCCGTGTGGGGTGAAATGACCGTGCAGGTCGCCGGTCAAGCTTGGGGCCTGCCGCTGTTATCACAAAAGACCAAAGCGCTGCTCACCTTGGCAATTGATCAAGTCACTCTGAATGTCACCGGCGAGGGCAATCCGTTTGCGGCGCACGTAGCGATGGCACTCAAACAAGGCGCGACCTATGCCGAAATTGAAGAGCTGATTATTTTTGCTTCGGTCTATACCGGCTTTAACAAAGGCGCGACCACGATGGGCGCATTAAAAGCCCTGCGCCAAGCACAAGGCGCTTAAAGCATGGCGATTCCAGGCTTAAAAAAACCAGATCACATCGGCTTTACCGTGCCGAATTTGGCTGAGGCGGTGCTTTTTTTCCAAGACGTCTTTGGCTTTGCATTGGCCTATGAATTTGGCCCCTTTGCCGCAGCCGATGATTGGATGCAGGTGCAGTTAAATGTGGCGCCGCGGGCGGAAATTAACCGCATTGCGGTAATGAATGCTTACGGCATCAATTTAGAAATTTTTGAATATGCCGACACTGTGCCGCGCCAGCTCACCCCGCCGAATAACGCCGATATTGGCGGTCACCATGTGGCTTTTTATGTCGAGGATATGGAGGCGGCAGTAGCGTACCTACGAGCGCAAAATATCGCTGTGCTAGGCGAACCTACCACCATGCACGAAGGGCCGAGTGCGGGTGAAACATGGGTTTATTTCCTTGCGCCGTGGGGCATGCAGTTAGAGCTAGTGTCTTATCCACAGGGCAAAGCCTATCGCCAACACACTCACGTCACCTTGTTTGATCCAAGATGAACCTATTTTTCATTCTGCTCATCGTCTTAGCCGGCATGGGCTTATCATTCGAAGCGGGCTTACTTGGCCCGTTAGGGGAACAAGTAGGCCACTTATGGGCGACGTTTAGCATTTTTGCGGTGGGCACCGCGCTGCTTTGGCTGCTGCGCTTTTTTACCCAGCGCACGCCGTTTGCCGGCTGGCACAGTGTGCCGCGTTGGCAACTGATCGGCGGCTTTTTAGGTCCGATCTATGTGGTGGTGCTCACGCTAGCCACCCCACAGCTAGGGGTGGCGATGAGCATGATGGCCATCTTGTTTGGTCAGATCAGTAAAAGCTTTGCTGTTGATTATTTTGGTTGGTATGGCCTGCCTAAACGCGCCCCGCATCCACTGCGCCTAGCCGCACTGGGCTGCATTTTGCTGGCATTGTTCTGCACTTATCAGGGGAGCCAATAATGCTCATTATGACGTTCATGGCTGTGTTAGCGGGCATGGCGCTAAGCATGCAAGCGGCAATCAATGGCCAATTGGGCGCGCGCGTTGGCGTGGTGCACAGTGCTTTTTTAACCTTTAGTGTCGGCACCGTGGTCACCGCCTTGCTGATCTTTTTCTTTGCACCGCCCGCTAGCCAACATTTGCTGAATGTACCGAAATGGCAACTGATCGGCGCCTTGTTTGGCATTGTGTATATGTTGGTCATGGTGGCGGCCATTCCACGCGTGGGCGTAGCGATTGCCACCGTCGCCACCTTGCTCGGGCAAATGAGTATGAGCTTAGTGATTGATACTCTCGGTTGGTTAGGCAATACCGCCCTGCCACTCAATCACTGGCGCATCGGTGCCATGCTGGCCCTCACAGGCGCGTTAGTTTGTATCTATCGTGCTAATCAATTACAGGATATTTCCCATGAATAATGCACCTAGTACCGTAATGGTCTTATTTAACCTCAAATCCGACACCTGCGAGGCGGACTATCTAGCTTGGGCCAAAAGTGTTGACCTGCCTACGGTCAATGGTTTACGCAGCGTCAACGCCTTTAGTGTTTACAAAGGGCTTAACCCACTAGGCCAGGCGACTCCGTCGCCGTGGGATTACTTTGAAGTGATCGAGATCAGCAGCAGCGAAGCGTTTTTGCGTGATATTCAAAGCGCGGCGATGCAGCAAGTGATCGCGCAATTTCAAGCGTTTACCCAAGATGCGCACTTTATCTGTACGCAAAATATCTTGACCGCTTAACTAACCAACGCGTCCCAGTACTGGGGCGCGTTATATTTTTGCGCAAAAAAATCAATCACCACCCGCACTTTGGTCGCCAACTGTGCGGTATCTAAATACAAGGCGCTGATCTGCTGCGGCTCTAAACTGGTGGAGGCAGTGCAATGCGTCAGCACGCGCAGCAAACGCCCCGTACGCAACTCTTCGCCAATAAGCCAGGTCGGAAACAAAACAACCCCGGCACCAGCCACTGCGGCCGCCACCAAGGTTTCTGCGTTATTACTGGATAAATTACCGCTCACGTCCAAAGCAGCGGGCAATGCCTCGCCTTGGCGAATAAACCAGCGTTGCAAGCCGTGACGCCCCCTAAATACCAAGCAATTGTGCGTCAGCAAGGCTGCAGGATCCTGCGGCTCACCATAGCGCGCTACATAAGCTGGACTGGCTGCCAGCACATAATGTTGTGGGCCTAAGGTTTTTAAACGCAAAGTGCTGTCTTGCATCACGCCGATACGGATCAATAGGTCCACCCCTTCGGCGGCAGGATCGACAAAGTGATCGGTTTGATCTAACTCGACCTGCAATAACGGATAACGTTGCAGTAATTCACTTAAGTAAGGCGCGATATGTAAGCGACCAAACGCCACCGGCGCGCTGATCTTAATCCGCCCACGCGGCGTATCGGCGCGCTGCTCAATCTGGTCAACAAGGCGCTCATATTGCTCAAGCAATTGCCCGCAATAACTGGCAAACGCCAGCCCTTCGGCAGTGGGCGAGATGGCGCGAGTATGCCGATGCAGCAACTGACTGCCCACTTTTTCTTCCAGTTGGGCAATTTTGCGCGATACCGATGACGGGCTCATATCTTGTCGGCGCGCGACATCGGAAAAATTAGCCAGTTGAATGGCTTGTAAAAACAGCTTCATTTCTAGCAAGGTCACGGCGTATTTCATAACATCCCCTACATCGACGGCATATCTACGCCCTGAATAGTTACACCACGCGGCGAATCATTGGTTTATGGTCTACCGCGCAACTCACTTACCTGCGCACATTTTTGTGGAGAAAAATATGCCCCAACAAACACAAGCTTGGTGCTGGTCTGGCGCCAATACCGATGGCCAGTTAAGCCTAGAAACTAAAACCTTGCCGCCACTTGGCGCCTTGGAAGTACGGGTAGCCAACCGCGTGATTGGTTTAAATCCGGTGGATTGGAAACTGATCACCTATGGCCACAACGCGTGGCAGCCTGGGCATGTTCCCGGCGTTGATGGCATGGGTGTCATTGTGGCCTTAGGTCGTGATGTGACCCATCTGCGTTTGGGTCAGCGCGTGGCCTATCACACCGATCTGCGCTATCACGGCAGCTTTGCCCAGCACACACAAGTGCCGGCGCGCGCCATTTTGCCAGTACCCGACGCGTTAAGCGATGCGGCTGCCGCTGCCATGCCCTGCCCGGCCCTCACCGCATGGCAAGCGCTAGCCAAATTGCCCACCTCTGTGGGTGAAGCGCTGCTGATCACCGGTGCAGGCAGCAATGTCGGCCGTTGGACGGTGCAATTGGCCCACGCCCAAGGCTGGCGGGTATTCGCCAATGCCAGCCCACGCCATCACGCATGGCTCAAACGCCAAGGCGTGTACGCGGTGGCCGATTACGCCGCCGAGAATTGGCTGGCCCAGCTGCAAGCGGCCAATGGCGGTGAGCCATTTACTGCGATTATCGATTTAGTCTCTAGCCAGCAAGCACAAGATCTGCTGCCGGCACTGGGTTATTACGGCCATCTGGTCGCCGTGCTCGGCCGTGTGGAGCACAACCCACTGCCGGCGTTTAACCACTGCCATTCACTGCATGAAATTGCGTTGGGGGCGGCACATGTCCATGCCAGCGACCGGCAATGGGCGCAGTTAGTCGCCGCCAGCCAACAGTTGTTTGCCCACGTGAGCTGCGGCCAGTTGCAACTGCCACCGCTGCAATGGCAGGCGTTTGCTGATCTGCCGGCAGCACTGCACCAATTAAAAACCGTCGCTCGCGGGGAGAAATTTTTGCTCAGCGTCGGTGACCTGCCAGCCGCCGTTTAAAACGCCGGCACCGATCTGCGGATAAAAAAATGCCGCCGTAGGTAAGCTGGCGGCGGCAGTTCGCAGGGCAAGACGACGTCAAGATCAGGCGTTAAACGGCCACATATAGGCCCGTTTGGGCAAAAACTGGCCCGAAAGCGCAAGGCCGGTGGATTGAGTGACTTCGTGGCGTACCGATTGCCCTAGCACCATCCCGGTCATCTCGCGTACCGCCTCATTTTGCCGGCCTTCGACGGCAAACATAAATTCTAAATCCGTTTGCGCGGTCGCTAGCAGTTGCGCTTGTTGGCGGGCAATGGCTTGCCACTTTAAGGCGCAATACACAGCGCTACACAGCAAAGCTAGCAACAAACTAACCAACCCAATGACGAACATAAGCACCAACCCGTTACCCCAGATCATTATTGCTCTTGACATCATGTCATCACACCTCCATAAATAGCTAGAGTAGCGTAAGTTAATCCTTAGTGATTGGCAACCCTTTCGCGCACTTTTCTTTACCCCGAAACATGTAAGTCATGTGCCCATTGCAGTGCGCCTTCGGCTAGACACTCGTTTGCGGGGGGAGTTTATCTGGCCGCTGCGGGGGGTTTTTGCTATGGTGCCGCCGCTTTCATTGCGTAGCGGCTTGGCCGCGCCTGTCTATTGAGGTGTTACATGCTCATGCTTTTACGGAGCCTGCTGCTAGGTCTCTTACTTATCGGCTGGTTTATCTTTGGTACCTTGCTCTGCTTGGTGCGGCCGCGCCATCCCAACAACGTGTACGCCTTTGCACAGTTGTTTCATAAAATCTGCCCACTGCTGGGCTTAACGGTGACGATTAAGGTTGACGCTGCGCTCGAGCAGGTGGGGCCCGCGGTGTATATCTGTAACCACCAAAGCAACTTTGACATTTTTACCGTGATCGGCGCCGTGCGCCCAGGCGTGGTTGCCGTCGGCAAAAAGAGTCTGAAATGGATCCCGCTGTTTGGCCAACTGTTCTGGCTGTCGGGTAATGTGCTGATTGACCGCAGCAACCGCTCGCGGGCGCGGGGCACCATTAACCAAGTGGTGGATAAGATCAAACAGCACGGCACCTCGATTTGGATGTTCCCCGAAGGCACCCGCTCGCAGGGCCGCGGCTTGCTGCCGTTTAAAGCCGGCGCATTTCACACCGCAGTGCAAGCGGGTGTGCCCATCGTGCCGGTGGTGTGCTCAAGCTATTTTCACCAAATAAATCTTAATCGCTGGGATAACGGCGAAATCATTATCGAGATGCTCGCCCCTGTACGCACCGATGAAGTGGGCGCCACGGCCATTCGCGAGTTAAGCGATCACTGCCGCGATCTTATCGCCGAGCGCTTAGTGGCGCTAGATGCTAGCCTCGCCGCCCAACGCAACTAAGCGTGAAGCATAAAAAAGCCCGCCGACATTTGGCGGGCTTTTTTTTGGCCAACGCGGCGCTAAGCGCGCCGGCTTAATCGTCGCCTTGCACCGGCGAGGCGCCTAAACCGGTATCGCCGGTGCGACTGTCATACATGCTCACCCGCGTGGCGGTTAACGCGTACGACGTATTGCCCAGTTCATGGCGACTGCTTTCGGTGCTAAGCACGCCTTCCACCCAAATGGCATCCCACAACTCTTGCACTTTCGCCCCTTGCGGATAACGCACATAGATAATTTGGTTAGTTGGTGGCGGCGGCACATGGGTGCAGGCGCCAAAATAGGGCACCAATAAAAACGCCGTCACCTGTTTGGCATCACCTTCAATCGGCACGGCAAAGCCGGGGATCTTCACCCGCTGGCCATTTAACGCCGCCACCACGCCGCCCACCGGTTGCGGCACGCTCATCGGGTCGGGATTTTCATGATCCACCTGCGGCGGCGGAAGATTGCGCTCGGCCTCAGGGATCAACGCTTCCCATTGCAACGTGATCTGGGTCGGCGCCATGCGCTCTTGGTAGGCGTAATAGCCATAATAACTGGCCGTGCCCACGGCGCCGGCCAGCAGCCCCCCTAGCAAAATTTTCCACTTCATCGCAGATCCTTATGATTAATACCGGATGGCCAAGCCATCACTCAAACTAAAGCGATACGCACGCAGCGCCGGCAGCAGCCCAACGCCGGCGCCCAGCAACCACACCCACAGCACTCGCCCCCATTCCACCGCACTTGGCCAACGCAGCTCCAGCGCCATGCCATAGTGGGTTAGCAGCCAAGGCGTCGCCAGCCCTTGGCCAACATACAGCGCCACCAAGCCAAGCACCACGCCGACACTGGTCAGCAGCACCGCTTCAGCCGCCAACAGCCAAAACAAGTGCCGAGGGCTTGCGCCCAGCGAGCGCAAAATCGCCAATTCGCGGCGGCGCTCATTTAGGCCGGCCAGCAAGGTAGTCAACATGCCCACACCGCCCGCCAGCACCACAAAACCGGCGATCAACGCCAGCGCCATTTCCGCCACCGAGAGCAAACTCCACAACTCTTGCAGCGCAGCGCCGGGCAAAATCGCTTGCAGCGGCTCGGTGGGATAGGTGTTGATACTGCGCTGCAGCGCAAAGGCCATAATGCGCTGCTTGAGCCCGACCAACACGGCGGTCACCGCTTTAGGTTGCAACGCGGCCAGATCAATCTCGTCGGCGCGCAGCGCTTTACTCTGGCGGCCACTCTCCCAGCCCAGATGAATCGCCTCAAGCCCAGTTAACGGCACATGCACACTGTGATCAACTGGCGTCGCGGTGGGCGCCAAAATCCCCACCACGGTAAAAGGCAAATTATCGTGCTGACTAAACGAGGTGCTGCCAGCGCCATGGGCAATCACCACCGCTTGGCCTAATTGATAGCCCAAGCGCTTGGCCACTTGCGCGCCGAGCACCACTTCAAACGGTGCCTTTTGCGCAAAAGCGCGCCCTTGGCTCAAGTGGAGTGCTTGCGTTTGGCCATAGCGAAAATGGCGAAAATAATCGCTAGTGGTGCCGATCACGCGAAAACCTCGATGGGAATCGCCCAAGCTCAGCGGGATGGTCCACGCCACATTGGGCTGCGCTTTTAGCGCGGCATAACTGGCCGCACTGATGTTATTGGTCGGGCTACCTAGGCGAAACACCGAATAAAGCAGCAAATTAAGCTGGCCAGAGCGCGCGCCAACAATCAGATCGGTGCCCGACACCGTGCTGGCAAAATTATCGCGCACGCCGCTGCGCACTCGCTCGACGCCAAGCAACAAGGTGACGCTTAACGCCAGTGACAACAAGGTTAAGCCGGCGGTTAAGCGCCGCGCCCACAAACTTTTAAGCGCGAGTGTCAACATGCGCCCTCCGATTGAGTTGCTGCAGATTTTCCACCCGCGAAAACAGCGGCTCTAAGTGCGGATCGTGGCTGACAAATACCAAGGTGCTGCCCACCGCCGCGCACTCAGCAAACAGCAGTTCAATAAACGCCGCGCGGTTGTCCGTATCTAACGCCGAGGTTGGCTCATCGGCAATGATCAACGGCGGCGCGCCAATCAGCGCCCGCGCTGCGGCCACGCGCTGCTGCTGACCAATGCTTAAGCCATGCACCGGCAAAGCAAAAGCGCTGCGCGGCAATTGCAACTCGCTTAATAAGCGCGCCGCCTCGTGATTGGCGCAGCCCTTCAAACGCGCGCGTTTTGCCGGCGAAAAGATCAGCGCGGCCGTCACGTTTTCAAGCACCGAAAGATAGGGCAGCAAATTAAATTGCTGAAAGATGTAGCCAAGCTGCGCCGCGCGAAAAGCATCGCGCGCGCGGCCAGATAATTGGCCCAGATCTTCCCCCAGCACGCGCAACTCGCCGGCACTGGGCGTGTGCATGCCGGCCAACAACCCAAGCAGAGTCGATTTGCCGCTGCCTGACGGGCCTTTTATAAACACCCGCTCGCCGGCATCGATGCGCAGCGCCGCAATATCTAGCACCGGCTCGCCCGCGCCCCACGCAAAGCGGGCCTCACGCAGTTCAATCACCGCCGACATTACCAACTCACCTTGGCCGCGTTAGGCGTCATTTCGCGCCCCCATTGCCCGCCCGGCGTAAGTGCTTGCAAGCGCAAAGCGCTCACACTGGGAAAATGGCCAAACAGGGTTAGCTGCAACGTGGTTAATGCCGCCGGCTGCTGGCAGGCAAATAAATAGGTCGCTTGAATATCGCTGTGCTCGGCGGCGCCTTTGCCCGCCGCCCCCTCGTGTTCGTGTTCGTGTTCGTGTTCGTGCTCGTGCGCTGGGGCGGCGCTCACTTGGTCTGCGCCCAAGCCCTGCACTGTCACCTGCGCTAATTGGCACTGCGCCGCCGCCGGCAAGGCAAACAAAGCGCTGGCCTGCTTTAATTGCTGCGCCAACGCCGCCACCTTGGCGCGCTGCGCGGGGGTGTGCGCCGCATGCTCAAAACCCAGCGCATCGGCCGCCGGTAGGTGCAATTCCAACAATAACTGCGGGCCCTCTTGCACCAAATTCAATTCACCTTGGCCATGCTGGTGGCTGCCCGCCGCCCACAGCGGCGCACTAGCACACATGCCCAACCAGACCGCGCAAGCGGTAATCACCGATTTACCCATCACTTATCCTCGCGTCGCACCATGGAAGCATGGCCACAAAAAAGGCACGCATCATACCAGCTTGCCGTGGCGGGCCAAACTATTGCCGCGAAATGCGCCCGCACCGGTGCTGCCCTTTGCGGCGTGGGCGATAGATTAAATCAGCGCTTTTTGTGCTCGCCGTAGTGATTTATCTGCCAAAGGCTTGCCTTGGCAGCATTTTTGCGTAGAATCCAAACCTCAACTTGGGGCTGATTCTGGATTCGACAAGATTCACGAAACCCAAGGTGCATGCCGAGGTGCGGTAGGCCTCGTTAATAAACCGCAAAAAAATAGTCGCAAACGACGAAACCTACGCACTAGCAGCTTAATAACCTGCATAGAGCCCTTCTCCCCTAGCCTGCCTGTGTCCTAGGGAATTTGAAGGTCATCCTTCACAGGATCGTGTGGAAGTCCTGCTCGGGGCGGAAGCATTAAAACCAATCGAGCTAGTTCAAGCGTGGCGTGTCTCTCCGCAGCGCTTGGGCGAATGTAAAGAGTGACTAAGCATGTAGTGCCAAGGATGTAGTAATTTTGGACGGGGGTTCAAATCCCCCCAGCTCCACCAAACAAGGTTCCGGCCGGAACGAAGAAGAACAAAAAACCCGCGTGGCTTCAGGCTTTGCGGGTTTTTTGTTGCCCGAGAAAGTACAATTAAACCGCTAGAAGCGCCGCGCATTGGTACCACAATTCGCTACCACAGGCGCCTAGATCGCCCCCGCGCATGGCCGAATTGTAAGCCGCATCTACCTTACTGCTCCCCCCGTCTTGCGCCACTAATACCCATAAGGTTCTAGCTAAGCTCAAGCGTGTTTGCTAGGATGCGGACTTTGGTTTTGCGGTGAGCCGCCACATGCATGCCCTGCGCCATCGCTTAGAACGGCCAAAAAACTCACCGCACTTGAAGAGTGCCATTTGATTGCCTGACAAACCAAGCATCTTGCTCCGTATACGCCGGATTACCCGCGATGGCCGAGGTGCAGCAAACGATCACCACGGCGCGCGATCACGTGGCCCAGTCATTGACCCAAACCTTTTTGTAAGCGCAAACCGGCTTGGTGCGCAGTTGACGTTGGATTATCTAGCATTGATTAAGGTAAAACGCGGATGTCTGTTTATTTGTTGAGTTGGAATCCAACGCAGTTTTCTACCGCAACCGATGGCCGTAACCTCGGCCAGTTGGATTATCACGTGGGGGATGAAATCCGTTGGTCGTGTCGCAGTCAGCAGCCCCAGCCCGGCGATACGGTTTACTTAATCCGCTTAGGCGAAGCGCCGCGCGGCATCATAGCTAAAGGCACGGTGACTCAAGCGCCATTTCAGGCGCCAGACTGGAAAGTGCCAACGCAGACCCGCTCTTATATTAAATTTTCGCTCACCGACCGGCGTCCCTCGTGCCAAGCCGGCTTGTTGCCACAGTTATTGCTTAAGGCCGCGCTGCCGGCACAAGATTGGAGCCCACAAAGCTCCGGTATTGCTATCCAGCCGCAGGTGGCCGCGGCGCTCGCTCATTTGTGGCAGGCCGGCCAAGATACCCACGCGCTAGTGCAGTTTATGGCTTGGCAAAAACAGCATAACTTTGATGCCGCGTGGTATGCCGATTATCAGGCCACGTGTCAATTAGCCGCCGCTATCCAAGGCGGCAAAACAGTCAGCGAGGCCGACCTATATAGACTATGGCGGGATAAAGCCAACGGCATCGCTAGTGCCGGCCAAGGCGTAATGTTTAACGCCGAGTTCCAAGAGAATTTGCTGTTTTTACGCCAACTCACGCACGAAATCATGGCCGCGCCAACGGCTGAAACTTATCAGCAGGTCTTTGCACGCTGGAAAACGCAAGGCACATTTACCCGCGTTTTAAAGCTGGTGATTAACCGCGTGTTTGGTGCCGCCGCCCCGCAGCATTACACCTGCATTGCTGATGCCGCGCGGCTTAAACCACTGCTTTTGTGCCTGCAAACCCAGTTTCAACTCGACATTGAGCCCTGTGACGATTGGCTCGCAGCCAATCAGCAATTGCTTAGCCGCGTGCTGCCGATGTTAGAAGAGAAGTGGGATCGTTATGCCTGTAATATTTTGCTCAATAACTTATATGACGCACTCACCGCCATGCCAAAAGTGCAGCCCGCGGCCAAACAGCTTAGCCACGACCTCGGCACTGAGCCAATGGCAGCCAAGGCACGGACCAACGGATGTGCGAAAAATGTCATCTATTACGGGCCACCGGGAACCGGCAAAACCTATCGCTTGCAACAGCTTCAAGCAGAGTACACCCATCGCCCGGCCGTGATGGATGAGTCGCTGTGGCTGCGCGATAAATTGGCGCCCCTCAACTGGATGCAAGTGCTGGTGTTGTCATTGCTGAGTCTGGGCAAGCGCGCCAAAGTGGCTGAGATTGTGAGCAGTAAGTTCTTCCAGACTAAGGCGAGCATTAACGGACGTACCGATAATCTGGCGCAAACGGCGTGGAGTTATCTGCAGAAATTTACCATCGCAGAATCGGCGATCGTCAATTACAAGGGGCGCAGTGAACCCGGGGTCTTTGATAAATCAAGCGACGCCGTATGGCAGCTGCTCGATGATCGGCTGGAGTTGGTGGATGATTTGGTGCAGTTACATGCTGAACTGACCCACGGGCCGCAATCCGCCGACGAAATCAAACGTTATGCAACAACCACCTTTCATCAATCTTATGGCTACGAAGAGTTTATTGAGGGGTTGAGAGCAGCGACTGACGATGAGGGTAATATCAACTATTCGGTAGAGCCTGGTGAATTCTTAAAACTGTGTCGTCGTGCCGAGCAAGACCCTTCACATCAGTACGCCATGTTTATTGATGAGATCAACCGCGGCAATATTTCCAAGATTTTTGGTGAGCTAATCTCGCTGGTTGAAATCGATAAACGGGCCGGTAGTCAGCATCCCATGACCATTCAGCTTGCCTACAGTGGCAAGCCATTTAGCGTGCCATCGAACGTCGATATCATCGGCACCATGAATACCGCCGATCGCTCTTTGGCATTGATGGATACTGCGCTGCGCCGTCGCTTTGACTTCATTGAGATGATGCCTGATAGCACTCTGTTTGCGGGTCATGATGCCATCGATATCGGCAGCGGTAACACCCTCAACCTTGGCAAGCTGCTTGATAGGCTCAATCAACGTATTGAGGTGCTTTATGACCGCGAGCATACGCTGGGGCATGCGTTCTTTTACCCGGCCCATCAGGCGGTAAAAAATGGCGATCACGCTGGCGCCTTGCTCGCACTTAAAGAGGCATTCCAGACCAAGGTGATCCCGCTACTGCAAGAGTACTTCTATGAGGATTGGCAAAAGATCCGCCTGGTACTCGGGGATAACCAAAAGCGAGACGCCAGAGGCAAAGAGGTGGCAGGGCTGCAATTTGTGCAACAGAGGCCGATCGACTTCAAGATGTTATTTGGCAATGACTATGAGCCGGATCAGTTCGGAGTGAACCAGCACCGTTATGAGCTGGCTGAGCATGCGCATTCGGTATGGGATGAGGGCATGGCCTATCTGGCGATTTATGCCCCTGATATGGCCCAGCGCTATGCGCCAGATCACGCACTACAACCCTCTGCGGCGCAGGTCGAAGATGTCACTTCGTAACGATATTGCGCTGTTTGAGTACGCCTATCTGGTAAGTGAGGAGAGCGGCATTACCCCCATACCGCATGAGATAGAAGCAATTTCGCCCTTGGCGTTTCTTTACCTCAAGGGGATAGCACTGGGGCGCGGTCAGGATAATCGCCTATTCCGGTTGTGCAAGAAACTCGGCGTGGAAGCACTACAGGCACAACATTATGCAGGGGTAATCTTCACCCCTGATGGCACGCAAATTGAGATTCTTCCCAAACTGGGGAGGCCCGTTCAGGCCAATAATACCGCGCTACCCTCCCCTGCCGCCCGCTGTGAAGAAGCTCGGCAGGCGCTATTGATCATGCTGCGGGCATTGCGGGAGTTTTCCCATCTTCAAACAACGAACGCCAACATCCGCCAGCAAAAAATGCCGTTGCTGGAGGTGTTCATTAGCCAATTTCTTGATTCGGTGAATACCCTGGTCAAGAAGGGGCTGCGCAGTGACTATGTTCGCTGTGAGGAGAATCTGAGCTACCTCAAGGGCAAGCTCAATACCGCCCGTCAGTTGCGTCAAAACATCATCACCAAACACAAGTTTCATTGTGAATATGATGAATTCCTAGTCGATCGCCCTGCCAACCGCCTGCTGCATTCGGCACTGGTTGCGCTGGCTGCCATCACGCGCAGTGGGCATAACCAAAGGTTGCTGCAAGAGCTGACCTTTATCTTTTGCGAGGTGCCGCTCAGTGCCGACTACAAGAGTGATTTTGCCCGCTTGCGCATTGACCGGGGAATGAGCCATTACCAAACGCCGCTGGCATGGGCGAAATTGATTTTAGAGGGCTTTTCTCCGCAAACCATGAGCGGGGGGCTCCGGGCAATCTCATTGCTGTTCCCGATGGAGCGGGTTTTTGAAAACTATGTGGCGAAAATGCTGCGAGCCACACTCCCACCGCAGCTGACGTTAACCGCCCAGGCGCAGCGCAAACACCTGGTTTCCCATCATGACGCTGCATGGTTTCGGCTTAAACCCGATATGGTGATTGAGCAGGACAGCAAGGTGATCTGCGTGCTGGATACAAAATGGAAGCTGCTAGACCCCGCGAAAGGGAACGGCACCGATAAGTACGATCTGCAGCAAGGTGATTTTTATCAGATGTTTGCCTATGGCCATCACTACTTTGATGACCCGGATGGGGACAGAGAGATGTTCCTGGTGTACCCAGCCCATCGCACATTTCAGGAGCCGATAGCCCAGCCATTTGATTTCCCAGTTGCTGGCCAAAAAACCATGCGCTTATGGGTCGTGCCGTTTGTGATTGATGCGGTTGCCTCTCGCTTAGTCTTACCCACGCAATGCCAATTACAGCAGCGCGATTGGCCGCGCGGCATTTAAAGTAATCACGGCAACAACGCCAAATACCCTATTGAAACGCGCCGCCGGCACGCAATATAAAACAACCCGCAAGCCGGTAGGCATTGCGGGTTGTGCTTTGGCCGTGCGTGGCGCCTAGGCGCGCAGCCGCTTAAGCGTGTGGGCCGCGCAAGCTGGCAACGGCTTCCACGTGCAGCGAGTGCGGGAACATGTCTACCGGTTGCACGCCTTCGAGCACAAAGCCGTGCTTGACCAAATACGCCAGATCGCGCGCCAAGGTCTGCGGGTTGCAAGATACATACACCACACGTTTAGGCGCCATCGCCACCAAGGTTTGCAATACGGCCTTGTCACAGCCTTTACGCGGCGGATCCATCACCACCACGTCGGCGCTGATGCCGTCGGCATACAGCGCCGGCATCACCACTTCGGCTTTGCCGACATGAAATTCGGTGTGGGTAATGGCGTTGAGTTCGGCGTTACGCTTGGCATCTAAAATCGCGCTTTCCACCGACTCAATGCCGACCACTTTGCCGGCCTTGGCGGCTAAAAACAGCGAGATGGTGCCAATACCGCAGTAGAGGTCAAACACGGTTTCGCTGCCGGTCAAGCCAGCAAACTCCAGCGCTTTGGAGTACAGCACGTCGGTTTGGCTGGGGTTGTTTTGATAAAACGACAGTGGCGAAATTTCAAAACTTAGGTTGTGCATGTGATCGGTGATCACGCCACGGCCAGTGAGCACGCGCTGCTCGGCACCGAGCACGCGGTTGGTGCGCTCTGGGTTGATGTTGTGCACCAAGGTGGTGATCGGCAGATCGCTTAGCGCGGCCAATAATTCCGCCTCAAACGGCAGTTCGGCACTTAAGGTCACCAGCACCACCATTAACTCGCCGCTAGCAAAGCCTTTGCGCGTCATCAGGCTGCGCACGCAACCGCTGTGCGCCACTTCGTCATAGGCGGCGATGTCGTGCGTGCGCATCCAAGTACGCAGACGGGTGTTTAATTCGCGGTGGATCGGGTCTTGCACCGCGCAATCATCCGCGGTGATCAGTTCATGGGAATGCTTGCGGTAAAAGCCAATTTCCGCACCATCTGCGCTCGGACGCACGGCGTATTGGGCTTTATTACGATAAGCAAAAGGCGTGCTCATACCCAAAATCGGTGCAATCGCCACGGCATCTAAGCCGGCGGCCTGCAGCGCGTCAGTCACCAACGTTTGCTTTAATTCCAGCTGCGCGCTGTAGGCCAGTGGGCGCACTTGGCAGCCACCACAGGCGGTATTGGGGCAAAAATCGGCCACGCGATCGGGTGAGGCGGTCAAAATTTCAATCAGCTCACCGTGCACATAGTTCGGTTTGACTTGCGTCAAGGTGACGCGCGCCGTTTCACCCGGCAACAGGCCGTCAACAAACAGCGGCCGCTCGGCCAAAACGCCTTTACCATCGCCCTTATCGGTGAGCGCATCAATGGTGATCGTGTGCGATTCACCTAATGCAAGCGGCGCAGGGATGAAAGAAGATGAGGGCATGGCAAGCTCCAAAATAACCAAAATGGGGGCAACGGCATCAGCCGCCGCTGGCAAGGGGCAGAGTTTACCCAACTGAGCGCAAAAATGCAGGGCTAAAAAATAGTTAAGGCGCCAAGGCGTGGGCGCCAGTGGTGAATTTGCTGAGCGAGCCTGCTAACATGCCGCCTTTCTACACTTATCTGGGCACTGCCCATTTTTAACGAAGGTCACCGCGATGCGCACCAGCCACTACCTGCTTTCCACTGTTAAGGAAACCCCTTCCGACGCTGAAGTTATCAGCCACCAGCTGATGCTGCGCGCCGGTATGATCCGCAAACTCGCTTCGGGCATGTACGCGTGGTTGCCCACCGGCCTGCGCGTGCTGAAAAAAATTGAAAACATCGTGCGCGAAGAGATGAATAATGCCGGCGCGATTGAGGTCTCGATGCCGGTGGTGCAGCCGGCGGAGCTGTGGCAAGAGTCCGGCCGCTGGGAAGATTACGGCCCTGAACTGTGCCGCCTGACCGACCGCCACAACCGCCCGTTTGTGCTCGGCCCGACCCACGAAGAAGTGATCACCGCGCTGGTGCGCTATGAAGTGAACAGCTACAAGCAGCTGCCACTGAATTTATACCAAATTCAGACTAAATTTCGTGACGAAGTGCGCCCACGCTTTGGCGTGATGCGCGGCCGCGAGTTTTTGATGAAAGATGCCTATTCGTTCCATTTAGACAAAGCCTCGCTGGTAGATACCTACGAAAAAATGCACGCCGCCTACTGCCAAGCATTTTCGCGTATGGGCCTCAATTTCCGCCCCGTCCAAGCCGACACCGGCTCGATTGGCGGCACCGGTTCGCATGAATTCCAAGTGCTGGCAGAAAGTGGCGAAGATTTGATTGCGTTCTCCGATAGCTCAAATTACGCCGCCAACATCGAAATGGCCGAAGCGTTAGCCCCTGCGGGTGAGCGTGCAGCGCCAAACGCGGTGCTGACCAACGTGGCCACCCCGAACGTGCACAGCATTGATGAAGTAGCCGCATTTTTAAATGTGGCGCCAGCGCAAATTGCCAAAACCTTGCTGGTACTGGCAGAGGCTGATGCACAAGGCCAGCAAGCGGTCATCGCGCTGGTGGTGCGTGGCGATCATGAATTAAATGAAATCAAAGCGGAAAAAATCGCTGGGGTGGCCAATCCGCTGACCTTTGCCAACGACGAGCAGATCAAAGCCGCCGCCGGTTGTGACGCTGGCTCCATTGGCCCGGTCGGCTTTAGCGGTCGCATCATCGTGGATCGCAGCGCCGCGCAATTAAGCGATTTTGTCTGTGGCGCTAACACCAACGGCTGCCACTTGACCGGCGCCAACTGGGATCGGGATATCGCCACTTATGAAGTGGCCGATCTGCGTAACGTGGTCGAAGGCGATCCAAGCCCATGCGGCCAAGGTCAGCTGCAGCTTAAGCGCGGCATCGAAGTCGGGCACATTTTCCAGCTTGGCACCAAATACTCCGAGGCGATGAAAGCCAGCGTGCTCAACGAAGGTGGCAAGTCGGTCATGATGGAGATGGGCTGCTACGGTATTGGCGTGTCGCGCTTAGTGGCCGCTGCCATTGAGCAAAACAACGATCAGTACGGCATCATTTGGCCAGAAGCAATTGCGCCGTTTGAAGTGGCGATTGTGCCGATGAACATGCACAAATCCGTGCGCGTGGCCGAACTGGCCGAGCAGCTGTATTGCGAGCTCAAAGCCTGTGGCATTGATGTATTGTTTGACGATCGCAAAGAGCGCCCGGGCGTGATGTTTGCCGATATGGAGCTGATCGGTGTGCCGCATGCCATCGTCATTGGTGAGCGCGGCATGGATAACGGCGTGGTCGAGCACAAGTGCCGCCGCAGCGGCGAGAAAACCGAAGTGGCAATCAGTGACATCGTGGCCAGCTTAAAAGCCAAACTCGGCCGCTAAGCCAACGCGTTGCCCGCTCACCGGCGAGCAAACATACAACAACGCGCCCCAAGGGGCGCGTTGTTTATGCTTAAAAACTTAACGCGGCGCCGACAAACCAGCCCTCTAAGGTCTGATCTACACGTTTAAAGTCCATGGCAAATTCACGCCAGCCGCCACGCACCGTCAGCGGCGCCATCGGCAGCTTATATTGCACGCCCAAGCGAATGTCGTAGTTACCCTCATCTAAGCCTTGCAGATCGCCAAAAGCGCCAAGTCCGGTCCCCGGCAAATGCACTTGCGCGGCGGTGTAGCCCAACAGCAGATCTTTGCTGTAGCTAAACTCGGTGGCGCTTAAGTTAAAGTCGCCATCAAATTGGCGCGCCGTCACCCCAGCATCCACTTGGAACAGATCGTTATTAAACAAGCGGTAGTAGAGCGTGAAATCCAGCGCGGTTAACTCGTTTTCAAACGCGCCACCACTGCTGCCGACATCGGTCAGCGCCAACTTGGCGTTCGGCAGCAGCCAAATGCCGTGCTCTATCTGCACAAAGCCGTGCCACTGGTAGTCTTCATCATAGTCTTGACGGTAATTGGGGCTGTAGCGCGCGACCGAGCCACTGGTTTGTGGCTGCCACGCATCTAAGCCCAGCGCAAAACGCCAATCATCTGCCGCCAACACCGGCTGGCTCAGTGCCGCGCCCAGCGCACAGGCTAAAACTAACTTCTTCATTCACACCTCAAACTCATCTAGTTGCAGCCCCGTGGGCGGCTTGCGCCCACGCTAACCGCGCCATTCTAACCCTAATGCGGCGTGTTCGCCCAGATAAAGCCGTGCCAGCACTGGCCGCTGCACCTAAAGAGGGTGTATACTGCGCATCTTTTTAGCGCATTTGGATCGCGCGCCTTGGCCTTCTATGCCAAACCGATACCCGCACAAGGATCTTTTATGAAACGATTACGCCCACTTTGGTTAGTTGTCAGCGCCTTTAGCGCGCAGGCCGCCGATATCCCCGCCGGCACTGTCTTAGCGGCCGAGCAGGTGGTGGTGCGCCACATTAAAGATGAACCTGCGGCACTTGATCCGCGCCAAGCGGTCGGCTTGCCCGAGTTACAAGTGCTGCGCGATCTGTTTGAAGGCTTGGTTACACAGGCGCCCGATGGCGATCCTCGCCCCGCGGTAGCGCACAAATGGGATAACGAAGGCGACCAGCAATTTACCTTTTATCTGCGCAAACGCGCGCGTTGGTCTAATGGCGATCCGGTCACGGCGCATGATTTTGTCTATGCGTGGCAAAACTTGGTTGACCCTAAGCAAGCCGCCACCTTCGCGTGGTTTGCCAAACTGGCGCGCTTTACCAATGTGGATGCCATTTTGGCTGGGGAGCAAGCGCCAAGCACGTTAGGCGTGCAGGCGATAGATGATCACACTCTGCGCATTAACTTAAGCGAGCCGGTGCCTTACTTTTTATCCCTGCTCAGCCACCCCAGTTTGAGCCCGCTACACCAAAAGAGCGTGGCCGAACACGGCAAATTTTGGACCCAGCCGGGCAAATTGGTCGGCAATGGCGCCTTTGTGCTCCGCGAGCGCGTGGTGAATGAAGCGCTGACGTTGAGCGCTAACCCGCACTATTGGGATAAGGCGCACACCGTGTTGACCAAGGTGATCTTTAAGCCGATCAACCAAGAGAGCGCCGCCACACAGCGCTATTTGGCCGGCGAGTTGCACATCACCGAATCGTTTCCCAAAGAGCAGTACAACCACTTGATGAGTAAGATCCCCGATGAGATCTATACCCCCGCGCAGCTGGGCACCTACTACTACGCCTTTAACACGCAAAAACCACCGCTCAATGATGCGCGTGTACGCCAAGCGCTGAGCTACGCCATCGACCGCCAAGTGATCGCAGAAAAGATCTTGGGCACCGGTGAAGAGCCGGCCTATCACTTTACCCCCGGCATCACCGCCAACTTTAAGCCCGAGCCGAATATGCTGTCGACGCGCAGCCAAGCGGAGCTAGATGAAAAGGCGCAAGCACTGCTCAAAGCCGCCGGTTTTGATGCCGATACGCCGCTGAAACTTTCGCTGCTGTATAACACGGCCGAAGTGCACAAAAAACTAGCTATCGCGATTGCCAGCATGTGGCAAAAAAAGCTCGGCGTTGCGGTGGAACTCACCAATCAAGAGTGGAAAAGCTACCTAGACAGCCGGCAAAGCGGCCAATTTGAAGTGATCCGCGCCTCGTGGATGGCGGACTATAACGATCCGTCCGCCTTCTTGGGCCTGTGGCACTCTGGCCACAGCGGTAATATGGCGCGCTTTAATAGCCCCGCCTATGACGCATTAGTGACCAAAGCCGCCAGCACCGTGGATCGCGCTGCGCGCAACCGCCTGTTTAACGAAGCAGAAACGCTATTGCAAATCGAGATGCCGATTGCGCCGATTTACCAATACACCAACGCGCGCTTAATCAAGCCCACGCTCAAAGGCTATCCCATCGATAACCCTGAAGATGTAGCCTACAGCCGCCAGCTTTATCTGGTGAAACCTTAACATCCGCAGATAACACAACGGGCGCCATAAGGCGCCCGTTGTGTTGCTGGCCGCTTAAACCGCCGCGCTGAATTTATCCCTGCACAGCGTCGGCCGCTGCACAGCCTTCTTCAGGCACTTTGGCCAATGCAGCCAGCACCACGTCAATCCCCGCACCTGGCTTACAGGCGTTTTCGCTTAAATGGCGCCGCCAAGCGCGCGCGCCGGGCACCAGCTGGAACAAGCCGAGCATATGCCGCGTCATGTGCGACAAGTAATTACCCTTGGCCAGCTCGGCCTCAATATACGGCAACATTTGCTGCACGATGGCGTGGCGCGTAAGTTGCGGCTTATCCACCCCAAACAAGGTTTGATCAACTTGCGCTAGCAGGTACGGGTTTTGATAGGCCTCGCGCCCCATCATCACGCCATCGAGGTGGCTTAAGTGCTGCGCGCTTTCGGCCAAACTTTTCACTCCGCCGTTTAAGGCAATGGTCAGATCGGGGAAATCTTGCTTAAGCTGATAAACGCGCGGGTAATCAAGCGGCGGAATTTCGCGGTTCTCTTTCGGGCTTAAGCCGCTGAGCCAAGCTTTGCGCGCATGCACGATAAAGGTATCGCAACCGGCGGCGCGTACTTGCTCGATAAAGTCGCATAAAAAAGCATACGAGTCTTGCTCGTCAATGCCGATCCGGGTTTTTACCGTAACCGGAATATCCACCACATCGCGCATCGCTTTGACGCAATCGGCCACCAGCGCCGGCTCGCCCATCAGGCAAGCGCCAAAGCGGCCGTTTTGCACCCGATCGGATGGGCAACCGATGTTTAAGTTCACCTCGTCATAGCCACGCTCAGCGGCGAGTTTGGCGCAGCGCGCTAAATCGGCCGGATTGCTGCCGCCCAGTTGCAGCGCCAGTGGGTGCTCGGGCTCACTAAAGGCCAAGTAATCGCCTTTGCCGTGAATAATGGCGCCGGTGGTGACCATCTCGGTATAAAGCAAGGCATGCTGGCTGAGTAAGCGGTGAAAATAGCGGCAGTGACGGTCGGTCCAATCGAGCATCGGGGCAATGGAAAAACGCTGGCGGTGCGTTTTTTCGCAAAACCCTTGATTTAACTGGGCTGCGGCGGGGTTTTCAATTTTTTCAGAGGCGTGCATTTTAACTTACTTTGGGTTATTTTGCGTTATTTTGTTTGGGTCTCAGGACACCCTACAGGACACCACGTTAAATTGTGTCCTAAGAAACACACCACAACACATAACGGGGGGTTAATTGGCTTATCTTACTATCCAAAAGCGCGTGACTGCGGATGGCACTCCGCGCTGGCGCTGCGCTGTCAGTGTAAAAGAAAAAGGCGAGTATGTTTATCGAGAAAGCAAAACATTTATTCGACTGGCATTAGCGAAAAGCTGGGGGCGAAAACGTGTCGAACAATTAGAGCTCCATGGCATTCCGTCCGACGCCCCCACCGCGAGCGGCACCACGCTGCGCAGTTTGATGCAGCGCTACCTTAGTGACCCTGAACTCGGCGGCAAAGCCGGCCGCAACAAAAAATATGTGCTGCGGATGCTGCTTGACTATGACATTGCCAGCCTGCCACTAGCGGCACTCAGTGTATCGGCGGTTATAGACCACTGTCGAGCGCGTAAAGTGGCTGGCGCTGGGCCTGCCACTATTAGCCACGATATCAGCTATCTAGCAGCCGTCCTTTCATCAGCTAAGCCGGTTTACGGTCTGAATTATACCGATAATCCGGCGAAGGACGCGCGTGATACCTTACTTAGAATGGGTTTGATCGGCAAATCCTCGCGGCGCTCACGCCGGCCGCAGCGATCTGAGTTGCAACAAATCGAGGCTGCATTACGCAAGCGCAGCGAGCATATTGCCGCATCGATCCCGTATGTAGACATCCTCAACTTTTCGATTTTATCCTGCATGCGTATTGGTGAGGTCTGCAAGATCCGCTGGGCAGATCTTAATGAGGCACAGCGGGCAGTGCTGGTGCTTGACCGCAAAGACCCGCGCAAAAAAGAGGGCAATCACATGTGGGTGCCGCTGCTTGGTGACGCATGGCATATCGTGCAGCGGCAACCGCGGACTGATGACCCGAGAATTTTTCCTTTTAACTCACGGTCGATTTCCACAGGATTTCAGCAGGTGCGCAACGAGCTAGGCATCGAGGATTTACGTTATCATGACCTGCGACGCGAAGGGGCCAGCCGGTTATTTGAGTCAGGGTTTAGCATTGAAGAAGTAGCGCAGGTAACCGGGCATCGCTCATTAAATGTGCTGTGGCAAGTTTACACTGAGCTGTACCCTAATTCTTTGCACGCTAAATTTGATGCCCTAACCAGCAACAAGCCTTAAACCTCAATTTCATAAGTCGGCAAAGCCGGCGCCTCGCCGATCAACTCATGCCCCCGATAAAAAGCGGGCTGGCCAACGCCGACCCCCGTGCCCCGCACGATAATCACCCCGCCGGCCAGCGTCTCTAACGTGCTGTGCTGGCCATCGTCGGTCAGCACAGTACCGACTAAAAGCGGGTCAGCGCCGGGGATTAAGTCTAAAAACCGTTTGAGTAAGCTCACGCACCCTCCTGATAAGTTAACACCTCAACTTGCTGGCGCACGCTGACTGCCCGCCCATTCAGCGCCGCAGTAACGCTCACGCTGCGCGTATATCCCCGCCATGCGGGGTGATCTAAATCAGCGCTCACGCCCACCAACTGGCCCGGCAGCAGTAGCCCCGTATCGGCGGACAGCGGTAGGTCTAGCCGTTGCGTACCGCGCGGCATGCTGTCTGCTAGCGCCGCACTCCCCAACGCCCGCGCAGCGGCGACATCGCACACTAACGGGTGGCTGATGGTCTGCGCCAGCAGCTCACCGGCGCTGCCACGGCGCTTAACCAGCGCATGAATGCCCTGCTCAACCCCACTAACATACACACCATTGGCCGCTCGCTGCGGCTGTTGTTCGTGGCTGCGTTGAGTGAGGACGGCGCGTGGCATGAGCACATCGAGTGTACTTTCGCCGAGCTCCCACGGCAGCACGCTATAGCGCGGCAATACACGCAAGTGTCGCTGCATGTTATCTGGTAGCACGCTCGCCGCCGCCGCTTGTGCAAGATAAGCGATGGCCTCGATCGGAGTTTGATTATCTAAACTAAAAAAGCCCGCCGGCACTAGCCAGTCGGCGGCCTGCCAGTCGAGCGTCCAGCCCACCGGCAAAAGGTCGGCGGCAAGTTGGCTTAGCTGCGCCGGCGCCGTGACACTAATACTCAGCGGCAACATATGCGTAGGTGATAGTTCGGCACTCAAGCCTCGGCCGTGGATCAAAACACTGCGCTGGTTAAATTGTTCAGTTTGCTGCCAGCCATCGCATAAGCAGTGCCACGTGTGGCCGTTGATCTGCAACGCTAGCCATTCTCCGCCAAGGTCGATGCGCTCAATAATTTCAGCGCTGAATTGCCACGCCCACGAGTCGCTGTCGACCTCAATTTGCAAGCGTGTGGTGGGAATGTCGCGGCCATCGCTAAGCCGCATCAGACGGACGCTATTTTCCACGAAATAGACCTTTTTGCTGGGGATGATATGGGCGGCATCGGCATACGCGAACTCAAGTTCAGCCGTGCCACGGCGGCGATTAAAGGCTAATTTTAGGCGCCGGCGGTCGGGGCGCGCGGGGATGATCGGCGGCTCAGGCAGTGGGCTTTGCCCATAGGGCGGCCAGATCGCCTCTTCATAATGCGTGTCCCAAACTCTATCTGCTGGCGTCGCGCGCTCCCACCCCAATGCGGTCAGCCACGCACTAAACGCCGGTGCTGGGCGCCATCCCATTGCCCATGTTTTTGCGCTGTACTCAGGATGGCGATAGCTACTCGCAGCAGTATGCTGGCAAACCATGCCGTTGACATAGCAGACATGCGCTTGGCTTCGCATGGTTGGCAGGTCATACCAAGCGTCAGCTATCCGCGACAAGTGATTGAGCGCAGCACTAAACACCCCCGCATGGAGCGTGGCACTGCGCGCGAACGGGCGCGTCTGCTGCTGATGGTTTTTGGCTAATGACTGGGCGGGTTGTGGTAGTTGCCGCAGTGTTTGCCGCAGTTGCGCGCTGTTTTGCCAGCGCGATTGATGGTTCGGCGCCTGCTGCGGTGGAACGCGCACCCGGCTAAGTAACCGTTGTTTGGGCCCACGGTCGACATTTATGTCATGCGCGGCGCGCAACAATGCCGTGGCTAGATCTACAAGGCCATGCAGGCGCCCACTCGCGACCACTATGGTACGCCCATGAAGTTGCGCCGGCGTTGTGCTACTGCGCCATGTCACTGCCAGCGGGGGGCGGCCAATAATACAGGCCACATCTAGCCGTGCGGCGGCGCTGCGCCCCTGTAGCACCGCCGCCACGCGCTCGGCTTGCGGCAGGCGGATGAACTCTAAGCTGGCGCCACTGCGCCGCGCATAAAATTCCAGCGTGCCCTGCCCACGCGGCGGCTGCGGTGCAAAGTCTAGCAGCGCCCCCCGCGCACGACCAAGAACTAAGCGGTGTTTTCGCGCCATGTGGCCTCCGGCAGGGCATTAAAAACCCCGCACAGGGCGGGGTCAGGTTAGCTAGTCAGCTTCTTGTGTAGGTAGGCGACAAGATCAATGAGCAATTGGCTTAACGGAGTGCTCAGTTCGGGCTGTGTTTCGCTGCTGTTTGGTTGGGAAAAAACATTGCGCATTAGCGACAACAACAGTGTTAATCCCACCCCCAACACAAAGGCGATCACAGTCAGCAGCGCGCCGGTGGTCAGTGGTTTGCTACTGCCATTGGTTAGCGGAGGAGACCACGGCGAGTAGCCAACGTGTTCAATCAATGCTGTGGCGGCTTGCCGGGCGATGCATAGCCCAAATGCCAAAAAAATGCCGGCAAAACCCAATACGGCCAAAAAAATCAAGCCGCGCATGATGCGCTGTTCGCAATAGTTACGCCGCATTTCTTTGGCGACAATATCCGTTTCTATCAGCGGTGGCGGCAGAAGAACATCTCTTTCCGACGAAGACTCCGAAAGGTCATCATTTGGTTGTAGCCTCATCGCACCCAACCCAACTGCTGTAGGCGTTGATAGACGGCGGCTTCAGAAACATGCAGCGCCCTAGCGAGTTCGACCAGCTGAGTGATGCCGCGCCGCTCAATCAAGATCTGTAACGCTTGGCGAGGGATGAGCAGTTGCGTGGCAAATTGATTAGCCTGTGCTTCAACTTCGTTCTCCGTACTCGCGCGGTAATGGCTAGCGTTGTCTAGCAAATACACGCCATCTAGGGTGTGGCCTAACAGGTGGTGCGCGATTTCATGCGCGATAGTAAAGCGCTGGCGCGTTGGGCTTTCATCCACATTAAACGCTATCTCTTGGCGCCCATTGGCGTAGTGGGCATAGCCGCTGACGCCGGGATCTAATTCGTGGCTGTGCCTAGCATAGGTCCATATGCCTAGGGCTTGAGCTATCTGCCGTGGGTCAACCGGAAGTTGCCGGTTCCAATAGCGTTCTAGCACTTGGTCGGCGCTCAATAGGCGCATAAATGTTATCCGTTAAAGCAATGAGTGACGCTAGCTTAGCATTAAGCTGGCGACGGGTTAAGAAGCTGACCACGGATCTGAAAGTCCCCTTCCAGTTGGGTAACTCGACATATAACGGCGAGAGCTCCACATATAACGGCGAGAGCTCCACACATAGCGACAGCAGCTCCACAGATAACGCTCCCAGAGATCAGTTTGGACGACTGCTCATTAGCCGATTATCCGAGTTTTGGAAAAGATTCTAAGATCACGCTTCGCTGATGGTGGCACTGTCGATACGCACCAGTGCGCCTTGATATAGATCAGCCACGGGCAGCTGTAGGTCAGCGGCCGCTGTGGTGCCGACATCCAAGTCAGCGACAAAGGCGCCGCTGCGATCGCGAATGCGTGCCCATGTTGGGGTGCCGCCGGCGCTGGCCATGGCTTCAGCCAGCGGGGCAAGGGTTAGAACGCCACTGCTGATGCTCTGCGCGCAGGGGTGGGTAAACGCCAGCGCGACCAGCGCCGTTTGGCTGCTAATCGCGGCGCCAGTGGCGGGGCGCGGGGCAGTATAAAAAGTTAAGCTCGCCGCGCCGGGCGTTGCGCCCACGGCGCCGCCGTCAATCGCTGCGGCTAACGCGCTGGCGCGCGCGGTGCGCAGGGGGTCGCTGTAGTTAAGCATCATTTACCTCAAGCGGTTCAAGCGGGAGCGCGGCGGCTGTATGCCCAATAGAAGCCGGTGACATACTGCCCGCGCCGGATGGATAAGCTTGTGGCGCGATAAAGTCGGCGGCCACGGCGTTGTAGTCGGCGGGGCCAAAAGCCGGGTCATCTTGCGCTACGACCATATAGCGTTGGTGCAACCACAGCAGATCAAAGCGGTAGCGGCCCTGCTGGTCGCTGTAAGTTTCTGCCACCAAATCACCACTTTGCGTAAAGCAAAGCACGCGCCGCCGCACGCCTTGCCCGCCCAGTGTGACCGTGCTGGCGATGAAGCCTTGCTGCGCCATGGGGTGTGATGGGATGCCGTCTCGCCAATAGCTGCCCAGCCCTTGGCACACTTTTATCAACTTGGTGTCGTGGCTGCGCACCGGGCCGGCATACAATGGTGGCGTGCCGCGCCACGCCACATCTTGCGGCTGGAATTGACTACGGGGCTCCTGGTTAGCCGGGATGGCTGTCACCCTGATGATGCCTAATGGATATTCCATCTGCTCGGCCATGGTTTATCTCCATGGCCCAATGAGATCAAATCCCATCAATACCTGGGGATTGCTGTATGGATCCTCATGTGGCTGCATATTGATAAAGCGGATCAACTTGCCAGGTAGCGCTGGCAGGTTTTTGAAGTTTTTTCTATCCCAACCAGCCACAGTTCCATAAGGGCATATGAGACCTGGCAAATAACCACGTAAATGGTTGCCGCTTTCAACCACCATGATCGGATCGGTGCTGACATAAAAACCGTTATCCGGGCCATTGGGTACGCTTAACCCTGACCCAAAGCGGGCAAATAGTCCTTTTAGAAACCAAGAGGTAGAACCAAACAGCTGATGATATGGGCGAGCAATAGCGCGATGGTTCGATGAATCAAATATTCCGCCGTTATTATAATAACTAGAAAACCCGGTGCTGTTTAAATCCCAGCGGCGGGATGGATCATCGGCGTTGGTCGTTGGGTAATGAACTAGCAGCGCATGATAACGGTCTCCCGGCCTGATGCTGCGCATATACCCGAACAGATAGAGCGCTTGCCGGTTAGAGATGGCGTAGTAGGGCAGAAAATAAAATAGCTGACTATCCCCTATCAGATCCCAGCGCCCAGATGAATAGCGCTTGGTCGCTGGCCAACGGTGTTCGCAAATGGTGGTGTAGGTGTTGATATCCACCACATCCTCCACCATCGCCACCTTGGCAAGATACCCTCGATAGGTTGCCCCGGCCCAGCCACTGAATGCGGTGTTGTCGATGCGCAAGCTGACATCGCCAGACTCGCTGACATTGGTGGGGCGCACGATGAAGATCTTACCGTCACCGCTTTCGTGGGTAATCGTCCAGCCAAGCGGCGCCACCTTCATGGTCATGGCTGCGCCATTTCCCGGTGCGCCTGGGTCACCGGCATCCAGCTCAAACCACACTTGGGTGCTGCTGACCTGCATCACCCGATGTTCGCCGTTGTAGGCAGCAGGCGATACCCCATCGACCTGGATAACTGAATCTTGCAGATAGGCATGACCACCGCTAAAGGTGGCCACCGCCCACCCCTTGGCGGCATCAAACGACAGGGCGTTAATCGTCAGGGTGCCAAAGCCGGTGACCAGCACCGCCTTGAGCAGTGCAGCTAGGGCGCCATCTGCGGTATCGCCCAGGCTCGGGGCTCCTTGCATTTCGCTGGCAAACCATTTGACCTTGTATTCAGCCATGTTGGCGTTCTCCATGGTGGGGCATTATGCCCCACGAAAAATAATGGGGGGGGCACGGTGCCCCACCCGGTTAGCGGTTGACGTTGCCGCGCAGTTGCAGTTCAAAACGGTCGCTGTCGCTGGTCGCTTCAGATTGCAAAATGGTGCGGATCAACCACAGCGGGGCGCCGGCGGCGTGGGTGTTAAAGCGCAACACATTGCCCGCCGCCCAGCCGGCGCCCCAGCCACGTTGGTCAAGGGTAAAATAGGGCTGGCCTGAGTTGGGGTTGAGTGGCGATAGGTTGGTGTTTATGTTGCCGATGGCGATTTGGCCAACGTGCTCCCCCACCAATGCAAACGTTGTGTTGGTTTGGAAGATCACGGCCCAGCGTTCGGCTAGCGTGGCGCGGTTTGTGACTAAAATTGGAAAGTCCGTGTCGTTGTACTGCGCGGTACACGGATCACCGATCAGTTGGTCGCTCCAAACATTCGTCCACGTTTTTTGGTCAAACAAATGCGTGTAACGCGCCCACAAGTCGCCCATGATCAAAGCTGAAGAGACCAAGGTGTCAGCGGCGTCATAGGCATGGGATAGCGGGCGGGCGAGGGTGAGTCGGCCAGAGATCTCGACATCTCGCACTAGACTCATGTCTTCAATGCGATGCACCACGCGCAGCGGTTCGCGGTAGCCGGTCAAACTGAGCGGGCTGGCGAGGGTCACCACCCCCGCGTCGAGATCAACACGATACAGCGCCACATCGAGTGCTTTACCGTCGGCGTCTTCGACATGCGCCGCCGCCAGCCGCACTCGGCCGACATCCAAGGCCTGCCCCGGCACCACGCCCTGCGCAAATGCGCTCTGCTGTGTGCTGTGGATCACCACAATCTGTCCTTTGCGGATAAACGGCACCCGGCCGTCACTTGGCAAGCGCACGGGGTCAAGACCGATTAACTCGGCATCCAGCGGCAGATAACTAAACACCACGCAATTAAAGCGGATAGTGTCAGCCACTACGCTTACCGGCTTCCAGATCTTGCCATCCTCCCCCACTTGCTCGGCGTCATACCATGACTGGGTTTCATTACCCGCCGCTGTAACTTTGCGGCCAAAGCGTACGGTAACGATGCCGGTCTGGTAGTTCACCTTGCCATCCATGTCGGTGGTGGTGAAAAAGCCGTCCCCGTCTGCTGTGGCTTCGATACGCCGCCCACTGGCAGTGCTGGCGCTGATATAGAGGCTACCCGGAGCCAAGGGGGCGCCTGGGGTGCGGAACGTCACCGCATCCACTGACTGGGCACTAAATGAGGTGGCCAGACTCTGCAAGGTTGGCTGGGCGGTTTGCCCGGCTGCCCAGTCGGCCAACACTGCCACACCATTGGCATAATCAAGGGTGCCGGCTTGGATGCCTGCGCCGGTTTCGGGGTCGGGGTTACGGTAGAGCAACCCTTGCCGGTCAACGTAGGTCGAGCCCCCGAGGGTGAAGCGCATCGACCCCTCAAGAATAGCCTCGGCAAAGCCGGGGGTTACATCAATGCGCAGAGCGTTGGCAGTTAATGTGGCGGTTTGCGCTTCGGCGCTGTTGTTGTTGCGGTAGGTCACCTCCACCCACCCCGCCTCGCCATCGGGAAAAGTATAGGCCGTGGTGTGATACTCGATACCGATCATCGTCCAGCGCTGCACCGCGATCTGGTTGTTGCCTTCCCAGCGGGTGCCCACGGTCACCCAAGCATATTTCGGCTTGGGCAGAGGGCTGGAGCCATCGGGCATAAAGTGCAGGGTGCCCACCGCATAGTCGATGGCACCCAGCTCGATGCCGCTGGCGTCGATCAGTTTCCCTTTACCATTGTCGCGCAAGGTGATGATGGGGTCGCGGGTCTGGATCACTAGCTCTTGGTCGTCCACATCAAACTTGTGATAAAGGGCATTAAATTTGACTCGCAGACTGCCGGGGGTGAGATTAAGTGCGCCGCCGCCGTCTTTGCCATCCAGCGTGATCGACAAGTGCCCCTCGACCCCTGCACCAGTTAGTCGGTTCGGTTCGATGTGCTTTTCAGTCACCGGCTCACCATACTGGTACTGGGCAGCGTACTCTTGCCCCAGAGCGGGCAAGGTAACGTGCTCTAGGTCGATGATCCCGTCGCTATAGTTGATGATGCCGGTGATGTCGCCGCTGATCTTGCCATCCCCCGCCGCATCGGTGGCTTGTTTGCCATTGCCCCAGCGCAGGATGAAACTTTTGGGCGTTATGCCGGTATGCGGTAGCCGCCATGCGCTTTTGCCAATGCTAATCGCTTGGCCGCTGCGGTTGGTGTAGCTCACCGGGGTGGCCCAGCTGAACATGATGGCGGTATCTACATCCGGCAGGGCGCCGAGGGTCAGCATCACTGAACCTGTGGCTAAATTGAGCACGCCAGAGCCATATTCACGTTCACTGCCCAGCAACTCGCCTTTGCCGTTATCTTTCAAGTCGTACCACTTGCCCTGCGCCATAAAGCTCACTGTAGTGGTTCCGGGTGCCGGGGTCGGGTGCAGGGTGATGGTGTAGGCATAACCGCGATTATTAGCTTTAATCCCGATCTGCGCTGTATCTGCTATCCGCGCGGGGCGCGCCGCCGGCCAGAACGAAAATGTCTTGCTCTGGGTGCCGTAGTTCGGGCACTGGGCATTGAACTCCAGCTGACCACGACCATAGTCGATGGAGCCGACCACCGAACCGGCAACAACCAGCTCGCCGCCCTTATCGGTGATGGTGGCCGCGCCGATGGTGATGGTCACGCTACCGGGTTTGGCCCCGCTACCCAAAAACAGGCCACGGCTGGGGGCGATCACGGCGGCGGTGTTGAGGCTCACCAGCCCCCGGCCAGAATCCACCAAGCTGGCCAGTTCACCCGCCGCCGTTAGATCTACTGCCGGGGTTTCGCTGCGCGCCGCTGGCACTAGCTGGGTAAAGATGGTCTTGGCGCGTATCTGCATCGAACCAAAGGCGGCATCTGTGACCAGTTTGGTGCTGGCAAAGTAGTTGGCCGCATCCGCCACCACGGTTTCACGCAGGGCAGTTTTTAGGTTGGTGACCACATCATACGGCGTCGGCTGCTCGCCTTCGAAGGTGTAACGCAGTGGGTCCGCGAGGGTGCAGGTAACTACGTTGCGGGTGAACTCAGGTACATCTTTGATCTGAAACTTGGTCAGCTTCTGGCTCACTTCTAGCACCCTAACATACTGCTCGATCTCCCCCGCTTTGTTCTCATTGCCGACCAGCACCAAGGTTTCGCCCACCTCGGGCAAGCGGGCCTCTATGCGTTGGAATAAGCGGATCGCCCGCTGCCCTTCCAGTTGCGTGTCGTAGAGAAAACCCTGCCACTTAGGCCCTCGCACCAGATAACGTTCTAGCACGTCACGGGCGTTATCGCGGGTGTCGTGGTGATCTTTTGTCGTCATCAAGCACAGACCGACGTTCGGGTCGCTCGGTGGTAGCAATACCGTAGCATTCGCACCAAAGTAGACGTCCGTGTTGTCGGTTTGTACCGACAGAAAGGCTTTGCGCAAGTTGACCACGCCATACGCTCGGTCTAAATCACTGATGTCTTCGAAAATGGCGTTGTGGGCACCGCTGACGATCTCTTTGCCGGTGATGCGCCCACCCCCATCTTCGGTGTCGGTCATGCGTTGGCTGGCCATGAGTTTGATGTCGCCGCTGTAGATCACGCTGCCACCTCCAATAAATTAAGAGTGATTTCATAGGGGAAGTGCCCGTCGGGGTCGGCCAGTCGATACAGTTGTTTGGCGGTAAACCCTCCGGCGTCACGCCGCCAAATTACGCGGTAGTTTTGCCCGCGCAGGCGGAGAGTCATGGGCGCATTAACCCGCGCCGCCAGGTTATACAGAGCTTCGACCGTGGCGCGCGGGCACCAACTTGTGCTTTCGGACACTAAGGTGATCGGGCGGCCGTGGGCTTGCGCGCTCTCTTCGACGATCAGCGCTCCGGTTAATGTCGGGGTAATGCTTTGCCACACCGGTGACCAGGCAAATTCATCCGGCCAATCCAGATCGTCCGGCAGCAAGATGTTGTCGAGAGTGATGTCGCTCATTGCCGCAATCCTTGTTGTTCGAGTAGTTTGATCAAGCCGTCGGCGCTGGTAGGGTCTGCGCCAAGCGTGAGGTTTTGCCCGGTGGGGGTTTTTAGTTCAATGCGCACAGTTTGCTCAACGCGCGTCGCGGCCCGTTGCTGTTGTTGTTCGCTGCGCCGGATGGCCGCGAGTTCTTCGCGCAGGGCGCGCTGACTCGCTTCCATTTGCGTGAGAAACCGTAGGTTGCCGTCGCTGCGGTTGTCAGTCACTTTATGCCGATAAGCACTGAGTTCTTTTTCGACATTGACCAAGGCCTTTTCCAACGCCGCTTGATCACCGCGTAATTGATTTAGATCAAGGCCTTGGTAATAAAAGTTGCCGAATTTTTCGCGGCGCGGCGCGTCCTGAGTAACCGCTGGGGCGTCGCGGCTTAATTCGCTACGAGTATCGGCGGCGGTTTGTTTGGCATCGCTAAGCTGCTGTTTAACGCTCTCTAACTCTTGTTTTAGCCGCTCGATCTGCCCCGTAAGCTGGCTAAATTCACTGCTGAGCGCGTTGTTTGCGCTGCTCGCCGCACTGGCGACGTCCCGATAACTGCCGGCGATCCCCTGCACTTTTTTCCCCGTGTCACTACTGGCCGCTCCGAGGTTTTCCACTTCGCCGCGTGCGCGCGCCATCGCTTGGGCGATGTCGGCCGCCGAGAGTTGCCCTTGCTCACCCAGCCGTTGCACTCGGTCAGTGATAGCGTCGATTTCCGCTTGGGTTTTGGCGCGGTCAAAGGCCGCTTCCAGTGCTTGTTTGATCGCCGCACTGCTGCTGCCTGTATGTTTAACCAGTATATCTAGCGCACTGAGGGTGTCGGTAAAGCCGGCGCCAATCCGCCCATGTGCTTGTTCAAAGTCCAGCCCCAGTTGCTTAAACGCGGCGCTGAGCGCGGCACTGCCGTCTTTCGCCGTTTGTGCCGCCGCCGCGTTCACTTCGGCTAAGTAGTCGCGTGTCGTCTGTGCGGCACTACCGAGAGCACCCATCGCTTCGGCGCCGGTTTGCCAACTGCCGCTGGCTTCGTCGTAATGCACTTTCCCCTCGCGCACGAGGGCTTCCAGCGTGGCCATGCTGTCAATCGTGATCCCCAGTTCGGCGCTCAACGCGCTAAACCGCTCAGCGAGCTGCGTTTGACTTAACGCGGCAGCGGCTTGGCTGCTGCGCAGGGCGTCTTGGGCAGTAACGAGATCACGCACGGCAAAGCCAAATTTGCTGATCTGGATCACCGATTCGACGGCGACATACGCTAGCAAGGCTTTTAGGGCCACGCCCAAGGCGGTAAGGCTGGCCGTAGTCACTGCCGCTGCCGTACCTAAGGTGCCCATGCCCGCGCTGGCGGCCGCTGTGGCCACCGGTAAGGCAAAAAATTGCTTATACAACGCAGCTAAGCTGGCAACCCAGCCGCCGATCTTTAGCCCCAGCCACGTTTTGCCCACCACTTCCAAGGCACCGCGCCACTCATACAGGGTCTTGGCGGTAGCGCTAATCGCGTCCATCGCCCCGCGCATGGCGTCGCTGATCTGTTTTGCCCATGCCGCCAGACTGCCATCCGCCGCCGCGCGCTGGATCGCTTGCGTCAAGCCCAGCAGTTGCGCTTTCAGTTGCTCAAAGATGCCGGCGTCGGCCACTGCGAGCTCGGCTTTTTTCAGCTCTTCGATGAAGTTTGACCAGACGCCAGAGAAGGTTTTGCTCATCGCGGCTGAGGCGCCGACCGCGTCTTCGCCCATGGCTTTGATCAGTAATTCGATCTCTTGGCGTCCGAGTTCGCCGGCGCTGGCCATGGCGATGATCTCATCGCTAGTACGCCCCAGCGCTTTAGCCAGTAGCTGCGCCGCTGGTACGCTACGCTCATTAAGCTGGTTCATCTCCTCGGCTTGCAGTTTGCCCTTGGTGTAGGCTTGCCCGAGGGCGGTGAGGATGCCTTGCAGCTCTTGGTAACTGCCGCCCGTTTTGGCGGTATAGTCGGCCGCCGCTTGCAGGGCGCCACCAAACGGATCAAGACCAAAGTTCTTCGCGGTGATGAAGGCTTGTGTCAGTTCGCTCAGCTGGTAAGGAGTCTGGGCTGCAAACTCCCGCAGCCACGCTAGAGCGGCTTGTCCTTGCGCCGCGCTGCCTTCTACGCTGGCCAGCGACACACTAAGCCGTTCCATTTCATCGGCAGTGGTGACCATGCCTCGCGCACGTTGCAGCAACTGGTCAAAGCTCAAATAAGCCGCCGCCGCGCCGGTAACTCGGCCGATCCAATCGCGCCAGCCGCCACTCTCAGCCACGCTTTGGTTTAATTCGACACTGCTTTGCGCGGCTTGGCGCGCGGTTTGGCTGTAGTTACGCGCCGCTTGGCCGCTCTGTTTTAGTTCATTGGCTTGGCGGCGCAGCTGTTCTGCCAGCCGTTCGATCTGCTGTTCGGCTTGGGCACTTTGCGTCGCCAACCGCTGCTGTTCTCGGCCCAGCGCTTTGGTGCTTAGGCCCGCCGCGCTGAGCTGGGCGCGCAGTTCATTTAATGTTCGCTGTTGCTGTTGGTATTGTGTGTCGAGGGCGCGGACGTCACGCCGCGCCGCATCAAACTCGCGCCGGCTCGCGTTAAGCGCTTTGTCTTGGGCTTTAACTGCGTTTGCTAGTTGCCCGCTTTGCTTGGCGCTGGCTTGATAGGCGCGCCCAATTTCGCCCAGTTCGCGCCGTGCGGCCGCGAGTTCTTGCCGGTTGTCGCGCGTGACCACGGTGCTAGCTTGTTGTTGCTGTTGCAGTAGTTCAACCTTGGCCCGCGCTTGGGCATAGGCAGTTCCTAGCTGCTCGGTTTCGCGGCGACTGCTGGCGGCTTGTTGTTGTTGCGCCGCTAGCTGTTGGCCACTGGTCGCTATCGCTTTGCCCATGGTGGTGGCGCGTTCGCGGGCTTGTTCTAGCCCCTGCGCAAGTTCACGGCTGGCGCTTTTTAGGCTGCTAAATTGCTCTACGGCTTGTTGTTGCGCGCCCAGTTGTTTGAGCTCTTGCCCCAGTTGCTCTACTTCGCCGCTGGCGCTGTCACTCTCGCCACCGAGTTGGTCGATATGTTGGATGAGGGTGGCAATTTCGCCCAACCCATCCACCGCTGCGCGGATGCGTAGGGCTATTTCGCTGTCGTTGGCGGCCATGGGCGCCTCCAGTTAAGTGACGCCGCGCCAATCGCGGGCAGAAAAAAACCCGCACTCGGCGGGTTTTTGGGGGTAAAGTCCCCGCCGCTTGCGGCGGGGAGCCATCACGTTTTAAACGATTGATAAGTATCTAGGTTAAAGCGAGAAAGTGATTTTATACTAGCGGTAGGGACCACCACTAAAAACTCATCCATATCCCCACCTTGCTCGTAGTGCTTTTTATAGCTAGTAGTGATATGCAAGGTCAGCTCATCTTTATCTCGATAGCCACTCAGCAACGGGATAAGGCCAATCTGCTCAATTTCGCCATGCTCTAAGGCGGGGCAAAGTACAAGACCAACATAAACTTTCTTTGAGTCTAGTGTTACGAGCAACGGCTGTTGCTGGGCGGTTGCCAAGAGCAGCATAAATTCAAAGGAGCCCGGCTCAACCACTTGCGCAAGTGCGCGCCATTGATACTCCGGGCGGGCGAATAGACGAACACCCCAACCACCAACAAAGGCCAAACACAACGCCAGCAGAGGTACCGCAACGGCTTTAGCATCGGCACTAGCACTATTCATTGGCTCACCGATAAATCCAATCATCTGCCCAATGTGCTTCGGCGTCACGCTCCATTGATTAGCGATCCAACGCCATCCATCACCAAGATTGATCAGTGTACATATCAGCCAACTGGCGAACATGAACCCACAACCCCACGCCGCTACGAAAAAATAAGCGTGCCATCCATCTGCACGCTTATAACGATACCGTTGACGTGGGGCGTTAACTACAAAAAAGTAGCCACTCATCAACACACAAAAAATAATAACCGCTGCCATCTGAAACTACACGACTACAGCCGGCCGCGGCTCGATCTCGATGCGTTCTAGCTTGCGAATTTGTTGCTGCAATGCCTCTTTAGTCGCTGGATGGCGCATATTCAATGACACGACACCATCCGCACTCAAATTCAATTTTTCAGCATTTTCTTTGAGTATGTCAGCTAAATATTGTTCTGACCGGCTCAATTTAGACCACTGCTGCACCGCTAGAACAGCAACCAATAACAATACCAACGCGATGATCCACATCATTGCCCCTTTAGACCGCATTCGCAGCCAATAGAATAAAACTGTATACCAATTTCCTGAGAGTGCGCGTTAGCACTCGGAGAGTAGTTTAGTTTAGCTTATCTAAATTAACACTTAACAGCCTAACTTTTGTTTTTTGTTCTTTATGCCCCAGTGGCTGCGCACTGGGGCGCGGGCGCTTAATCCAAGATCTCGATGCGATACGGCGCGGTTTGCCCCGGCAAGGTCACGAGCGAACCTTCTAGCTCGCCCTCCATAAACTCACCCGACATCAGTGCCAGCGCCCCTTGTGCGGCTAGCATGGCTTGGTCGATGGTGACGCGCACGCGTTGCCCCGGTTGCGCGAGGTTTTCGCCGTCAATAAGGAAGTAGCGCGGTTTAAGCGTTTCGGAGGTGCCGGTGTAGGTGGTGCCGGTCACTGCGGCTTTGGTATAAGTCACGAGCACGGCTTGCGCGGCGGCGGGGGTGAGCGCTTGCAGTAAGTTGCCGCTGAGTTGGTAGTCAGTGTCGGCGACCAGTGCCGCGCCGCCGGTGGCCAGTTCAACACTGACGCTACCCTCTTTGATAAAAGCATGCGTTAGTTCAATCCAGCCGCCTTGGCTGAGGGTGTGCGCTTCATCGGTAACGACGCCTTCTGCCTGACTAAATTCGCCTTGCTTACCGGCAATGGCATCGGCGAGCAGTTGTTTAGTCATCGAGTTCCATTTGATGCTGAGCTTGGCGGGGTCTTTGGGCAGTTGGACGGAGTCCAGCGCTTGGCCAAAGGTGGCGCGTTTTTTCGAGATGCGGGATTTCTCTTCTGTAGTCGGTGGGGTGACGCTGATCTCTTCTGCGTTGATCGGGCCGACCAAAACTTGTTTTTGACCATTAACCAACTCAGCAATGTAGACGTCACCGGCCAGTAACAGGCCTTTATCAATAAATGCCATAGGGCAGTTCTCCTAGTGAGCCGCTATGCGCGGCAGAGGTAGTGCAGGGTGAAGGTGATGCGGGTCAGACGCAGGTCGCTGCCGACGTCTACCGGGGCAAATTCGGTTTGTTCATGCGTTAAATTGACCAGTGCAGTGCCGGGCAGGTGCAGGCCGCTCGGGCTAGGTGCCAGAACATGCAGTACGGCGGTGAGTAGCTCATCCCGCTCCGCACGCCCGCCGCTCGCCGCTTGATAGAGGTCAATCTGACAGCGCCGCGCGCGTTTGACTTCGCGCCCACGCCGCTCGCCTTGGCTCTCGCTTAGGTCTTGCCAGTGCAACAACGGCAGGGGGGTGTGATGGTCAAGTTGCGGTTCGCTGTCACATACCGGTTCGACGGGGTTGAGGCTGTCAATCTGCGCCAGTCGGGTGATGAGTTGGTCGCATATGTCAGTAATGGGGTGGCTCTTCAAGTGCCCTCCGTTAGATGTTGCCGTACGCGGCGCGTAAGCTGGGCGCTAAGTTGGGCGCTGTACCGTTCGTCTACTGCATCAAGCCACCAGGCTTTGAGCCCCACGCCACCGGCCTTCACCAGTGTGCTGCGCCCGTTTTTCCGGCCCCGCACGAGGGGCTTTTTCTTTTTCCCGTACGGGTTTACAAAGCCATAAACCACCACCCGCTGCCCACCACGCCTCACGCTGATCCGAGCGCGGGTGCCGCTGCTGTCGGTGCGTTCGCTGCGGTATTTGATGCGCGAGAACGGCACGCGTTGTGTGCGCAGGCGCAGGGTCGCGGTGAGTTGTTGGCCGCTGGCCTTGTCTAGTTTTAGCCGCGCGTTGATGCTGGCAGGAGCAAAGCCGTCACGGCTAAAACGGGCGCTCAAGTCGCGCTTGGCGACTGCGGCAAGGTCGTTAACGCTTTGCCTGAGTGTTTGTTTGAGTTTGGTCGGTAGGCGCTGTAAACGCGTGATTTGTTTTGCGCCGTCAAGGTTGATGGCGCGCGTTTGCCGCGTGCGACTCAAGCCGCCCGGCATTAGGTCAGCTCTCGCGCAATCACGCGTAAGGTGGTGCCGTTGTCGCTGCCTTCGACCCAGCCGTCGATCTGGTAGCGGCGGCCGCGCAGGGCGATGATGTCGCCTTGTCTGGCGTAGGGATGCGCGAGCTCGGCTTGGATCAAGTCGATCTGCTGGCGACTTTCGTTCATGGCACCAACTAGCGCGAGTTCGCTGACTAAGAAGGCGGTGATCGGGTAGGCGTCCCCGCGCTTTGGTTGGTAATTAGCCGGTTCGCCGGCCAGTTTGCGGCAGCTTAAAATTTGTTGCCCTCGGATCATGTAGCTGTCTTCGATTAAGTACCAGGCATGGGCGCTGCGTAGTAGGTGACCCGGCTGGATGCTGCGGCGCGGGCGGATAGCGATGCGCGTGCTGCCGCTGGCATAGATGCTAATTTGTGCTTGGCGACCACTACTGGGCGGCTCTTGTAACGCCGCCCACAGGTGGTGGTGCTGCGGGTAATGGCTTGGGCTGCCTTCGGCGGCGCCATAGTGCCGTAAGCTGGTGCTAAGGGCGCCACTGCTGGGCGGTATGTCTGGGCGTGTGGCCATCGCGAGTTTCTCGTCCGCTAGCCGATAGCATGGCTGCGGTAGGGGTGGATCAAGCTGGCATAGGCCAGTGGGGTGGTGGTAATAATGGTGCCGCTAACGACGGCATCGCGATGGGTATACCAGTGCCCCACGAGTAGCAATGCAGCCATGCGCAGGGCGGGGGTGAGCGGTTGTTGCGTACCGTCCGGGCTAAGCTCCGGCGCGATAAGTTGCCCACAAATATCGCTGCTTAGGTGGTCGATAGCGGCGGCGCCAATTTGCTGTAGCAGGTCGTCTTCTAAGTCGTCGCTAGCGTCTAGCCGCAGGTGGGCTTTGATCTCTTTGAGGCTCAGCAGGGTCATTAGTCGCTCTCACTTAGCAGGCGCACGTGACCGCTGCCCGCCAGCCATTGAGCAGTGATGGCGGCCAGATGGGTGCGATCCCCTGGGCTGTAGTTGGCCCATGGCGCAGTAAATTCAACGTAACACAGGCGATTCCCCTTGGTGTAGTTGGCCCACGGGGCAGTGTATTCACCGTCATTCGCTGGCGCTGGTGTTGCCGGCGGCGCTTTTTTATTCGGCATTTTTTGCATGCGGATCTCTCGTGGTTGTTTGTTCTGCGAAACAACGGGGCGCGCACGCCCCGTTCTGCGGTTTACCATGTCACGCCGGTGCCCAGTGCTAGCCCCTCGGGGTGGCGGAAGCCGATGTCGTGGTTGCCCACCAGTCTGATCAAGCTCTGGTTGCGCGAGAACACGCTGACCAGTTCGCCGTTGGCATCTACATATGCGGCTTCGTTGGAGTAGTCGACGCTCAGGGTGTCTTGCTCGCCAATTACGATGTCGTTGAAGTCAGCAAAGTAGATCTCGCTCTCGTTGCTGCCAGTGCCAAGGTTGCTGGGGATGGTGTTGGTGTGGGCAATCGGGTAACCCTTGAGCAGTCCCTGCGCTAGCTCGGGGTAGACTTTGTTGCCGTTACCGTCACGCAGGCCAAAAAGCTTCATGTAGCTGCGCGGCGAGAGACCCCAGCCGGGACGCACTAACATGGAGTCGGAGGCCATGAGCATTAAGATCAGGCCGTCAAGGTAAGCGTCAATCGTCGCGACATCGGCGGTGCCCGCCCATGCGCGGGTGCGCCCGGCTTCGGTGGCCACGGCTTTGAAGCCTTTCGGGGTGGCGCTGGTGCCGTCATCGCGTAGGAATGCTTTGTCTTCGCGCACGGCCATGGCAGCTAAAATATCGCCGAGTACAATTTGTTCAACGTTAAAGCCGGCGCGACCAATCAGCTGATTTGACATCGGCACGAGCGTGACGATGGTTTTAGCCGACAGTTTTACATCGTCAAAGCTGCTTTGGCTGGCGCGCACGTCAACCCCTTCACCAACGTAAGTAGCGGTGGCGCCGCCCGACAGGCGTGGCAAGGTCAAATTGCCGTTAGGCAGGGGGATCACCCGTGCCCCCAAGGCGCGAACGATGGTTTTCGGCCGCAGCAGTTCGATCACTTCGTTGTGTAGGTTTTCGGGGATCAAAGCGCCACCCGAGCCAGCAGCGGTGTTCAGTGCCATAGCAACTTGCGCGTCGCCGATTTCGGTGGCGGCAAAGTCGGCCGCTTGTTTCAGATCCCCAGCACCAGCGGCCATCGCCATGGCAATGCGTGCAAAACCGGCACCTTGGTATTGCGCCGCTTCGCGTTTGATGTGGATGGCGGGCGCTTGCCCGGCCACTGGTTGCGCTAATTGCGCGCTCAGCTGTTCTGCGGTTTCTAACCGGTCGATGCGCGCGGTCATGGCGTTGATGTCGCCTTCAAGCTGGCTAAATTGCGCGAGGTCGTCGGCCGTTAAGGTCTCGCCCGCAGTTTCGCGGGTGCTAATCGCTTTGAGTTGGGTAAGCAAGTCGGCGCGTTTAGCGCGCACTTCGGCAATGGTCATTGCATTTTCCTTCTAGGGTGAATAGCTATTGGCTGATCGCGGCACGGGTGCGTGCGGCAAGATTCGATCTTTGGTGAGGCGTTGCTGTACTGCGCTGGTTAAGCCAATCTTGCGGCGACGGGGTGAGCTCGTCAGCAAGGCCTGCGTCTAGTGCAGCGCGGCCGTTATAGATGGCAGCTTCGGTGCCGATCACGCTGGCCAGTTCAAGTCTGCGATAGCGCGCGACCGCTGTGGCAAACCGCTGATAGGTGTCATCGAGCCGAGCATTGATTGCTGCTAGTGCGTCGGTACTCAATGCGGCGTGCGGGTTGCCATCGGTCTTGTGTGCGCCGCGCGCCAGATGTGTGAAGACGATGCCGTTTTGCGCGTCAGCAGCTGAGACGTCCATGTGTTCAAGCACGACGCCGATACTACCGACGCCGCCGGAGGCGCTGAGGACAATGCGGTCGCAGGCGGCCGCTAAAAAGTAGGCGGCGCTGTAGGCGGCATAGTTCACGAGGGCGGTGATCGGTTTTTGCCCGCGCGCGGCGTAGATGTAGTCCGCCAGTTCTTCGCAGCCCACGGCCATGCCGCCGCCGGAGTTGATGTCGAGCACGATTTCGTCAATGGCTGGGTCGCCCAGCGCTTGGCTAATTTGCCCGCGCAGGCGTTCGTAGCTCGTTAGATCGCCACACAGTTCGCCACGTAGCGAGTGGCGCGCAGTCAGGATGCCGTGGACAGCAATTACGGCGATGCGCGGTATGGCGCCGTGGGGCACTACGGCGGCGCCATGGGCTGGTTCGCTGGCCGCGAGCTCGGCGGGAGCTGGCAGTCCAAGCCGTGGCAACAGGACGTTTTTTACTCCCAGTAAAAGTTCTGGTGTGCTGTACAGTGGTTGGTTGAAGGCTTGCGCGGCGAGCCAGTGGTGGGCAAGGGTCATGGCTGGGTGAGCTCCTGTAGGTCGGGCGCGGTGCTGTCGGTCATGTTCAGTGGGCTGAGGTAACGATCTCCTCCTACAACCGGCGGCATGTTTTCTAGCCGCCGGATGTCGTTGACGCTCAGCCAGCCCCATTGCCGGCCAAGCGCGTAGGCTTCATAGCGGCTCTTTTGGTCGGCTCGCAGTAGGCCGCTGATGTTGAACTCGATGTAGTGATCCCGCCGCTCTTCTGGGCTAAGTAGGTCGCGCATCATGGCGCTTTCGATCCGTTTTACCCAGGCGAGCAGGGTGTAGATGACGAACTGTAAGCCTTGGTGTTCGATGTTGTTGTTGGTGGCACGCTCTAGTTCGCCCACCATGTGCGGCGGCACTTTGTACAGTCGGCAGATCTCTACGGCGCTGTATTTGCGCGATTCGAGCAGTTGCGCTTGTTCGTTGTTCATTGCGAGCTGTTTGTAGCTCATGCCCTCTTGCAGCAGGGCGACGCTAAAGGCGTTGCGCAGGCCGCTGTGGCGGTCGATAAACTTACCTAGCAGGGCGTCTAGTTTTTCTTGTGAGTCGATCGGTTTGGCTTCGAGCGGCCGCTCGATCACGCCCGATAGGGTGGTGCCGTTGGCAAATACGCGTGCGGCGTGTTCGTCTATCGCTAGCCCTAAGCCGATGACGTCGGCGTTAGTTTGGATCGGCGATTGTCCAAGGTAGCCGTCTTGGCTAAACGCTTTGATGTGATGGATGTGGCGCATGGCCACGACTTTTGGGGTCTCATCCATGATCTGGTAGTACGGTAGACCATCTGGGCCTTTTAGCACGGTGACTTTGTCGGGGTGGATGGGGATCAGTTCGGTTATCTTCCCCGCGCTATCGCGTTCAATCAGGCTGTAGCTGTTGCCGCGCAAGCCAAGGTGCCCCATGCGCAGTTCGTTAAACTCAAAGGCGGTGTCTTTTAAGTTCGGTTGGTTGTGGATCAGGTCATACAAGGGGTGGTCGCCGGCGCGCTGCCGCTGGTCGTCGCCCCGCCGATAGAGTTCGCACGGCAGCTGCGCCACTGACTCCGCCAGCAAGGTCACGCACGCCCGCACTACGCCTTGCGCCAGCGCCGTCTCTGGGCTAACCAGTACGCCCGCTTTGGCGGTGCTGGCTCGCGCGCTGCCCAGTGGTTGCAGTGGTTTGGCCGCTTGGCTACGCGCCCCTCGGCTAAACATGAACGGTAAAAACATTAGGCCCCCTTGGCTATCGCGCGCACGCAGAGTAATGACCAGATCATGCCCAGTCCGCCACCTACGCCCCAGCCGAGGGCGGGGGCGTAAAGGTAGCTGCCATAGGTAATCGCAGCGGCGCCAAGGCAGCCAATCAGCCATGCGGCGCTAAGCAAAATTTTAAGCATCAGGGGTCCTTGGGTATCGGTGCTCCACAGGTCGCTAGCAGAGCACGTCGCTGCGCTCATAAACCGAGTCCGGTTCTGTGGTCGTCGGTTGCATCGCTCGGGCAATCGCCATAATTAGGGCGACGGCGCCATCAATTTTTTGGTCGGTGTGTTCTTTGATCGGGCGTACCATGTCATCGTTGCCTGGCAGGTATTTGCCGACTACGTTGCCGATGCTCCACGTCAGTAGTCGGTTGCCGTCATGGTGAAAGCGCCCACTCTCTATCGCGGCTTCCAGTTCTTGCATGGCCGCCGACATGTTTTGGTAGTTTTGGGTGATGACGATGGGGTTGAGTCCTTCGTCCGCCAGTTGGTGTGCAAGTGCGGTAGCCCCTGCCGGGTCAAGCGGGCATTCGTTGACTAGGTGTTGGTCGCGGGCATCGAGTGCTTCAGCCAAAATGGCGCGATAGTCGATCTCTGCTCCATCGGTCGTCGCGAGCTCGCCACCGTTGACCCATGTTTGCAGTCGCTCCGCCATGCGCCGGTTGTCGTTGTCGTACACGGTGTCTTCTGGCACCCAGAACTTGGGGGCGATGCTGTAGTAGTGCCGCTTGCCGTCAATGTCACGCCAGAACACGCGCGCCATGGCGTTCATATCGAGTTTGCGCGCGAGGTCAAATCCGAGCACGCAGTCCACTCCGATAAAATCGGCGAGGCTTAGCTTGTCGTCTGCGCATGTTTGCCAGCTTTTTAGGTTAAAAAAGCCCGTTTTGGCGCTGACCCATACGTTCAGGTGCTTTGTCTTAAAGGTGTTGGCAAAGCGGGCGCTAGACACGGCTTTTTGCTGTTGCGCGCGCAAAAAGTCGCTGTAAACCGAGACACCCATGTTGGGATTTGCTTTGCCTAACACGGCTGGATCGCTCCAGTCGTCACCTTCGTCAAGGGTGTAGATCAAGCCGAATAGGTCTTCTCCTCCGGTGCCGTTCAGCATCTCTAAAACTTCGCGACGCTTGTCATAGCAGGGGCCTGCAATGTTGTAGCCGGCCGTGGTGATCGCCCACAGCAGCGGCTGGCTGCGTGCGCCCATGCCGGTCAGCATGGTGGTGTAGAGATCGTCGCTGTCGTGTTCGTGGTATTCATCCACGATGGCGCAAGAGGGCGATTGACCATCGCCGGGATTGCCGATAAGCGGTTCAAAACGGGCACCATCGGCGGGGCGCGCAAGGTTGCTGGCGTTGATCTCTATGCCGTAGTGGTTGACTAGCGCTGGGGTGCGTTTGGCCATTAGTCGCGCCGGACGAAATACCTCCCACGCTTGCTTTTCGGTCGTCGCGCCGCTGTATACTTCAGCGCCAAATTCTCCATCTGCGCATAGGCAGTACAAGCCCACCGGCGCACTGAGTGCCGATTTGCCATTCTTGCGCGGCACTTCGATATACGTTTCACGAAACCGCCGCAGGCCACTGCCTTTTTTCACCCAGCCAAATACGCTAGTGATGATAAATAGTTGCCATGCTTCTAGTTTCAGTGGCAGCCTTTTAAACGCCCAGTCGCCTTTGGTATGCGGCAGCAGTTGTACAAAACGCGCGGCGCGCTCGGCTTTGTCTTTGTCAAAACGGTAGGGATAGGTGGTATCTTTTTGCCGCGCGAGCTCGGTTATGTGGCGCTGGCAGGCTTGGATGACATAGCGGCAAGCTTGGATCTTGCCCCGAACTATGTCGCGGGCGTAGCCCAGCGCGGTGCTGCAATGGGGGTAACGCGGGGGCGTTGCAGCCATGCGTCCTCCTTGTAGCGCTCCTATAGGTCTGCAAATGGATTGATGTTGTCTTTATTGCGCCCGCCAACTAGCCGTGTGCGACTAGATGGGTCGAGCCCCAGCAATGCGCCAAAGCTGGCCAGTTGTTTGAGGCTTTCTGCTGCGACAGTACAAGCCGGATTTTTCATCGGGGATCCCATGGCACTTTCGACCACAATACCAAACTTGCAAATCGCAACTTCTGCTTGTCGCCAGCGCGAGTACGCTGCACAGAAGGCTTCTAAATTATGCAAATCGGTGGCACAAAGTACGCCAGCTGAGCAGAGCTCTATCGCTGTAGCTTCCCACAGGCCTCGCGCGAGGTCGTCACCTATAAGCCAATCAGGGCAAGCTGCACCAAGGATAGGGCTGAATGCGGGCTCGGCAAGATTCAGCGGCCGCTTGCCGGGATTGCCGCTGAGTCTTTTTATCGCAGCGGGCTTTGGTCGCCGCCCGCGTCCTGGTGCTATCGCCATAGCAGTTCCTCATGCAGCGTAAAATTTGCGCTAACTTGCGCTAGATCAAACTTTTATTTTCGCGCCCATAAAAATTTGACTGGGCGGAGCAGTGGTGGGGGCGAAAAGCGGGAAGGATTCGATCCCCCCTACCCCATTCTGCGTCCTGCCTGACGGGCTGCCAGCGCCTCTGCGCGCGTCTTGGTGTCGTGGCATTTGTCGCATATGGCTTGCAAGTTCGCCTCGGTATTGGAGCCGCCAGACGCCTTATTGACGATGTGATCGACTTGCGTTGCTGGGGTCACGATGCCAAGGGCAAGGCATACCTGACAAAGATAATCGTCACGCACCATGATCCGCTTGCGCAATTTACGCCATTGCCAGTCGTAGCCACGCTCATCAGCGCTAACCTTTGCCACCATCTTCCAACCATTCAACAGATGAATGTGCGCGGGGCAATAACCGTGACGTTCAACGGTCAAAGCATGACACATACGAGCGCGGCATACCTTGGGCACACGCTTGGGCATAACTACTCCAACAAAAAGTTGCCGCACCGGCACACATTAACGCGGGACGACCCGCCGGATGGAATTGACTCGGTGCGGCGAACTCAAGGCCTACCAGCACACTGCACAAGCAACGACTGACAAGCACTCAATTTGGCTTCATCGCGCTCGATAGCGGCGCGGAGACTGAAATAATCTTCTCTAACAGAGGTAGCGAGCTCGGCGACGGCGTCACCACCCACGCTGGCACCGCCATCGGCGGGCACTGAGTTGGCACAACTGGCGATGGCGACGCGCAAGCGCCGAGCCCCAACAGCCACATCAGCACGCAAAGCGCCCTGAACCTGCTCCGCCGCCGCCAACTTCTCAACATACGCCACCTCCACCTGCTGCACCTGCGCCGCAGCGGCTTGCGATACGAGCTGCAACTGCGCCGCTTGCTCAAGCCGCACCGACGCCAACGCCTGCTCAGCCGCCTGCCAACGCAACTGCCAGCGCACATGCGTCACCGCAGCGCCCAGCGCCACCCACCGCCTCACGCCAAGCGCCCACCGGCATCGACAAACACCTGCACCAACTCAGACAACCGTTTTTCAGGCTGACCATAGCCCGCGCCTGGCAAACTCGCCCAGATATTACAACAACGCGCGATAGCAGCCTCAACGCGACCGGCCTCAACATCGGCCAAAGCGCGGCGCTCACGTAACAACTGGAGCGCCCACTTATCTTGCGACGCAGGACCAAAATCAGGCAACTGCAACAAATCGCGATAATGCGGCCAATGCCGCGAAAGGAACTGATAACGCCCAGCGGCTGTAGACACCAGCCCGGGGCGCACAGTGATCAAACGATTAGGATGCGTCGTATAATCACTAAACACCCCACCGGGATTTACTAAAACGTTGTATCCACCATCGCCCCGCCAGCGCGTACCTTCAGCGAACGCAATCAACTCAAGGAACGCCGCAACATTAGCCGAACACTCAATCCTTGCCATGGTCGAACCTCCGCGCCAAAACCGAGCGTGCCACACTGCGTATTTGCTCCACACCCAAAAAACCGATGGCACCACCAACGAAGCCAGATGCCTGAGCGGGGATACCCACCAAGCCCATCGCTGACATAACCGCAAGCGAAATAGCACCGCACAACAACGCCTCCAACAAACGTTGGCGCCGAGCCCCGCCGGCATACGCTACGCGCAGATACGCAATAGACACGGCCAGCCCGAAGCCATAGACCGCAGGCCAATGCTCATCAAACCAAGCGCCAAGATACATAGACAAATCCTCACCCCACATAATCCCCCCTTGCGCCGATGCGCCCTGCGTCCCCAAGAAAAAACCCGCCGAAGCGGGTTAAGGGACACACACGGAGTAAAACGCGGCGTAAAAAAAGAGCGCAGCCGTTAGGCGCACTCCTCGATCATTAACAACCAGCTTGCCAAAGCTGGAGGGGAAAAGCAACCCACAGCAAAAACCTAGTCAAACGAATCCCAACTTGCTAGCATGCTGTATATACAATACACTACATAAGGAAATCGAATGCCAAACTTTACTATCAGCCCCGCAACCAGAAAAAAGCTAACAGACAAACACCGTGTTACAACTGAAGAAATAGACCAAGCATTTGCCAACCGCGACCGCGCACTACTATACGACGACCGCGAAGAACACCAGACTGACCCACGCACACAATGGTTCATAGCTGAAACCGACTACGGCCGCCTGCTAAAAGTTTGCTTTATTTACCAAGAACCAACCGACGGGCAGGCTGGGAAAGTAATAATAAAAACCGCCTACACCCCAACCCAAGAGGCGCTCAACGTTTACCTTCAATGCGCACCGCTGCTTAACCAAGCCAGCGACGCCGAATAACAGCAACAAAGGACAACACCATGAACAAAACCACAGCTAAAATCAATGGCAGTGAACAAGCATGGGAAACCGGCGAACTAGGCCAAACGGCCGCGCACGCCATCGTCAGCCAAGATGTCAGCGACACGCAGCTCAACCTAGCGCTGCAACTACAACCGATCTCCATCCGGCTACAAAAAAGCCTAATAGATGATCTAAAAACCATCGCCGAACTAAACGGCATCGGCTACCAACCGCTCATGCGCCAAGCCCTAACTCGCTTTGTTCAAGCGGAAATGAAACGGATAGCCAACGAAGCACTGGCAGAACAACGCCAACTTAATCAATCAACGCGGCCACGCAAAACCGCCTAATAGCATCCCCGTCCAATAGGGCGGGGCTTTACGGGGCATCTGCTAACCACCCACCCCCAAAACTTGCTGATAACACCGCGCCGCCGCATTCGCTTCCTGCTCACACCAAACTAACGCATCGGCATACACCACAGACCACACCTCACGCCACACGACTGGCGTCAACACCTCACCTAACGCGGCCTGCAAAGCCGAACGCACAGGAGTCATCGACCACGGCCGCATACCCGAGCCCTGGCAGCGTTCACAAACTTTTTGCTGACCATCGGCGCGACTCACCACCACCCCACGGCCCCGACACCGGCACGCTGCCCCCGGCGAATCGGCGGTGCGGCAAAACTGCGCCAACACCAACTTAGCTAGCACCCGCACCGCAAACGCCGCCTGTCGTGGACGAGGGGCCAGCGTCACCTGTCGCGGATACACCCCACGGCGCAGCAAGCCACCCAAGCGCTGGCGCACATACGCCCGTAGTGCCAGCTCAGCCCGCGCCCACGCCATCGCATCCTTCAAAAACTTAGCCTGCACCAAATCCATCCCCACCGGCTCGCGATGCTGCACCAAACCCAGCGTCGCCAACACCTCACTGGCCGAAAACCAGCCGCCGCCGCACGCACGCTCCAACTGCGCCCAAGCGGACGGCGCGCCCAACGTCAACGCATACTCAAAGCGCATCAGAACACCTCCTGTGCCCAACCGCGCCCATCACGGCGCACCGCCACCAACGTCAACCACCAGAACTGCGCCGCCGCCACCTTGACCTTAACCCGCGCATCCTCCTCCCAAAAGCCCTTCACCTCATGCAGCTCGACCGCCCCATCGGGCAACAACACCAAAAAATCGGGCGTATAAAACGTCTTCGCCGCCAAGCGCAACTTCAGAGGCTCAAACGCAAAATGCGCGATCTCCCCGGCGGCCAACCGCGCCTGCAACAACGCCGCATAAGCTGCCTCCGTCGCATTCATCGCCCCCGGCGTCGGCTTAGGTCTTGCGCGCGCTTTTGGCCGCGCCATGCCCGCAAAAGTGCGCATCACAAACCACGCTCCACCAACGCCAGCGCCGACAACAACGGCGCCAACTTAGCCAACACCCGATAACTCGCACACTGGCGCAGCAACTGCGGCTCCTCGGCTAACACCTTGCGCACCGCCTCCACCGCACTCAACCCCTCACCGGCCTGCAACTGCCTAAACAACCGTGCTGACGCCGCCAACGCCTTCGCATTGCCATCGCCCCGTTCAGCCAACAACCGCGCCCGCGCCGCACTACGACTCTGAAACTGCACCATCCTGCACCTCCCTGCGCTCAACCAATCTCTGTGCCTCCGCCTCCAACACCGCCAACACCGCAGCAGCCTCCTCACTCAATGCCGCCGCCTGCAACTCCACCTGCGCCGACACCGCTAGCATCTCTGCCGCCGTAAACGCCAACGCCTGCGCCATCACCGCTGGCACCGCTGGCAACTCACTCGCCACCTGCAACCAATGCCCCGCTCGCTGCAACTGCAACCAACTCAAGCGCGCAAGGTCTGGAAACGACTGCACCTCCCTGTGCGCATAACTCATGCCACGGCCTCCGCAGGGCGCAAACCTACCGCCACCAACAACGCCGGGAAAGTATCTACATACCACTGGGCCACCGACATCTCCGGCGCCGATGGATCGACAAAATTACACCCAAAAGGCAGTCCCTTGGGCGTCACCGCCCAGCCGAGCGCAGACTGATACACACACCCACCCATCGACGCTGGCAACACCCGCACCACATAACCCTGCGCTTCTAACAGCGTCCGAAAATGCGCGACGGGCAAATCATGTCCAGCCAACGCCAACGCCTCGCTCGCACTGACCAGCGCCCGCCGCGCGCCATCGCCCACGCATACCGCTTTATGGGGGGGGGAGCGCAACACCCACCAACGGCGCCAACAACGGCGCCAGACCGAATTCGGCGGCTAAAGCTTGAGCCACCTGCATCTGCACCGGCGCACTCACCGACTGGGCCGCCGCCGCCCACTGCGCCAGCGCCAGCGCCTCACCCAAACTCGCATTCACCACGCCATGACTCATCGCATTCATCGCATCACTCCCTGAACTTGCGAAACTAACTGCATCGGCACCCCCTCCCGCCATCTTGGCGGTCCCCAACCATCACTGGCCATGGACGAACGAGTAGCCCCCTCAAGAGATGAATAGTACCATTTGGAGCCAAGTTCATGGTTAATCGAACCTGAACAACAGCCAAACTGGCTACCTCTAGCGGCAGGGGTGTGGGCGCGATCAAACAACGCCCCCACCAACTGGCCCGCCCGCCTAACCCCCAGCGCAGGCGCAACCACCTTCTGTGAAACAGCGCCGACCCGTCGCGACAACGGGCGCGGGGCCAAACGCCAACCGACCGCCAACGGCACCACCTCGACCGCTGGCGCGACCTCAGCCGCCGCCACAGGCACCGCCTCGACCACTGGCGCGACCTCAGCCACCGCCACAGGCACTACCTCGACCACTGGCGCGACTTCAGCCGCCACCACAGGCACTACCTCGACCACTGGCGCGACTTCAGCCGCCACCACAGGCACTACCTCGACCACTGGCGCGACCTCAGCCGCCACCACAGGCTCTGGCGCCGCAACCACCGCCGCTGCCTCCACCGCTGGCGCCGCACACTTCCCGCGCAACATCGCCCGCAGATTAGCAACGCCACGCAACCCGGTGCGCTGGTAATGCTCAGCCGAACGCGCGGGCTGCGCGGGCAACGGCTGTGGCAACAGCGCCGCCAAATCCTCGCCTGCCGCATGTTTGCGCACAAACTTCGCATACGCCGCTGCAAACACCGGCGCGAACTCCTTGGCACTCAACTGACCGCTGGCAAAGCGCGTCGCCTGCGCCGCCAGCTGTACCGCCGCATGGCTGTAATGCCGCGTGCCCACCTCGTGCAACGCCTGCGCCACCGTTGGCAGCCCCAGCTCCTCCGGCGCCAACTGACACCACGCCACAAACTGACCGCACGTAGGCAAAAACGGCGACTGCTGCGCCCGCGCTCGCTTCAAGCCCAGCGCGATATTCTGGTTCTGCAAGCAATCGGCCTCGACCAACGCCCGCGCCCACTCTGACATCACCCGCTGCGTCGTCGCCTCATCGGTCAGCGACTGCTTCCACGCCGGGAAAATACCGCGTAACTGCGCAAACAACGTCTCCATCATGCGATGCGCATGCGCCCCCTTGGCCGTATCTGCCTCCTGCCGACGCTGCTGCAACGGCCGCGTTGGTGCCGTAGCCTGCCAAGCACTTGCCCACTCGCTACCCACGTTAACCAGACTCATTTAAAAACCCTCCGCGTAACAACGCATAAACTCAGCATACCCATCGTCAGCCGGCAAATACTCACCGCTCAAACCATCCACCGGTTCAGCAGGGGCAACCCAAACTGCCAGCGGCTCAGCAAACACCTCCTCAACGTCCTGCGCATCAACGCACCAACGGGCAAAATCATCCATCGGCTCGGCAGGGAGAGGGGTTGGGTTTAAATCATCAAAAAAAACATTAAAAAAAATCTTTTCGGCCGCTTCTGCCGGATGTTCCGAATTTGCCGCCGCGCCAGTTTTTGCTTTCACGCGATCGTTCAACAAACTCGATCTAGTTTTTTTATGTTTTTTATTTTGAATACTTTCTTTTGTGTTTGGCGCTTTCCGCAAATTCGAATTTGCGCTTTCCGCAAAACTTAGATTTGCGCTTTCCGCCAAACAATCTTGGTCAAATGGGGGATTTGCGCTTTCCGCTAATGTTTGGCGCTTTCCGCTAATGTTTGTTTGCTGTTTTGCGTCGCGCTGCTCTGGCGTCAATTCTGTTATTTCTGCTTCTAGCGCACGGCCATTTTGCGCAAATAGCTCCGCCACCAACACCTTCACTTTCTCGCTAAACTGCCATTGGCTAACGTCAGGATTAATCCCCACTTGGCGGCCCTTGCTGCATAGAAAGCCGAGAGTGATTAACTCATTTTTGGCACTACACACGCAGGTGTGATGTAACCCAGTCAGCTCCGCCAACTGCGTATTCGTCATCCAATCAAGAGAACGATGGAAGCCATAGGTTTTGCGCACCACCGCCAGTAGCACTTTGAACTGACGCTTAGTCAAATCAGATAAAGCCAGCGCTTCAAGTAACAAGTTAGGAATTTGCGTAAACGCAGGGGCAGTAGCAGGGGAAATATGCGGAGTCATGCTCATAACCCACCCCCAAGTGCAGCGGCGAGCAATAAGCCAGAAGGCAACGGCAGAAAAGCCAAAACAGCCGCGTGAGAGCACGCAGCGGATAGGGATAAAGTGATCGCCATCGGGGCAACCTCGTTTGTCAGTGAGTAAAAACTACCGACCCGAGGTTCTAATCTCGTGGTGGCAGCCCGAACGGAGTTAGAACAACCGGCGACAAACGAAACCGGCCCGCCTTGCAGCGGCCCCGCCCGAGCTCCCATAACAACGTGTGCCCAAGCCGCCACAACGGGCCACTCAGAACAAAGAGGGGGTATTCGGGTGCCAACAAAAAACCACGCAAAGGCGTGGGTTGGCGCGTTTATCGTTTGCGGGGTTCTAATCCCGGCCACGGGATTGACCGCAGCGCCGGCATCATAGCCAGCGCCCACATCGAAAGCAAGCGCCAAACGGGGAAAATTCTGTGTAAACGGCAGAAAAGCCAAAACAGCCGCGTGAGAGCACGCAGCGGATAGGGATAAAGTGATCGCCATGGGGGCAACCTCGTTGGTTAGTGAGCAAACAGCTACCAACCGAGGTTCGATTCTCGTGGTGGCAGCCCGAACGGGGATCGAACAACCGGCAACCAACGACGCCGGCCAGCCTTGCGGCTGCCCCGCCCGAGCTCCCATAACAACGTGTGCCCAAGCCGCCACAACGGACCACTCAGGACAAAGAGGGGGTATTCGGGTGCCAACAAAAAACCACGCAAAGGCGTGGGTTGGCGCGTTGATTGCTTGCGGGGTTCGACTCCCGGCCACGGGATTGACCGCAGCGCCGGCATCATAGCCAGCGCCCACATCGAAAGCAAGCGCCAAACGGGAAAAAAGTGTGCCAAACGATGCCGCTTGCCATAAAGGCATAACCAAGCTACTATCCATCTGTTCAGTGGTTCCTAAGCCGATATTGAACACCGCCCCGCGTCTTAACCACGCGGGGCTTTTTCTTGCCCGTCACTCGCGCGCACGCGCCGTAACACTTTGCCCACCGCCCGCTGATGCTCCGCCGCCCACGGCAAATCCGCGAGCGCCTCCACCGACCAGCCTTCAGCTAACAGATGCACAAACCAGCTCAACGGCGCCGCACGGCGCCGGCAAGCATTGCTCACCGCACACGGAGAAATACCCAACACACGAGCTAACTCAACTTTCGACACCGGCAACGCATAGCGAGGCAACATATCCATATTCCCGAACAAAGCATCCTTTGCTAGAATCCTAACCCAACGTTACTATCAAATACAAGAGCCAAAGGTTAGGCTTATGACACTCCGCACAGCTGCATAAACTAACCCCGCTTAACTAAGGACCGATATGCGCGACCAAACCCCCCAAGACTTTGCCGACCGACTACACCAACTATTTAACTTACGTGGCTGGCCAGAACGCGGTCGTATCCCCCGCTTAACCCGCGAGCTCGGCGGCGTATCCGAAATTGCCGTCAGAAAATGGCTAAAAGGCGACAACTACCCAGAGCTCGGGCGCATCATCCAGATCGCAAACCTCTACCAACAAGACCTCAGCTGGCTGCTGACGGGGATCGGCTACATAGCCCCGCCGCCGGCCGCACCCAGCTCACACATAGCCCACCTCACTTGGGCACAAGCGCAAGCACACAGCCAAGGTGATGCCCAGTGGCACAGCGCCGCAGAGCCCACGCAATGCAACCCATTCCCGCACCCACAAGCGTTTGCGCTCACCTATCCTAGCGACGCCATGCAAAGCGCCAGTGGCGAAAGCATCCCGGCCGGCGCACGCATCGTCTTACACCCAGCCACCACCCCCAAAGCCGGCGCCATCATGCTGCTTGGGCAAGGCGACCAACTCACCCTGCGCAAAATCATCTACGACGGCGGCGTCTGGCTCCTGCGACCACTCAACAGCCAATACCCGATCCAAACCCTCACCCCAGACATCCAGATCCACGCCCTCTATTTGGGCGCCATACTGCCAGCCCACGCCTGATCGCACTCGACGGCAGAGCTGTCGTCGAACTCAAAATGTTAACTAACGCCCAGATAACATAAAAAAAACTAACCTCGCGCTATTGCAAAGGCGCGCGCTCATCGCATAACATAACCCTAAGTTAATTATTCGCCCATGGAGCCGGGCATGCCAGACCCAGAAGGCCGCATGACCTTACTGCTCACTTTGAGCATAATCACCCTGCTGTGCTGCATGGTGTTTGGCATTAACTAGGGGGGAAGAACATGGGACAGCCGCTCACCGCTGCGGCGCTAGTTGATGGCCACGCTGACCAAAAGCGCCACTATCGCTATCAACTGCGCGACGCGATTGAAGCTGAACAAGAACATCGCTGGCACGACGCCGCCGCGCTTTACCAGCAAGTACTCGACATCGCCTACTGGATCAATAGCGACAGACGCCAGTTTTTACAGGCGCGGCGCATTCACTGCTTGCGCAACGGCCAACGGCAGCACTGGAAAGCCGAGAACAAAGACTACAACCAGCGCCACCCCTACTACTTGACGCAAAAGCAAGGACGCATGCAGTGAGCAAAGGCATCAACAAAGTGATCTTAATTGGCCGCCTCGGCCAAGCGCCCGAGATCAAAACACTGGGCAGCCAAGCCGGCGAACACACTACCCTCGCCAGCTTCACCTTGGCCACGAGCGAAGTGTGGCGTGACAAGCAAAGCGGCGAAAACAAAGAACGCACCGAATGGCACCGCATCGTCATGCTCGGCAAGCTGGCGGAGATCGCCCAAAAGCACCTTGGCAAAGGCAGTCAGGTTTATCTAGAAGGCAAACTAAAAACGCGCAAATGGCAAAGCAACGACGGCAGCGACCGCTACACCACCGAAGTCATGGTTGACAACTACACCGGCGTACTGCAACTGCTTGGGCGACCGGAAGGACAAGCCCGCCCACAGCAAGTGCCAAGCAACGGGCGCAGCTATGGCGCCCACAGCGCCCCACAGGCGCATGGCAGCGGCACACCAATAGGTGGGCAAGGGGCGCAGTGCGCAAACGATAGCAATCAAAGCTACGGCGACCACAGCGCACCCACGCCGCACACCAACACCAACTTTGATGACGACATACCGTTTTAGCCGACAACTCGACTTAGGAACCGCACAACATGAATACAGCTTATCTACTGATGGCCGAATATGAAACCGGCACCCTCACGTTAGACCAAATCTCCGAGCGCTACTTAGGCATAGCACCTCGGAGCGCAGAAGCGCGCGCGCGCAGCCACAGCTTGCCTTTCCCAACCTTTCGCCTAGGTGACGGCAACAAGGCCCCGCGCTTGGTCCACCTGCAAGACTTAGCCGACTTCATCGACCGCCGCCGTGCCGAAGCAAAAAAAGAGTTCGACTACTGCCAATAGCCCAGATTAACTCCGCTACGAAAAAACCCACCAGTTGGTGGGTTTTCTATTTTTTGTGCCCCGTAGACAACGCAAGACATCCTCGGACGTCAGTTCAACTCCCCAACTAACCGCCAATTAATCCGGCGCCCTGATTCAAGCGGAACCTGCTTATTTAAAGGAATTGCAATTTTAAAAAGTTTTAAATTAGACCAAGCAGGACACCATTCAGGACACCGCAATATGATAAGTCATTGATTTAATTGGAATATGGTTCCAATCGAGCATCGGGGCAATGGAAAAACGCTGGCGGTGCATGGGGCTCATCCAAATCAAGACAAAACAACAGGGGCGGGGATAGTAGCACAGGCTTGCCGTGCTGGCGCGCCACTGGCATAACAGGCAAGTCGATTAACCAAGAGGCGGCTTATGTTTGCACTATTAAAATGGCTATTTATTGTCTGGGCGTTGCTGCTGGCAACCTGTGAATGGCATATCAGCACCTCGCTATATAAGGTGGCCGATAACCGCGTTGAAGTGCGGTTTCCGCGCTGGCAGGCGCACGCACCGTGGGCGCGTTTGACCTGGCAAGGCGGCCAAGCGCTTGAGGTGAAGTGGCTCGGCTGGAAGCGCTAATCCGGCATAAGCGCAAACAAAACGGCTCGCCAAGGCGAGCCGTTTTGTTATCAGCCAAGCGAGCTTACGCGGCGTTGGCTTCTAAGGCATTACTGCGCAGCGCCATACCGGCGATGCAGGTAATCACGGTCGGCATTAACCAAGCCAGCCCTTTATCAAACAACGGCAAGAAGGCAAACGCATCCATTGCCACGCCGGCCGCGCCCAGACCATCTAAGCAACCAAAGGCAAACGCCACCAGCAGCACGGCGCGAAACACTAAGCGTGGGCGGCCAAAATAATCTTTCAAGAAGGTCGCCAGCACTAGCGCGACAGCTACCGGATAAATCGCCACCAGTACAGGAATAGACAGGCTGATCAGCTGGCTTAAGCCCACATTAGCCACTACCGCGCAGCACACGCCCAGCACGACTACCAGCTTTTTGTACGCCACGCCGGTTAAATTATGGAAGAAATCGCCACATGCCGAGATAAGTCCCACTGCGGTGGTAAAGCACGCCAAGGTAATGATCGCGGCCAAGATCACCTGACCCAGCGGGCCAAACAAGCTCAGCACATAGGCATTCACTATCGCGCCGCCGTTGCTAACATCGGTCGCCACGCCGCCCGCGGTGTTACCCAAACGGAACAAAGAGACATACACAGCGCACAGACCTACGGCAGAAATGATGCCGGCCAGCGCCAGATACTTAAACTGACTTTGGTAATCGCTCACGCCTTTTTTGCGCAAGATATCGATGATCAAGGCACCAAACATCAGTGAGGCCAAGGCATCCATGGTGTTATAGCCTTCCAAAATACCCTTCACAAACGGGCTGGTTTGGTAGTCACCGGCGGCCGCTGGCATGCTGCCTTGGGGCGCAACAAAAACCGCTACCGCCAGCACGCTCAGCAGTAGCACCAACAGCGGCGTGAGATATTTTCCAATCGCATCAAGCAATTTGCCTTGGTTTTGCGCCACAAACATGGCCGTGCTAAAAAACACCACGCTATAAAGCGCCAAGCCCATCTGCCCCATATCGCCTAAAAATGGCTTTAAACCCATCTCATAGGCCACTAAACCGGTGCGCGGCGCAGCAAAAGCTGGGCCAATGATGACGTAAATGGCCACCGCTAAGGCGCTGGCTAAGCCCGTTGGCAAATATTGGGTCATGCCCGCCCAACCGTTGCCCGCTTTGGCCACGGCAATAATGGTCAGCAGAGGCAAGCCAACGGCAGTGACCAAGAAACCCAGCATGGTTAACGAGAGGTGCTCACCGGCCAAGTAGCCAGCCAACGGCGGGAAAATGATATTGCCGGCGCCTAAGTAGAAGGCAAAGGTCATAAAACCTAAGCCGAGTATGTCGGAAACTTTCATAGGAGTGGTCAACGTGTACCTCGTCTGTCTGCTGTCGTCTTTGTTGTTATGGTTTGCGCGCCTCCGGCAAACTCTGCGGTCGCTTTGAAGAGGCAAGATAAAAACTGCGTTAAAACAGCCCGCGCGTAGTGATTTACACTGCTTTTGTACCTTTCACGAGCGAAAGGCCAGCATAAAGCGATGCGAAAATAGTTCAAGACGAAATTTACATCTTTAAGTAGAAGTCGCGAGTCAACCGAATATATGCCTCGCTATACGGGCCATCAGCAGAATGGATGGTAAGTTCTTGCCGCTCACACCGCGCAGATCGTCTGCTAAGTTGTAATAAAACACGATTTACGTCTTTTTGCGGCCGCGTGGTCACTGCAAGGTAGATTGTCGCCGTCAGGTCATAGGCCGGCGCCTCGGCTATCAGTTCATCGGCTAATGCGCAGGGCAACACAAAACAGGCGCGCCCGCTGCTCGATAACAACCGCTGGCAGGCCGCCAGCAGATCACGGCGATGCAGGCCGCCAACACCGGTTGATGCCTCGGCTAAAGCGGCCGTTGGTGCCACTGCAGGTGCCACATAGTGCCGTGCCAACCCGCGCGCCACCGTGCCCAAGGTCTGTCCACCGACAAAATAGGGCGGATTGGACACAATCAAATCATACGCCGGCGCGCAAAAGTGCTGGATGGCGCGGTGGACAACGCGCACCTTGTGCGGCCAAGGCGAGGCCGCCACATTACTCTGCGCTTGTGCGGCGGCGGCAGCATCTAACTCCACCGCGTCAATCTGGCAATCGGCCGCGCTGCGCTGGGCGAGCATCAGGGCAATTAGCCCAGAACCGGTGCCGATATCTAAGATGCGCGCGGCGCCCTGCACATCAGCCCACGCGCCGAGCAAAATGCCATCGGTGCCGACTTTCATCGCGCAGGCATCGTGCGCCACGTGAAACTGCTTAAAGGTAAACCCGGTCGATTTGCGCAAAATTGGCTCCTAGTGCCGCAAAATAAGCCGGCGATTATAGCCAATTGTTGCCCTTGGCCTAGTCGCAGGCATAGGAGAGCGGCGGCAAATCCCCTATACTCTGCGCTTTCTTTTGCTACCAGAGTCTTGCTATGAGCCAATCTTTTGCTGAGTTCGATCTTCACCCAGCCCTCAACCGGGCGCTGAGCGACCTGGGCTTTACCCGCCCGACCACTATCCAGCAGTTGGTACTTGAACCCGCATTGGAGGGCCGCGATATTCTGGCCAGCGCCCCCACCGGCACCGGTAAAACCGCGGCATTTTTACTGCCTGCACTGCAGCATTTGCTCGATTTCCCGCGCAAAAAGCCGGGCCCCTGCCGTATGCTGATCTTAACGCCGACCCGTGAGTTGGCGCTGCAGGTGACCGCGCACGCCAAAGCACTGGCCGTTCACACCAATTTGAGCATAGAAACCATCATCGGCGGCGTGCGCCACGAAGAGCAGTTGCCGGCGCTAACCAAAACCACCGATATCGTGGTAGCGACCCCTGGCCGCTTGCTGGAATACATCGAAAAAGAGCAATTTGAAAGCCACGACATTGAAGTGCTGGTGCTTGATGAAGCTGACCGCATGTTGGATATGGGCTTTATTGACGATGTGAACACTATTGTGGCCGAAGCGCGTTATCGCAAACACACCATGCTGTTTTCCGCCACCTTAGAAGGGGTGGGGCTGGACAGATTTGCCCGCGAGATCTTAAACGAGGCGGTGGAACTTACCGCCGAGCCACCGCGCAGCGAACGCCGCCCGATCACCCAGTGGCTCCATCTAGCCGATGATGCTGCGCACAAACTCGCCCTGCTCGAGCACATCTTAAAAGACAGCGAAACGCAAAAAGCGATTATTTTTGTGAGAACTCGCGAGCGCTTGGCGGAACTGGCGGGCCAACTGCAATCGGCCGGTATTCACTGCGCGTGGATCCGTGGTGAGATGGAGCAGGCCAAACGGATTGAATCGATCCGTAAATTCCACGATGGCGAAGTGCCGTTTTTGATCGCCACCGATGTGGCCGCACGCGGTATCGATCTGCCGAACGTGAGCCATGTGATTAACTACGACATGCCGTATGGCACCGATGTATATGTGCATCGCATTGGCCGTACCGGCCGCGCCGGTAACCGTGGCACCGCGATTAGCTTGGTCGAAGCCCATGACATGGCGATGGTGGCCAAGATTGAGCGCTACACCGAAGAGCGCTTAAAGCGCCGCGTGATTGACAGCCTGCGACCAAAGCACAAAGAAGCGCGCGTGCCGGTGAAAAAGAAAAAGCCTAAAGAGAGCAAAAAAGGCGGCAAGAAAAAGAAAAAGTAAGCCCGCAAGCGTCGGGCTGGCATAGCCACCCAACGGCCAGTTAGGCAATAAAAAGCCACGCATTGCGTGGCTTTTTTTATGGCGACGCTATGGGCCGCTCACTGGCTAGTTAAACAACGAGCGGCGCTAAACCGCTGGCACGCGGTACATGGCAATATGCGGGATGTCATCTTCCAGATAAACCTCGCCGCGAGCAACAAAGCCATGCTGGGCATAAAAATCCTGCAAATGGGCTTGGGCGCTGAGCTTTATCCCGCGCGAAGGCCCACGCGCTGCGCACACCGCTAAGGCTTGGCGCAACAGCGCGTGCCCAAGTTGCTGGCCGCGAGCTCGCGGGCTGACCACCACGCGACTTATCACCAGCTCACCGGGGGCAAAGGCCAAGATCCGCGCATAGGCCAGCAGTTCGCCGGCGGCAGCGGCCGAATAACCTTGCAGATGCCAGACCTCCGCGAGGCGATCTTTGTCGTCTAAATCTTGAAACGGGCATTGCTGCTCAACGACGAAAACTTCCGCGCGCAAGCGCAGCAAGGCATACAGCGCATCGCGGCTTAACTCAGGCCAAGATGTAACGCTCCACTGCATAGGTCAGCTCCTTTAGGTTGAAATCAAACGCTTAGCGAATGCCACGGGCGCGGCAAATCCACTCCCACGCTTGCTGAATTTCTTGCGCCTTCTCTTTGGCCATTTCCATCATCGCCGGCGGCAAACCTTTGGCCGCGAGTTTATCGGGGTGATGCTTGTTCATCTCTTTGCGATAGGCGCGCTTAACGTCTTGATCGCTGGCGCTGTCGCTCACGCCTAACACTTGATAAGCGCCTTTAAGCTTATTGGCCGCCGGTTCATGGCTGCCGTGCGAATGCTGATAAGAGTGCTGGGATTGCTGGTGCGTGTACTCATCCTGGCCGGTGCCTTGCTGCCGGCTTTTTTGCTGGCGGTCATCGGCACGGCGCTGGCTGTGACGCTGGCGCTGCTTGTGCTCTTGGCTAAAGAAGTTCATCTGCGCTTCGGCCGCGCTTAGCAAGCGATTGAGCTCACTTTGGCCAAAGCCCAACTCATCGGCTACCACCTGCAAAATCGCTCGCTCACCGGCTTCTAAACGGCCGTCAGCAAAGGCCAGTTGCAGCTGCATTTCTAAGAAAAAGCGCAGAATATCCCGCTGGCCAAGACTGGCTTGGCGAAACTGCACCAAGGTTTCACGCAAGCGAAAACCGGCCGATTTGCCCTGCCGAAATGAGTCTTGCGCCCGTTCGCGCAAACTACCGGTCAGTTGCATGCGATCCATTAAATTCGAGGCCAGCTGGATCTCTTGCGTGGTCACGCACCCGCTGGATTTGGCAATGTGCCCCATCACCGCAAAAGTGGCGTGGAAAAACACCGCCTGCTGCGCCGGATCTTGCGCGCGACGCGATGGACCCGCGAGGCCCAAACCGCGATCAAAGCGATGCCCCAGCCAGCAGCCAATCGCTGCGCCAATCACATTGCCCAGTAAAAAGCCAAAAAAAGCCCCAAGGACTTTACCCCAAATGCGCATATGTGCAGACCTCATGCCAAATCGATGCGAGGGAGCGAAAAATAAGGCCAGCGGACAAGCCGGTGGCCTTGTGTCAGTCCAGTCTTAGCGACCGCTGAGCGCCAAATCTAATGCAGTTAAGCGCTCTACGGTGCCGATGTCGCGCCAGGCGCCCGGCAGCATAGCGCCTGCCACTCGCTCTTGCGCCATCCATTGGCGCAAGAGCGGCGCCAATTTTTGTGCGCCAGGCAAGCAAGCAGCAAACGCGGCCGGATGATACACACCTACCCCGCTAAAGGTAAAGGCGGGCGCACTACCACGCGCCTGCACTCGCCCGTCATGCAGGGCAAAATCGCCCTCGGGGTGCTGCGCGGGATTGGGCACCAGCCACAGATGAGCCAGATCATCGCCTAATGCAATGTTAGCCAGCGCGGCATAATCGCATTCCAGCCAAGTGTCACCATTAATGACTAAAAATGGCGTAGGCCCCAGCAGCGGCAAGGCCTGCACTATGCCGCCGGCGGTTTCTAACGCTGTGGCCTCGGCGGACCAGCGAATAGTAACGCCAAGCGCTGTGCCATCGCCTAACGCGACGACCAGTTTTTCCCCCAGCCACGCGTGGTTAATCACTACCTGCGTGATGCCGGCAGCTTTGAGCTTTTCAAGGTGATGCACAATCAGCGGCTTGCCGCCGACCGGCAGCAAGGGTTTGGGCAACGCATCGGTGAGCGGGCGCATCCGCTCGCCACGGCCAGCGGCCAAAATCATCGCCGTCTGGATCGGTGCTTGTGGCAATGCACTCATGGGTCGACCCGCTCAAATGACAGGCCTTGGAAGGCTGGCTGCACCACGCGCTCAATCCAGCGGCTAAAGTGGCCCAGCACCGGATAATTAGGCGCATGGTAATGGCAGGCATCCACCACATAATCGAGCGTGCGCGGAATATCGGCCAAATAGTTAGATTTGCCATCGCGATGGTGCAAGCGAGCAAAAATGCCCGCCGCTTTTAAGTGGCGCTGCACGCCGGTTAAATCGGCGTAGCGGCGAAAACCGGCGTAATCAAGCGCGCCGAGTTGGCCGGTTTCGCGCAGCACGCCAAAACCGTAGCGCATGCCGTACTCAATCACTTCATCAGGCCAGCGCACATAGCAATCTTTTAGCAGCGAGACCAAGTCATAGGTCATCGGGCCATAGACCATGTCTTGAAAATCAATCACGCCGATGCGGCAATCAGCGAGCTCAAACGGCGCGGGCGCACCAGCCGGCGCGCAAACCATTAAATTGCGACTATGGAAATCGCGGTGCATCACGCCCTGCGGCTGCACGAGATTATTTTCCGTCAAACAGGCAAAGGTATCTTCCAGCAGCACGCGCTCGGCATCGCTTAAGACCCAGCCTAAATGGGTGCCCAGCAGCCACTCGGGGAAGATCGCATTTTCCCGCGCCATAAACTCTGCATCGAAGATCTCTAGCGGCAGGCGCACGATTTGATCAAACGCCGGCAGTTGATCGATGGCTTTTTCATACCAGTCGGTCACATTTTTCGCATTCAGCACGCTAAACAGCTGGGTATCACCTAGGTCGCTTAGCGCCAAAAAGCCCAGCGTTTCATCGGCGGCAAATACCTCTGGCACATGCAGGCCAACGGTTTTCAGCGCGGCGGCATTGCGAATAAATTCGTGGTTTTTTTCAGTTTTTGGGTCAGCATCGACCCAGATTTTACCGGCGCCGCGAAAGTAACGGCGAAAGCTGGCATCGCCAGAGACTAAATCCAGCGCGAGCGCGGCATCACCCGACACGCTGCGTGCCCAGTGGGTCAATAACGTAGTGCGATCAGACATAAATCGAAACCAATAGCGTGAAGGCAGCCAAGCGGTTAGCTCTAGCCGCAATAATCGTTTATTATCGCCGGCTAACATAAAGCAATAGGATGCAATGTCAACTCGCGCCCCGGCGCCGGTGCATCGCGTTGCTCAATCGCCCTATTTATGGATTGCACGAGTCAGTTACATGAGCCAATGGACCCACGGGTTTTACTCCCCTATCGCCCTCACGCTGCGCCTAGCGCCCGCTTTGGCCGTGCTGCCGGCCTTTGCCGCCAGCCCGACGCCACCGCCGGCCACCGGCCAGCTCGATAGCCTGTGTTATGCCTATGTGCCGGCTGTGGTGGAAGCGGCGCCGGGCGTCGATGCCAATATGCTGCCGGTGGAAGTGGACGCCGACCGACTCGAAGCCAAGGCCGGCCAAAGTGCGGTGTATGAGGGCGAGGTTAATGTGCGCCAAGGGCTGCGCAAGTTTAATGCCGATTATGCCAAAGTCGACCAAGCCAGCCGCGATGTGATTGCCATTGGCAATATCTATTACAACGACGGCCGCGTCACCGTGACCAGCGATAAAACCCTGACCTCGAACTTAGATAGCAAAGATTCCGAGCTTATCGACGGCCGCTATCAGGTGCATGGCTCGGCGGTGCGCGGCGCCGCCAAACGGGTGAGTTTGCGCAACAACAACCAAAATATTCGCTTAGAAGGGGCGCAATACACCACCTGCCCGCCCGGCCAAGAGACGTGGCTACTTAAAGCCAGCGAAATCGACATTGATCAGCAAAAGGTGTTTGGCCACGCCTGGGGCGCCAGCCTGTGGCTGTATGACACGCCGGTGTTTTATTTCCCGTACATTAATTTCCCGATTAAAGATGAGCGCAAAACCGGCCTGCTCTATCCGAGCTATCGACAAAGCTCGGGCAACGGCATGGAGATTGCCCAGCCGTTTTACTGGAACATTGCGCCCAATTACGATGCCACCATCACCTCACGTTTCATGGATAAACGCGGGCTGATGGAGCAAGTCGAGCTGCGCTATATGCCGCGCGCCGGCCACAGCGGCATCCTGTTTATCGAAGATCTGCAAGACGATAAGCAATACGGCGCCAATGATTCCCAGCTGGGCCAACTCGATGATGGCCACCGCTACCTGCTGCACCTGCGCCACCAAAGCCAAGCACAAGCCGGCGCGCTGCGCATGCAGGTCGATTACACCCGCGTGCGCGAGCGCGATTACAACTACTTCACCGACTTTGATCCGATAGTTGGTACCGAAGTCGATAGCCAGTTACAGCAAACCTTGCAAGCGGGCTATTACCAGCCGCAATGGAATCTGTCGACCGAAGTGCGTCGCTTTCAGATCCTCAACCCCAACGCGATTTTGCCGCATGAAGTGCTGCCACAGGTCAATTACAACCATTACCGCCAAGGGCGCTGGTTTGATTTTGTGTGGCAAAGCGAGCTGACGCACTTTGGCTACAGCGATGACAATGCCAGCTTGCAGCAGCAAGGCGAGCGCTACAGCGCCAAGCGCCTGCACTTAGCGCCGACCTTAACCGTGCCGCTGCTCGATGCGCCGGGCTATTACCTCACCAGCCAATACAAGCTGCTGCATACCCTGTACGACCAAACCGTGCCCGATAGTTTTGTGCGCGCGGGACAAGCCGCGATGCAAAAGCCGCTGTCTGGCCTATCGGCGTATGAATTTAACGCGCTGCGCTATATGCAAGACGGCCAGATGAGCCTGACCGATGGCACGGTGCAGCGCACGCTGCCGGTGCTGCGCTTAAAAGGCGGCTTAAATTTTGATCGCACGACAACCTGGTATGGCGATAAAGGCACGCAAACGCTCGAGCCGGAGTTTCAATACCTGTATGTGCCGTATGAAAAGCAAACCGGTATCGGTCTGTATGACGCCACCACCACGCGGCAAGATTATTACAGCCTGTTTAGCGATCGCCGCTTTGCCGGAATCGATCGCATCAGTGATGCCAACCGCGTTACGCTAGGGGTCACCAGCCGCCTGTATGATCAACTCGGTGATGAGCGGCTGCGCTTGAGTTTGGCGCAAGCCTTTGAGCTCTCCACGCCGCGCGTGCGCCTGTATTCCAGCGATCCGAGCAGCACCAACTCGCGCTCAAAGCTTTCGTTTGAAGGTGATGCGCGTTTAACCAATGCGTGGTTTACCCACACCGGCGCGCAATTTGATACCTCAACCAACCAGTTTACCAATGCCAACGGCGCCATCGAATATCGCCACGCCGGCTGGGTGGCGCAAACCAACTTGCGCTACATCCAAGATGGCAACTTAGACTCGCGTAACCCAACTGACGTGGACGCCGCCAAAGATTTAAGCCAAGCCGGCGTGCTGCTGCTAGCGCCCGTGGCCCCACAATGGCAACTGTACGGCGCCTATTACCGCGATTTGGCGCAAAGTGCCAATATCGACCGTAAAATCGGCGTGAAATATGATTCGTGCTGCTGGAGCTTAAATTTTGGCCTCGAGTGGCATAACCAGCCGGAGTGGTTTGCCGATGGCCAACTGCGCCCGACCTCGGAAAAAATTATTGGCCTGCAATTTGAGATGAAAGGCCTAGGCAGTGTGGGCACCGGCTCGCGCAGTGTGAGTCTAGACACTGAGTTGCTGCCTTATGTACGCCCCTTTAACTTAAAAGAGCAGCCGTAACGCTGCTTGCGCTTGAGAGATGTGGAATGAAAAAAACCTTACTTGCCCTACTGACGGCGGGCGTACTGGGCCTAAGCCACAGCGCTTTGGCCGCGCCTGAGTTACTCGATACCGTGATCGCGGTGGTCAATAAAGACGTCGTGCTCGCCAGCCAACAGACGGCGCTAGTTAATAAAGTTAAACGCTCAGCCTCGCAAGCCGGCCAAGCGCTGCCCGATGAAGCCACCTTGCGCACGCAAGCGCTCGAGCGCCTGATCCAAGAGAGCCTGCAACTGCAATTGGCCGAGCGCCAAGGCTTAAAGATCAGCGACACCCAATTAGAGCAAGCCATTGCCAGCATTGCCGCAGACAACAAACTCAGCTTGACCCAATTGCGCGCGCAACTGGCCAAAGAGGGCACAGATTACGCCACCTACCGCGAAGAGGTGCGCCGCGAAATTTTGATCAGTGAAGTGCGCCGCAACCAAGTGCGCCGCCGCATCAATGTGTCGGAGCAAGAGGTCACGCAAGTGGCCGAGTTGATTAAAGCCCAAGGCAGCGCCAACAGCGCGCTGCACATTGGCCATATTCAAATCGCGCTGCCAGATAGCCCCAGCGCCAGCGATGTGACCGCAGCGAAAAGCAAAATCGAGGGCATGCTGCGCGAGCTAAATGCCGGCGGTGATTTTAAACGCTTGGCGATGGCGCAAAGTAACGGCCCGAAAGCCTTAGAAGGTGGCGATTGGGGCTGGCTGAGCCCACAAGAGATGCCAACGTTGATGGCTGAAGCGGTCAAAGGGGCCAAGGTGGGCGATATTATCGGCCCGCTGCGCTCTGGCGCCGGTTTGCACCTGATTAAAATTTTGGGCAGCAAGGGCGAGCAAGCCGTGGTGATGACCGAGGTCAACGCGCGGCATATTTTGATTAAACCGTCCGTGATTTTGAGCGAAGAAAAAGCCCAAGCACAGTTGATGGGGCTCTTGCGCCAGCTCAAAAATGGCGCCAGCTTCGCCGCCTTAGCCGAGCAATACTCTGAAGATCCAGGCTCGGCGGTTGCCGGTGGTGAGCTGGGCTGGGCCGACCCAGCCCTGTATGTACCCGAGTTTCGCGATACCGTGCTTCGACTCAAAAAAGGCGAGTTCAGCGCGCCATTTCGCACCAGTCACGGCTGGCATTTAGTGCAGCTTGTCGATAAGCGCAGCGCGGATGCCACCGAAAAAGCCCAGCGCCAGCGCGCGCAGCAGCTGATCTTTAACCGCCGCTTTGCCGAAGAGTCGCAAGCATGGTTGGATGAGTTGCGCGACGAGGCCTACATCCGTATTGAAGAACAGGGTAGCCGCTAAAGCGCGCCGCTATTGTCATTGGGACGCGCAGCAGGCTGGGCGCCCCTATCCCCTTAATGCCATTTCAGGCTAAGAACAGACCGTAATGAATAGTAAAGTCCATATGGGCCACACCGCGCGTAAGCGTTTTGGCCAAAACTTCCTGCATGACCGTTATGTGATTGATCAAATCGTCGGCGCAATTAACCCGCTGCCCGGGCAAAACTTAGTTGAAATCGGCCCAGGCCTAGCCGCGCTGACCGAGCCTGTAGCAGCGCAAATGGATAAAATGACCGTGGTCGAGCTTGACCGCGACTTGGCCGCGCGCCTGCGTGAGCATCCAACGCTAAAAGATAAGCTCACGGTGATCGAAGCCGATGCCATGCGCTTTGATTTTTCCACCCTAATGGGCGAGGGCAAGGGGCCATTGCGCATTTTTGGCAACTTGCCATACAACATCTCCACGCCGCTGATTTTCCACCTGTGCGAATTTGCCGACCGCGTAGAAGATATGCACTTCATGCTGCAAAAAGAGGTGGTGTTGCGTTTGGCTGCCGGCCCTGGCAGCAAAGCCTATGGCCGCTTAAGCGTAATGACACAGTACTACTGCCAAGTTATCCCGGTGCTGGAAGT
>JBOFMA010000071.1:0-17559 GCA_051658125.1 Aeromonas sp.
TTATCCACAGAAAGCGCGTTTTTACTGGGTTGTTAGCTTTGCAAAACACATTTTCGCCAAATAAAACGGGCGGCCAAGGCCGCCCGTTTCATGGCACATTATCGCAAACTAGTGCTTAGTGGGCTTCGTCCCAGTTTTCGCCCACACCCACTTCCACGGTCAATGGCACGGCCAGCTCGGCGGCGCTAGACATGCGCTGCTTTATCTCTTCTATATAAGCTGGCAATTTGTCTTCGCGGATCTCAAACACCAGTTCATCGTGCACTTGCATCAGTAAACGGATGCTATCGCCTGTTTGCGCGGCCACCCAAGTGTCGACATCAATCATGGCGCGCTTAATGATATCGGCTGCGGTGCCTTGCATCGGCGCGTTAATCGCGGCACGCTCGGCCGCTTTACGTAAGCCGGCATTACGCGAGTTGATATCCGCCAGATAAAGCCGGCGACCAAACAGGGTTTCGACATAACCTTGGGCTTGCACCTGTTCACGGGTGCGATCCATATAAGCCAGCACACCAGGGTAGCGGGCAAAATAGAGATCCATATATTGCTGGGCTTCGCTGCGGCCAATATCTAGTTGCTTGGCCAGACCAAAAGCGCTCATGCCATAGATAAGGCCAAAGTTGATTGCTTTAGCACGGCGCCGCAGTTCCGGCGTGACCTCACTTACCGCCACAGCAAAAACTTCCGCCGCCGTTGCTTGGTGAATATCTTGCCCTTGAGCAAACGCGCTTAGCAGTCCGGCATCGGCAGACAAATGGGCCATGATGCGCAATTCAATTTGCGAATAGTCGGCGGCGACTAACTTAAAACCAGGACTCGGCACGAAGGCTTGCCGAATGCGCCGCCCTTCAGGCGTTCGCACCGGAATATTTTGTAAGTTAGGATCAGTGGAGGACAACCGGCCCGTGGCGGTGACCGCTTGTTGGTATGAGGTGTGCACGCGGCCGGTATGCGCATCGAGCATGTGCGGCAATTTGTCGGTATAGGTGGACTTTAATTTAGCCAGACCACGGTGCTCCATCAACAGGCGCGGCAATTCATAGTTTTCCGCCAGTTCAACCAGCACCTCTTCTGCCGTGGAGGGCGCGCCTTTGGGAGTTTTTTTCACAATCGGCAGGCCAAGCTGGGTAAACAAGATCTCGCCGAGTTGCTTAGGTGAAGCCAAGTTAAACGGCCCTCCCGCCAGCAAATGCGCCTGCTGCTCAAGCTCGGTTAAGCGCTGGGCAATTTCCGCACTTTGCTGTTGCAGAAGTTTGGGCGCAATGAGCGTGCCGGTGCGTTCAATATTACCCAGCACACGCAATAGCGGCAGCTCGATGGTGTTAAATACCTGCATCAGCGTCGCCTCGGCGGTAATCTGCGGCCACAGGGTTTGATGCAGGCGTAAGGTAATATCCGCATCTTCAGCCGCATAAGGCGCGGCTTGTTCCAGCGCGATTTGATTAAACGTCAGCTGTTTTACGCCTTTACCAGCGATGCTTTCAAAGCTGATGGTTTCTAGGCCCAAATAGCGCTTAGCCAGCGAGCCCATATCGTGGCGCGTAGCGGTCGAGTTAAGCACGTAAGATTCAAGCAGGGTATCGTAGGCAATGCCCTGCAGATCTATGCCGTGATTGCGCAGCACATGCCGATCAAATTTCAGGTTTTGCCCCACCTTGGGCCGCGTGGGATCTTCCAAGATCGCTTTGAGCGACCCCAGCACGTCCATTTCACTTAATTGCGTCGGTGCGCCGACGTAATCATGGCCAAACGGCACATAGGCCGCGGTACCCACCTCAACGGCAAATGAAACACCGACGATACGCGCCTGCATGTAATCTAAACCGGTGGTTTCAGTATCAAAAGCGATCAGCGGCGCGGTTTTCAAGCGCTCAAGCCAAGGCGCTAGCTCCGCGTGGGTCAAAATGCACTGATAGTCCGTCGTGATCGGGGTGGCCAGCACCGGCGCAAGCAGGTCAGTGGGCGCATCCGCCACGTCGCTGGCCGCACTGGCGCCTACATCCAATTCACTAATTAAATTGCGCAACTCATATTGACGATACACCGCCAGCAGCGCGTCTTTATCCACGGGCTTTAAGGTCAGATCGACCAAGTTTTCGCTAAGCGGCACATCGGTTTTAATGGTGGCTAAGCGATAGGAAAGGCGCACAGTGGCCTCTTGCTCGGCAAATTTAGTGGCAAAAGTTTTGCTGCCGCGAAAGCCGAGCGCGGCGACGTTGTCTAAATTCGCGGCCAGCGCATCAATGCCGCCAATGCCTTGCAGCAGCGCCAGCGCGGTTTTTTCACCGACCCCCGCCATGCCGGGAATGTTATCGGCGCTATCGCCCATCAAGGCTAAGTAATCGATGATCAATTCCGGCGGTACGCCAAATTTGTCGATGACCCCCGCGCGATCGGTAACCACATCCTTCATGGTATCGATCAGCGTCACATGCTCGGACACCAGCTGCGCCATATCTTTATCGCCGGTACTGATCAGCACCGGTAACTGTTGCTCTGTGGCCTGGCGCGCCAGCGTACCAATCACGTCATCGGCCTCCACCCCTTCGACCATTAAAAAAGGGAAACCCATGGCTTGGATCATTTGGTGGATCGCCTCGACTTGACTGCGCAGATCCTCGGGCATGCTGGGGCGGTGCGCCTTGTACTCGGGATAGATCTCATCGCGAAAGGTTTTGCCTTTGGCATCAAACACCACCGCGACATGGTGCGCCGGGTATTGCTTAAGTAAACTACGCAGCATATTAGCCATCACCCGCACGGCACCACTTGGCAGGCCAGTCGAGGTGCGCAGATCCGCCTGCTGCGAGGCAAAATACGCGCGATAAAGATAAGAAGATCCATCGACCAAGATCAGAGGGTTGCTAGCGGTCATAACTCGTCCTGCCAAGTGAAAATGGCGCTTAGCATGCCACAGCCAAGCCAAGCACACCAAACCAGCCGTCGGTCGCGGGATCGTGGGCATTCGCTAGCTGTGGATAAGTCTGTGCTTAAAAACTAACACCTAAAACTAGATCAGCGCTAACTCCTTCACCATTAGAGATAAAAGGCTAGTAAATCAACCACTTAAATAAGAATGCCGTGCTTAATTAGGCCCTACGCATGACCTAGCAAATGTGGAAAAGTTTTTGTGCATAAGATCCAAAAAAAGATCCCGCGGGTAGCCATGGCATGGCCGATGGCCTTGCCGTAGCATAAGGCCGGTTAGCCACCGCGCTTAGCCGTGGCATATAAGGGGCAAAAAATGAAAAAAGTGGCGGTTATTTTAAGTGGCTGTGGCGTATTTGATGGCAGCGAGATCCACGAAGCAGTGATTAGCTTGTTAGCACTGGCGCGTGCCGGTGCCCAAGTGCAATGTTTTGCGCCGAATGTGCCGCAATTGCACGTGATCAATCACTTAACCGGTGAAGTCAGCGGCGATGAAACGCGCAACGTGCTGGTTGAATCCGCGCGTCTGTGCCGTGGTCAGATCAACGATGTAGTGGAGCTTAACGCTGCCGACTTTGATGCACTGCTGGTGCCGGGCGGTTTTGGTGCGGCGAAGAACCTGTGCGACTTTGCGTTAACTGGCAGCGACTGCCAGATCCAAGCCGATGTGCTGCGCGCTTGCCAAAGCTTTGCCACCGCCAATAAGCCCGCAGCCTATATCTGCATCGCGCCGGCGTTAATCCCCCGCATTTATGGCGAAGGCACTTTGGCCACCATCGGCACCGATGCCAGCACTGCCGCGGCGCTCGAAGCCATGGGCATGAGTCACTTAGATTGCCCAGTGCATGAATTTGTGCTCGATGAGGCGCGCAAAGTGATTTCAACGCCGGCGTATATGCTGGCGCAAGACATCACTCAAGCGGCCGAGGGGATTGAAAAAACCGTGCAGCAACTGCTGCAGCTCTGCGCTTAAATGTGCAAGGATTTGATGTTGCGCACGCATAAAAAAACGGGTCGCCAGTGCGACCCGTTTTCTTGTTGACCACGCGCGGGCAGCAATGGCCGGCTTAGAAGCCTTCGCCCATCTGATCCATTTTGCCCAGCAGGGCGCGCAAGCGCTCTTGCCACGCTTCGTGTTCCGTGCGCAGCTGGCCATTTTCCACCAGCAGCTGCTCATTTTTTTCTTTCATCTCATCGAGTTCCATCTTCAACAAGGCGATGTTTTCTACCGCTGACTGAACTTTTGATTCCAGTTGTTCCAACACTTCAAGCGTCATTTGCATACCAACAGATCCTAGTGCTACGCCCTAACGGGCAATTTAATGCGTGACGGCAGCATACCCCGAGCCCGCGCGGGCAAACAAGCCATGCCATGACAAAAAGCCGAACTATTGGCCGCAAAATCGGCGATAACACGGCTTTTTCGCGTCTGACGGGCCAAACGTGGCGCGTGTTATAAGCCCTGATCCATGGCCAACGACGGTTTGGCGCAGGCCGGCGCGCCCACAATTTTTGCCGGTACGCCCGCCACCGTGGTGTGAGCCGGTACTGGCGAAAGCACCACGCTACCGGCACCAATTTTTGCCCCCACGCCAACTTCAATATTGCCGAGCACTTTGGCTCCAGCGCCAATCATCACGCCTTGGCGAATTTTCGGGTGGCGATCGCCGCTTTGCTTGCCGGTACCGCCCAAAGTAACGCTTTGCAAAATAGACACTTCATCTTCAATGATCGCGGTTTCGCCAATCACGATGCCGGTGGCGTGATCAAACATAATACCAGCACCAATGCGCGCGGCGGGATGCACATCGACCCCAAACACCACCGAGATCTGATTTTGCAAATACACCGCCAGCGCCCGCCGGCCTTGGTGCCACAGCCAATGCGCGATGCGATAACCCTGCAGCGCGTGAAAACCTTTTAGATACAGCAGTGGGGTGGAGTAAAGATCCACCGCCGGATCGCGCTCGTGCACGGCGCAAATGTCCGCAGCGGCGCGCGCCAAAATGCTCGGTTCACGGGTCAAGGCAAGCTCAATCACTTCGCGCAGCGCCATCGCCGGCATGGTGGGGCTATCGAGTTTATTGGCCAACTGAAAGCTCAGCGCGCCCTGCAAATCACGGTGATTTAAAATGGTGGCGTGAAAAAAGCTCGCCAGCATCGGCTCATCCTGCGCCAGTTGCCGCGCCTCATGGCAGATCTTGTGCCACGTGGCGGCCGTCCGCTTAGGCATGCTTGGCTGCCTCCTCTGGGGAAGGTGCTGGGCCCAGCGCCGCCGATGGCGTATGCTGGGCAAACGCTTGACCCCGCAAGATGGGCGGCACAATGGATACCGGATCCATGTGGATGATCACTTCCATACGAGCAAAGTCCTGCAAAATCGCCTGCTCAGCGTTGTCGGCAATTTGGTGGGCGCGCAGCAAGGGCAATTGATCGTCAAGTTCCAAATGCAACTGCACAAAACGCGTGGCACCGGCTTGGCGGGTGCGCAAATCATGTACGCCATGCACGCCGTCCACCGCGCAGCAAATTTGCACGATCTTGCGCTGATCAGTGGCTGGCAATTGGCGATCGAGCAGCGATTGCACCGCTTCATAGCCAATTTGCCCCGAGCCCCAAAGCAAAAACAGGCCGATCAATACGGCGAACAAACCGTCGGCCCAATACCAGCCTTGGCTTGCCAGCACCAAAGCGAGCAGTACCCCCGCGTTGAGCAACAGATCCGAACGGTAATGCAGCATATCGGCTTTGATTGCCACACTTTGCGTGCGCGCCACCACATGCCGCTGCAGCAGCACCAGTGCCAGCGTGAGCACAATCGAGCCGGCACTGACCCAAATACCGGCATCGATGCGCACAATCGGCACCGGATTAAGCAGCGCGGCCAAGCCATGCATCAGTAATAACAGCGCCGAACCGCTGATAAAGGCCGCTTGGATCAGCCCCGCCAGTGATTCTGCTTTGCCGTGGCCAAACCTATGCTCAGCATCGGCGGGCGCTAAGGCATAGCGCACAGCAAACAGGTTGATGAGCGATGCGCTCACATCCATCAAGGAATCGGTCAGTGAGGCGAGCAGACTCGATGAGTCGGTCAGCAGCCAAGCCACCAGCTTGCCGCTGATCAGTAACGTCGCGGTGACCACGGCCGCCGTGCTGGCTAATTTAACCCAGCGTGAATAGTCTTGGTGCTGCACTTGGCCTCCAAAGCGTGTAGTGCGTTGCCCGTGTGGGCACAAAAAACGCATCTTACCGAAAAATTTATCCCGCGGCGCCCAATGCGCAGCCGACGCGCACTTTTCATCCTAGCCAAAGCTCAGTATGCTGCGCGGCTTAACTCTGTGACCTCTTTTTTAGCCCAAGACGCAAGGCGACACTGCATGCTCGATATAGTGCTTTATGAACCAGAAATTCCGCAAAACACCGGCAATATCATTCGCTTGTGCGCCAACTCGGGTTTTCGACTGCACCTGATCGAACCGATGCGTTTTGCTTGGGATGATAAGCGTTTAAAGCGCGCAGGGCTCGATTACCACGAATTTGTCGAGGTCAAACGCTGGCCTGACTTTGCCAGCTTTGTGGCCGCTGTGGCGCCCACGCGCATTTTTGCCTGCACCACCAAGGGGCGCTGCGATCATGCGGCGCCGCTGTTTGCCTTGGGCGATGCCTTGCTGTTTGGCCCAGAAAGTCGCGGCCTGCCGCTAGATGTCATCAACAGCCTGCCGCCCGAGCAGCGTCTGCGCATCCCGATGCTGGCAGAAAGTCGCAGCATGAACTTATCCAATGCGGTGGCGGTATTTGTGTATGAAAGCTGGCGCCAGCTCAATTTTGCCGGCGCCGTACGCTTTTAGTCGTTTGCATCAGCCTGGCTTAACCCGCTAGGCGAGCGCCACCACGGCCACGCATACGCCGCCAGCGTCACGCCGCGTAACAGCATTAAGCCACTCATCGCCGCCCACAGCGCGCCAAGTCCCCACGCTTGCGTTAGCCACCACAACGGGAAAAAGCCGCCAAAGGCGGCCACCAGCAGGCTGTTACGCATAGCGCGGGCATTGGCCAAGCCCACAAACACGCCATCTAAGACAAAACACCACACGGCCAGCAGCGGCAGCAGCACCAGCCAAGGTAAATAGGCCTGCGCCTGGCTCACCACTGCGGCCGAAGTGGATAACATAGCCAGCAGCGCGTCGCCGCCAACGGCAAACAGCGCGCTAAAGCTAAGTGCCACCCACAGCGCCCACACTAAATTTAAACTCACCGCTTGGCGCAGCGCCGCCTGATCGCGCGCCCCCTGCGCACGCCCCACCATCGCTTCCACCGCATAGGCAAAGCCATCGAGGCCATACGAGGTCAACAGCAATAAATTCATCAGCAGCGCATTGGCCGCCAGCGCCACATCGCCTAAGCGCGCGCCCTGCCAGGTCATAAAAGCAAAGCACAGCTGCAAACAGAGCGAGCGCAAAAATATATCGCGATTAAGCGCCAGCACCTGTTGATACGGCGCCCAGCGGCGCAAACGCCGCCGCACCTGTGCTAATGCGTTGTCGGTCAGGCGAGGCCGCGCGCGCCAAACCAGCCATAGCCCCAAGGCCAACGTCGCGTAGTCTGCCCACACCGATGCCCACGCGGCGCCGCGCACTTGCCAGCCTAAACCGAGCACAAACCACGCATCGAGCAACATGTTCAGACCATTGGTGGTGAGCAGCATAAACATGGGCCCGCGCGCCGATTGTCGGCCGAGCAGCCAACCCATTAGCACCAAATTAAGCAGTGCCGCCGGTGCACTGAGCAGGCGCACTTGGCTATAGGCCAGCGCCGCTTGCTGCACCTGAAGCGTGCCGCCACTGCGGGCAATCAGCGGGCCTAAGCCTTGCGCGGCTAGCAGCACCAGCATGGCGCAAACCAGCGCTAGCACAGCACTGCGCAGCAAAATTTCCCACTGCGCAGCATGATCGCCCGCGCCATACGCCTGCGCTGTTAATCCGGTGGTGGCCATGCGCAAAAAGCCCAGCAGCCAAAAAATAAGATTGACCACACTAGCACCCAGCGCCACGCCGGCCAGCAGCCACGCATCGGGCGCACGCCCCATCACCCAGCTATCGACTAAACCAAGCAACGGCGTGCTGATATTCGAGGCGATCATTGGCAAGGCCAGCGCAAGCACGCGGCGGTGCGCGGCGCCATCGCGCCAATAGGGGGCAAGCGTTATCGACATAAGCAGGATCTTTTGTGCCAAAAATAACCAAGGCGCCACACGGGCGCCTTGCATCAACCAGTACCCACGCCGTTTAAAACGAGTGGCCGCTACGGATCACACCCACCGCCAAGCCTTCAATAGCTAAGTGCTGGGCCGTCAAGTCAACCTCAATGGGGCTAAGTTCGTCATTTTCCGGCAGCAAGCGTACTTGATTGCCTTGGCGCTCAAAGCGTTTCACCGTGACTTCATCATCTAAGCGCGCCACCACCACTTGGCCATTACGCGCCTCACTCACGCGGTGCACCGCCAGCAAATCACCATCTAAAATGCCGATATTTTTCATACTCATGCCCGAGACCCGCAGCAAAAAATCAGCGCGCGGATGAAACAAGCTCGGATCGAGCTGATAGTGACTTTCGATATGCTGGGTGGCCAAAATCGGCTCGCCGGCGGCCACGCGGCCAATTAGCGGCAGGCCCTCTTCCACCAGCGGCTCCTCTAGCAATAAGCGAATACCACGCGAGGTGCCGGGGATCATCTCGATTGCGCCTTTTTTTGCCAGCGCTTTTAAATGCTCTTCTGCCGCATTGGCCGATTTAAAGCCCAGCGTTTGCGCAATTTCGGCGCGGGTGGGCGGCATGCCGGTTTCGCTCATTTTTTGCTTAATCAGCGCGAGCACTTCTGTTTGTCGGGGGGTGAGGGGTTTCATCAGCGGGCACCTGGTTTTTTATACAGCCCCGGCAGTATATCGCCTGACGGCGGCAAGGCAAGGCTGGCGCAACATTTGCCGCAGATTTAACGCCTAACCAGGCTGCGGCCGGCCTTGGCGGGCAGGCAACGACAATTGGCCTGTCATTTGTTATGCTTTCGCCGCATTTTTTTCACCGAGTTCATCTGCTATGTCCATTGGACAGAAAATTTCCCGCATCCTGTTGCGTTGGCCGGTGCGTGCCTTGGTCAACCACCAGAGTTTGCCTGCTGATCCCAGCACTGAGTTGGGCTTGGATTTAACGCGCCCGATTGTCTACGCCTTAAAGACTAGCTCTATTACCGATCTGCTCACCTTGGCGCGCTGCTGCCACGATCTGGGCCTGCCCGATCCATTTACGCCGCTGCAATTAGGCGAGTTGAGCTTGCCGCGCTATGTCTGTTTGGATCGGCCGCCGCCGCTGTTTGGTCAGCGCGCTGCGCCCTTGCCGTTTTTGCAAGAGTTCCACCTGCTACTGGATCAGCACAAACTCGATGCCACGCTGGATATCCAAGTGGTGCCGATCACCCTGTTTTGGGGCCGCGCCCCTGGCCGCGAAGGCGACACCGCTTCGGGCTGGAACATCATCAGCGCCTTAGCGCCCAATAGCCTGAAAAAAGCGCTGATCATCACCCTTAAAGGGCGAGAAAACTTGGTGCGCTTTTCCGCGCCGCTCTCCTTGCGGCACATGGCGGATAAACACGGCACAGATGAAGCGATTGCGCATAAACTCGCACGGGTAGCACGCATCCATTTCAGCCGCCAGCAGTTGGCGGCCACCGGGCCAAAATTGCCCAACCGCAATGAGCTGTTTAAGCAACTACTCGCCTCACCGATCATCGCCCAAGCCATCAGTGATGAAGCCGCGCGCGACAATATCAGCGCGGAGAAAGCACAAAAGCGGGCGCGCGGTTACCTAGATGAGATCGCCTCTGACTTTTCTTATCGTCTGATCCGGTTTGGCGAAAGCATTCTGGGCTGGCTGTGGAACAAGCTGTATCGCGGTTTGTCGGTCAATGGTGCGGAAAAAGTGCGCCAACTGGCACAAGAAGGGCATGAAATTGTCTATGTGCCCTGCCATCGCAGCCACATGGACTACCTGTTGCTGTCGTATGTGATTTATCACCAAGGCATGGTACCGCCCCATATCGCCGCCGGTATTAACTTAAATTTCTGGCCCGCTGGGCCGATTTTTCGCCACGGCGGCGCCTTTTTCATCCGTCGCAGCTTTAAAGGTAACCCGCTCTACACCACCGTGTTTCGTGAGTATTTAAACCTGCTGTTTGCCAAAGGCTATTCGGTGGAATTTTTCACCGAAGGCGGCCGCTCACGCACCGGCCGCTTGCTGCCACCGAAAACCGGCATGCTGGCGATGACGCTGCAAACCATGTTGCGCGGCTTAGATCGCCCCGTGACCTTGGTGCCGATCTACTTGGGCTATGAGCATGTGATGGAGGTCAACACCTATCACAACGAGCTCAAAGGCAGCCGCAAAGAAAAAGAGAGTTTTTGGCAAGTGCTGGGCATTTTGCGCAAATTGCGTAACTACGGCCGCGGCTTTGTGAACTTTGGTGAACCGCTCACCTTGCATCATTACTTAAATGAGCAGGTGCCGGAGTGGAAAGCGGCCCTTGGCCAAGCCACGCGTCCCAGCTGGATGCCCAGCACGGTGAATGCACTGGCCGATGAGCTAATGACGCGGATCAACAACGCTGCGGCGGTGAACGGCCTGACCTTAAGCGCGCTGGCACTGCTGGCGGCGGAGCGTCACGCCCTCACCCGCGACGAACTAGAAACGCAGATGAACTGCTATTTAGCGCTGCTTAAAGCGGTGCCGTATAGCGCGCAGAGCACCTTGCCGAGTGAAAGCGCCACGATGTTGCTCGACCAAGCCTTGGAGCTCAATAAGTTCCAAGTGTTGGCCGATAAACTGGGCGAAATCATTGCGTTAGATCGCTACCAGGCCACCTTGCTGACCTACTATCGCAACAACATCTTGCACCTGTTTGCCCTGCCGTCACTGGTGGCGGCATTAATTGAGCACCACGAAGGTATCAGCCAAGCGGGCATAGTGCAGGAGGTGAGCGCCATTTATCCGCTGCTGAAAAATGAGCTGTTCTTGCGCTATACACCGGCGCAGATCCCCACGCTGGTCGAGGAGCTGTTGCAGGCGTTTACCACCCAGCAACTGGTGTGCGAACGCGCGGGCGGCTATTGGCTCAATCCGAGCCACCAGCGCCGCTTGCTGCTGCTGGCAGAAAGCATTCAAGAAACCTTGCAGCGCTACGCCATTGTGCTGACTCGCGTGCTGCGTGAGCCAACGATTGCGCCCAAGCAATTAGAAGCCGACAGCTTGATGATGGCCACGCGCTTAGGCACCTTGCACGGCATCAATGCGCCGGAGTTTTTTGACCAAAAGCTGTTTAGCACCTTGATTGGCTCCTTGCGCCAAGCTGGGCTATTTGCCAGCGACAGCGCGCCGGATTTGGCGCGCCTACAAGCGCTGACCGATACCCTGCTGCCACTACTAAGCCACAAAACGCGGCGCACCATTTTGGCCAATCACGCCTAACGCGGCGCGCAAGCGCAGGCGGCCATAAGCAACAGGCTAGTCGTCACCTGCCGCACATAACCACAAGGGCGCCCGCGGGCGCCCTTAATTTATCTCGGCTAGCACGCGAATTCTCACCCCGCCTTAGCGCCAGCCATAATCCAGTGCCAAGCCGACAAACAGCGCCGCGCCGACATAGTTATTGCTTAAAAAGGCTTGAAAACAGGCCTCGCGCTGACGAGCACGGATCAAGTGCTGCTGATAGACAAACAGCGCCGCCGCCACCAGCAAACCCCAATAGTAAGCCGTGCCTAAGCCGCGCCACTGACCTAAGCCGAGCAGCAGTAGCAAGCTCATGCCCTGCAGCAGACCGATCATCAACTTGTCGCGGCGGCCAAAGAAAATCGCACTCGATTTTAAACCCAATTTGCGGTCATCTTCCCGATCGACCATGGCGTATTGGGTGTCATAGGCCACCGTCCACAGCATATTTGCCACAAACAGCCACCACACTTCCACGCTCAGTTGCTCGGCCTGCGCGGCATACGCCATTGGGATCGACCAAGAAAAGGCCAACCCCAACACCAGTTGCGGCAAGGCAAACCAGCGCTTCATCAGTGGATAGGCCAGCGCGAGCACTAACCCGACTACCGACAGCGCCACACTCAAGCGGTTTAAGGTCAGCACCAAGGCAAAGGCAATCAGCGCCAATAGCGCAAACAGACCAAGCGCCTCTTTAGGCGCCACACGGCCCATTGGCAACGGCCGGCGCATGGTGCGGCGCACATGGCCGTCCACATCGCGGTCAGCGTAATCGTTGATCACGCACCCCGCCGAGCGCATCAAACAGACCCCGAGCACAAACACCAACAAGATCTGCGGCTGCGGCCAGCCATCGGCGGCCAACCAAAGCGCCCACAAAGTGGGCCACAACAACAATAAGGTGCCAATTGGCTTATCAAGGCGCGCGAGCTGCACATACGCCAGCCCGCGCTCTTTGCTAAATAACTTCATCGGGCTCCTTATGCCCCTTAGCGCGCAGCGACTCAATTCGGTAGCTGCAACGCGGGCAAAAATAGTTCATGCACCAGCAGCGGCCAGCCCTGCCAACGCAAACGCGAACGCCGCGCAAAACCCGCTGTGCCCTCCTCGGCGATAAACCGCGCCACCTGCAACGCCTCGCGCTGCGGCGCTTGCGCCGGATCGGCAAACAGGCGTGCGCCCAAAAACTCGCCGCCCAGTGAACTTAAGCCACTGGCACTAAGCACGGCGGGCGTAAGTTGCGTCCACGCCAACACCAGCGGGGTTGACCCGCGCCCCAGCGCCACTTGCCGGCAAATTCCGCTGCGTGCGCGAGTTTCCAGCAAACGCTGCTCGGCGGCGCGCAGTGGGCACGGCGCTTGCGCCACCAGCGTTAAGCGCAGATCCGGCACCTGTTGGCGCAGCAGCGCGGTCATCGAACCGTGGCTCAGCAGCCAACGCGGCCACGCCGGTGGCAAGTGCGCGGCATCACGCCAACGCAAACAGGGCGGCGCTAAGCGGGCCAGCTTCATTGATCGCCCCAGCCTTGGCGGCCTTGCGAAAACAAGCGTTCGGCTTGTTTATGGTTTGGGCACACGCCCAAATAGGCCTCGCCGGCGCGGCCGGCGATATACAGGTGCTCAGGGCGGCAATACCACGCCAGCCCGACCTGATAGCCTTTGCGCCACAACGCCGCATCGACCTGCACGGGGCACTGTTGCTGATGAAAACTAAACCGCTCGGCGGTTAGACCCAATTTGCCATCGGCTTCGCCCACTGCGCGCCAATCGGCTTGGCAGGAGTCATCGCCATTACTTACGCAACCGCTTAGCAGCAGCGCCCATCCAATCAGATAAAATCGCATGCCCATCCTTGCTACGAATTAATCAATGCCAAGCCATTCTAACCAGCGCTTTGCGCCAGCTCCAAGCAGTGCGCGCGTTTTCGCCGCCCGCGCCAGCGGGTTGCCAGCCCTTGGCGGGCAAAACTGTGCACTCGCGCACAAAAAAGCGCGGGCGATCACCTGATCGCCCGCGCCTTGCTAACACCTAGCCACTAAAACCACACACGGTTGGCCACACGCGTGCTGGATTCCCCCGCCTTAACGCCGCTCATCTAGAAAATCGTCCTCTGGCCACGCCTCGTCTTGCCAAGGGTCAATCTCCTCTTCCCAGCCTTCAGGCTCCCACTCTTCATTGAGCTCATCTTCGGGACCCCAAAATTTACCTGCCATAGCGCCTCCTGTCTGCGAACACGGCCCCAGTAGTGTAGGCAGCGAATACGCCACTTGCCTGTGGCTCGTGCGTCGGCAGGCCAACCGCGAATAAAAGTGCGGCGGGAAGCCAGATTAACCGAGTTTGACCAAGGTGCGGCCAGCCACTTCACCGCGCAAAATCGCCGCCGCTTGCGCTGGCACCGCCGCCAAACCAATTTCAGTTGAAGCCATGGCATAAAAACTCGCCGGCAGTAATTCGCTTAAGCGCGTCCACGCCGCTTGGCGGGCAGGCAGTGGGCAGTAGACCGAATCAATGCCCTGCAAGCGCACGTTACGCAAAATAAACGGCATCACATTGGTCGGCAGATCCACGCCACCGGCCAAGCCACACGCCGCAACCACGCCGCCATATTGGCTTTGCGCCAGTGCTTTGGCCAAAATATGGCTGCCAACGGTATCCACTACCCCGGCCCACACTTGCGCTTCAAGCGGCTTTAACGGCTGCTGTAATTCACTGCGATCGAGCACACGCGTAGCGCCCAACGCGCGCAAAAAGTCCCCTTGCTCGGCCACGCGGCCAGTGAGTGCGGCAACCTTAAATCCTAACGCGGCTAACAACGCCACTGCGACCGAGCCCACGCCACCGGCAGCGCCGGTGACCAAAATTTCGCCATGCGCGGGGGTCAGCCCACCATCGAGCAGCGCCTGCACACACAGCATCGAGGTTAAACCGGCGGTGCCAATCGCCATGGCGCGGCGACTATCTAGGCCCGTGGGCATCGGTACCAACCAGTCGGCATCCACCTGCGCCATTTCAGCCAAACCGCCCCAGTGCTGCTCACCCACGCCCCAACCGGTCAGGATCACCTGATCGCCAACCTGATAGCGCGCATCACTCGAGCTTTGCACCGTGCCGGCAAAATCGATGCCCGGCACCAATGGCCATTGCCGCACAATGCGCGGATTACCGCTTAAAGCCAGACCGTCTTTGTAGTTCAGCGAGCTATACGCCACTGCCACGCGCACATTACCCGCAGGCAAGGCGCTCTCTTCCACGGCCATCACCCGCACACGTGGCTGATCGTTGTCTTTATCTATTACTACGGCGTTAAACATCGCGTTCTCCTTTGAAAACTCATGGATTTGCCGATTGGCAGGCGGATAACTTAAGTTAGTGAGTTAGTGCGCGGCGACCTTAGCCACCAGCGCTTTGGCCACCAGCGGCGGCACAAACGCAGCCGCATCGCCGCCATGGCGCGCGATTTCACGCACTAAACTGGCAGAAATCGCATTGTGCTCGGGCTTGGGGGTTAAAAATACCGTTTCTAGCGTGGGGCACATGGTGCGGTTTAAATTAGCCAGTTGCAGCTCGTATTCAAAATCCACCACACCGCGCACCCCGCGCAGCAGCACATCGGCGTGCTGCGCCTTGGCAAAGTCGAGCAGCATACCGCCAAATCCCACCACTTGCACATTGGCATACGGCGCACAGACCGCTTCGGCCAACGCAATGCGCTCGGCCAACGTAAACAGCGGCGCTTTGCTTGGGCTGTTAGCCACACCGACAATCACGTGCGCAAACAGCTGCGCGGCGCGTGCCAGCATATCCACATGGCCCCAGGTCATGGGGTCAAAGGTGCCTGGAAAAATGACCCGTTTTGTCATAGCCGACTCCTGCTGATAAAAAAAGTGGTCGCATTATAAAGGGGCAGCTTGAGAATGGCAGCGCATCGGGCAAGAATACGCCCTCATGCCCAATACGGGCGGCAGCAAACGCAAAAGGGAATCGGTGGCATGAAACGTATTTTGGTGGTGCGCAATGACAAAATTGGCGATTTCATGTTGGCATGGCCCTGTTTTGCCATGCTCAAACAGTCGCTGCCTTGTCATCTAACCGTACTAGTGCCCGCCTACACAGCGCCGCTGGCCAAATTGTGCCCGTGGATTGATCAAGTGATCATCGACCCTGGCAAACAGGCGGACAAAAATGCCCAGCGCGGCCTGCTCACCCGCGTGCGCGCCGCCAGCTTTGATGCCTCGATTTGCCTGTTTTCCAATGCCCGCAACGCTTTGCTGGTGTGGAAAGCCAAGATCCCCTATCGCTTAGCACCGGCGACCAAAATTGCCCAAGTGCTGTATAACCAGCGCTTGCTGCAGCGCCGTTCGCGCTCAGAAAAGCCCGAGTTTGAATACAACCTAGATCTCATTCGGCGCTTTTTAACCGATCACGCAATTAAGCCCAGCGAACCCAACGCGCCTTACTTCAGCCTGCCAGCCCATGACATTGCCGCCACGCGCGCGCGCTTAACCCATGCGCTGGAGCTTGATAGCGCGGCGCCTTGGCTGATCGTGCATGCCGGCAGCAGCCGCGCCACCCACCAACTGTCGGTAGCACAATTAGCCAGCACCATTATTCGCTTCAACCAGCTGTATCCAGCCTTGCAATGCATTTTAACCGCCGGCCCCGGCGAAGAAGCGCTGGCCGAAACCGTGGCCGCCGAAGTGCTGGCCCACGGCGGCAACAGCTGGATTTATAGCTCGCAAGACGGTTTAGCCAGCTTTTGCCAAGTGCTGGCCAATGCGGCCATCGTCATGGCCGGGCAATCGGGCCCGCTGCACATTGCGGCGGCGCTAGATGTACCGACCATTGGCTTTTTCCCCCAACACCACTCGGCCACACCGCTGCGCTGGCAACCGCTCAATCGTACTGGCCGCCACATCGCCTTTAGCCCGCCGGCTGACAGCGATCACCCCGAAGACATGGCCCAACTCGATCCTGAAGTGATGGCGCCGCACATGGCGCAGTGGGTCAAACAACTGCTGGGCTAATGGAACTAATTTGGCTAAAGCAACGCCGTACGCTGATGGAGGGGAAACGGCCCAAGGCGAAGGCAACTACTGTGCAAGCGCCTTACCAGCAAGCGGCGGGGGCTTTAACATCGCCTTTGGTCAGGGTCAGTTGGTCACACGCCACCCCGCCCGCCTGATCGCCCACTTGAGCGCCCCGCGTGGTCGCGGTTAGGCTGTAATTGGTTGCACTGGCGGCAGAGATGGCAAAAATATAGTAATCACTGCTAGGATTACCCAGCACGCTCGGGTCGCTGGCATAACTGGCATGAGTGATCCGGTACTCTTCTTGCTTGAGTTGTAACGACAACAAACCTTTAAGAGCATCGGCGCGCCGCGACTGACGCAGCCCATCGCGAAAACTGGGATAAGCCACTGCGGCAATAATCGCCACTATCGCCACGGCAATCATCAGCTCGATTAAGGTGAGTCCTTTCGCTCGACGTGAGGTCATCACACTTCTCTCCATTTAATTTAGGGGGGAAGAGAGTAATACCACGCGCAAGGAACCGCGCGCAAAGGAGTCGTTATTCACATGGACGTGCACCACCAGCCCACTCGTGGCTTTACCCTACTGGAATTGATGCTCGTCATCGCCTTGGTCAGCGTGCTGCTGGCTATCGCCCTGCCCAGTTATCGCGACTTGCGGCAAACCCAACGGCTGCGCGCCGCCACGCAGGCGGTGTACACCGACATGATGCTGCTCAAAGCCAACGCGGTAAAACGCGGGCAAAACTTATCCCTGATCATATTTAACGGCGGCAGCGCCAATTGGTGCTATCGCATCGCCGTGGATGCTGCTAGTTGCAACAGCTGCGCCGATAGCTGTGCTAGCCTCGATGGCCGCATGGGCAGTGATGCCGCGGAGTTTTCTGGTATCAACTTGGCTGCCAGCTATGCGCCGGTAAGCCTTAATCGCCAAGTCATTACCTTCGGCGTACGCCGCAGCGGCCTGCCGGCGGGCAATATCACCCTGACCAGTGGCGACTATGGCCTGCGCGTGCTAACCAATAACCTCGGCCGCGTGCGCACTTGCGCGGTAAACAACAAGA
>JBOFMA010000072.1:0-2654 GCA_051658125.1 Aeromonas sp.
TCTTGGCTAAAATTGTGGTGCAAGAGGGCAGTTTTTATCGCCGTTTGCTGATGGGCGGCAGCATTGCCGCTGGTGAATTGTGGATTGAAGGCGCGTGGACCAGCCCCGATCCGGTGGCCGTAGTGCGTTTATTAGCACGCAACTTGTCGCTGCTCGATAGCTTAGAGCGGCGCTTAAGCTGGCTGACCTTCCCGCTAAATAAATTACGCCACGTGTTAAATCGCAACAGCCTGACGGGCTCGCGCGCCAATATTGCGGCGCACTATGATTTGGGCAATAGCCTGTATCAGGGCTTTTTAGATGGCCAGATGCAGTATTCTAGCGCCATTTACCCGCACGCCGAGGCTACGCTGGACGAGGCGCAAACCGCCAAGTTGCACACCATTTGTCAGCAACTTGAGCTAAAAACCAGCGACCATCTGCTGGAGATTGGCACCGGCTGGGGCGGTTTGGCTGTTTTCGCCGCCAAGTATTATGGCTGCCGCGTTACCACTACCACTATTTCCCGCGCGCAGCATGAGTACGCCGCGGCGTGGATTGCGCGGGAAAAGTTAACCGATCGCATCACGTTACTCAGTGACGATTACCGCGTGCTGCAAGGCCACTATGACAAGTTGGTCTCCATCGAGATGATTGAGGCGGTGGGGCACGCATTTTTGCCGGGCTATTTTGCCAAGCTCAGCCAGTTGCTTAAACCCAGTGGCCGCTTGCTGATCCAAGCCATCACCCTGCGTGACCAGCGCCATGCCAGCTATTTACGTGGGGTGGATTTTATTCAGCGCTATATTTTCCCCGGCGGCTGTTTGCCGTGCGTGTCTCAGCTCACCCAATTGGTCGCAGCACACACCGATTTGCATGTGACGCGACTCAATGACTATGGCCAGCACTATGCCCGCACATTGCAGGCGTGGCGCAACCGTTTTATGGCGCTGGATTTAGACGTCCTTGGCTATAGCGAAGATTTTGCCCGTTTGTGGCAGTTCTATTTTGCCTACTGCGAGGGCGGCTTTAGGGAGCGCAGCGTCAGCTTAGTGCAGTTAGAGGCAGTAAAACCGGCCGCCATTTGGCCTGGGGCGTTGCCATTGACGCCGGTTGCGGCTAACGCTGCTGCGCACGGTGGCGGCGATGGTCGCGCTTAAGCGGGCGCAGCTTTGGCCACTGGCGCATTTGCTTGGCTTTAACCTGTATTGGTTTTTGGCCGTGCGCGTGCAACTGCTCTGGCCGCTGTGGCTATTGCTCAGCCTGCATTTTGTCTTTAGCCCTAGTCGGCGCCGCGATGGGCAGTTGTGGCCCTTGGTGCTGTGCGGCATTGCGCTTGACGGCGGCTTGTGGGGGTTGGGGCTGTTTGAGTTTTTTGCCTTCCCGTGGTGGCTGGGCTTGCTTTGGGTCGGTTTTGTGCTGAGTTTGAGCCATAGTTTGCGCTGGCTGTGGTCTTGGCGCGTTTGGCAGCAAGGGCTGGTGGGCGTTATCGGGGGCGCGGGCTCCTATTTGGCGGGCGCAGCACTGGGCGCCGTGGCCCTGCCGTGGGGCTTTTGGCCTTCCGCACTGGTACTCAGTCTGGTGTGGTTTATCGGTTTGCCGCTGCTGCTGGTGGGCGCGGCGCGTTGCGAGGAGGGTTGGCGATGAATTGGCGGTCTTTTACCTTAACTTTTACCCTGTTACTGCTTAGTTTATTGCCGGCGCAAGCTGCGCCTTGGCAAGGGCTCAGTGCAGTGGGGCGAGCCGAGATGACCTGGCTGTGGTTTAAGCTCTATGACGCGCGGCTGTATAGCGCTGATGGCCGCTACGTGCCAAAGGCCTATCCGCAAGTGCTCCGGCTCACCTATGCCCGTGATATCAGCCGAGCGGATCTACTTAAAGCCACCTTAGAGGAGTGGCAGCGGCAAGGCTTGGGCACGCCGGCGCAGCGCACGCGCTGGCTTGCGGCCTTAACGCCGCTGTGGCCGGATGTGGCCTCCGGCGATGAGTTGATCTTTTTTGTGCCCGCCAGTGGCATTGGCGAATTTTGGGATCAGCGCCAGCGCTTGGGCGTGGTGAACGATCCGGCTTTTGCCCCCGCTTTTTTAGCCATTTGGCTCAGTGATAACAGTTTGGCGCCGGCCACCAGCCGGCAACTGCGCGGTTTGCGCAATTAATCCCAAGGAGTGGGCGATGAAACGATCTTTTTTCGCATCCGGTTGGCGCTATAGCCTGTTGCTACCGCTGTTTTGGTTAGCCGGTTGCGGCGCCAATCTGGAAAGCTACCAAAACAAATCCCCAGCGTGGGATCTACCGGCGTTTTTTAACGGCCCGCTGCGCGCTTATGGCCTAGTGACCGACCGCCAAGGCACGGTGACCAGTCGCTTTAGCGTGGAGATGCAGGCCACGTGGCAAGGCGGCGAGGGCAAATTATTTGAGCAATTTTATTTTGATGATGGCCGCACCCCAACGCGCACTTGGTATTTAAAACAAGCCGCCGATGGCTCTTGGCGCGGCACCGCCAGCGATGTGGTCGGTGAGGCGCTGGCGCAAACCCATGGCTTTGCCCTGAACTGGCGCTACACGCTGGATCTTGAGTTGCCCGCGGGCAACATAGTGCGGGTGAATTTTGACGATTGGATGTATCTGCTCGATAAGCAACGCCTGATTAATCGGGCCGAAATCCGTAAATTTGG
>JBOFMA010000073.1:0-3965 GCA_051658125.1 Aeromonas sp.
GCTGCTTGCTGCTCGATAAACCAAGCGTTTTCGCATTCGTGGTGAGTAAAGGCGCTGACGAAGTTTTTCTTCGGCATTTTCGCCTGTTCAACACACAGCTTCATGATCAAGCGCTCTTGCACCCGCACGCGATCCATCATTTCACGCATGCTGCTGACCAAGCGGTCGAACTGTTTTGGCATCAAACGGAACTGACGAAAAATATCCGCTAGCTGATTGATCGCTTCTTGCGTTTCAGGGTGCGTGCGGCCGTTAGCTTTGATTGAGCGACGTGTGCACTCATATTGCGCGCGCAGTTCGGCAAACTTTTCCCGAGCTACTTCAGGATCAGGGCCACCGTCACCTTCATCTTCGGTGCTTTCGGCATCGTCATCTTCGTCTTCAGCTTTTTCATTGTCTTCGTCAGCGAGGTCTTCTTCGCCTAACTCAGAGCCAATGTGCGTTGCCGTCGGCGGGGCGTCGTCCACTTCGTTGGGATCGATAAAACCAGAGATTATGTCTGACAGGCGTACCTGCTCGGCTTCGAATTTGTCGTACTGATCGAGCAGATAGGTAATAGCTTCTGGATATTCTGCGACCGAGCTTTGTACCTGGTTGATACCTTCTTCAATACGCTTGGCGATATCAATTTCACCTTCGCGGGTAAGCAGCTCGACAGTACCCATTTCACGCATATACATGCGCACAGGATCGGTGGTGCGGCCGATTTCAGATTCCACCGTCGCCAACGCTTGCGCGGCGGCTTCAGCAACATCTTCGTCCGCGGTGGGGCCACCTTCAGCCATGATCAAGTCATCGGCATCGGGGGCGCTTTCCATCACCTGGATCCCCATGTCGTTGATCATTTGGATGATGTCTTCGATCTGATCGGAGTCGACAATATCCTGTGGAAGGTGGTCGTTTACCTCGGCGTAGGTCAGGTAGCCCTGTTCTTTACCTTTGGCAACGAGGAGTTTAAGCTGCGACTGCGGGGTTTGCTCCATAGAACTCATCCGGTTGGTGATGCTAGGTACGCGGGCAGCAGGCTGCGGCGCAAATAGCCGATTCTAAAAGAAAACCGCCAAACATGCTATGTCTGGATGCGGCACGATTCATCACACGCGCTGACTCACGTCAAGCGCAACATCTAACGCCGAACCCATTTAGGTAGAAGGCGAACGTTGGCTTGCGCAATACAAGGCGATGTGGGGGCGCAGTACGACGTCATCAACGCCCAGCGTCATTTCTACTATCTGCTTGCACTTCTTTAATCAGCATCATCAGCTCTTGGGTTTCGCTGCGGCTCAGGCCAGTTTGGCTGCCTTTCACCTGCAACACTTCAATGCGCTGTTTTAAGTAAAGATTGATAAAGCCGACAAAAATATCCTGCAATTCTGCCAATATATCCGGCGCTTGATCCAGCCGGATCTCTTCAAACAAGTCATACATGGCCAGCTTGGCCAGGATCTCGCCCTCTTTGCTCCCGCGCCACTGCTCAAGCAGCAACCCGGTCGTCAAATTGGGCTGGGTTAAGATCTGCTGGTGCAAATTGAGCAAAAACGGCATGCCTTGTAACTGTAAGTCGACCAATTCTGGCATGGCCGGTAATTGCGCGGCCATGGTTGGGTATTGGATCATCAAGGCCACGGCGCGGCGCAGCGGCGTAAGCTTGCCTAGTTTAGGCCGATTTGCCGCATTTGGCGGCGCTTTTTGCTGGGCAAATAGCTCATTTAAGCGCTGTGAATTATCGCCCCAGCGCAATAAGGTTGCCAAACGGTTGATCAGGCCTTCGCGGGTAAAGCCCTCGGGTACGCGCTTAATTAATTCGGCCGCCTGCTTGGCTACCTCAAATTTGCCCGCTTCACCGCTTAACGCGGCATCTTTGCCTAAGCGGTCAAACATAAACTCAGCAAACGGCTGCGCATCATCGAGCAGCGCCTCAAAGGCCGCGGTGCCAATTTGCCGCACCAACGAGTCAGGATCTTCGCCATCGGGCAAAAAGACAAATTTCAGCGTGCGGCCATCGGTTAAATGCGCCAAGGCATTATCCAGCGCGCGCCACGCCGCCTCACGCCCCGCACGGTCGCCGTCATAGCAACAGATGACCTCGGGCGTGGTGCGAAACAAGCTGTGCATGTGCTCGCCGGTGGTGGCGGTGCCAAGCGCGGCAACAGCGTAGTCGATATTAAACTGGCCGAGCGCGACCACGTCCATGTAGCCTTCCACCACTAAAATGCGTGGCGGCGCCTTGTGGGTCTGTTTGACTTCATACAGGCCAAACAACTCGCGGCCTTTGTGGAAAATCGGCGTTTCCGGCGAGTTTAAATACTTCGGCGTGCCATCACCAAGCACGCGGCCGCCAAAGCCAATCACCCGCCCGCGTTTATCGCGGATGGGAAACATGATGCGGTCGCGAAAGCGATCGTAGCAGCCTGGGCCATTGTCGCGGGCAATCAGCATGCCGCCCGAGATCAGCAACTGCTCTTGCTCGCGGTTGCCGGCAAACCGGCGGCGCACTTGATCCCATTCGTTGGGCGCATAGCCAATGTTAAAGCGCTTAATCACCTCAGCACTCAGCCCCCGCTGCGCCACATACGCACTGGCGAGCGGCGTTTTTGGCAGTTGGCTGACGTAAAACGCGGTGATCTCTTCAAGCAAGCGATACAGATCCTTGCTCACCGGCGGCGCGCTGGGGCCGGCAAAGCCGCTTTGCTCACGCTCAACCTGCATGCCGTTGAGGCTGGCTAGCTCTTCAATCGCGTCGGGAAATTCTAAGCCGTCATATTCCATGACAAAACTGATGGCATTGCCATGGGCGCCGCAGCCAAAGCAGTGATAGAACTGCTTTTCTTGGCTAACGCTAAATGAGGGACTTTTTTCGTTATGAAAGGGGCAGCAGGCTTGGTAGTTTTTGCCCGCCTTTTTCAAACGCACGCGACTGTCGATCAACTCAACAATGTCGGTGCGCGCCAGCAGATCATCGATAAAGGCTTGGGTGATCCTTCCGGCCATAGTGCTCCTTTCCTTAACTTAAATCTGCGGCAATGCAAAAAAAAAAGCCGCGCACTGATAAGATGCACGGCTTCCTTGACTAACGAAGGCTGACCTACTACGCCAAGCGGGCTTTCACCAACGCACTGACGGCGCCAACGTCGGCGCGCCCCTGAATTTGTGGCTTGAGCACCGCCATCACCTTGCCCATATCTGCCATAGTGGCAGCACCGCTGCTAGTCACAGCGGATTCCAGCAGCGCCGCAATTGCGGCGGCGTCGAGTTGCTGCGGCAAGAACGCTTGCAGCACAACAATCTCCGCGGCTTCTTTATCGGCAAGATCTTGACGACCTGCGGCCTCAAACTGACTGATAGAATCTCGGCGCTGTTTCACCATTTTGGTGACCACCGCCAAGATTGCTTCATCATCAAGCTCAATGCGCGAATCAACTTCACGCTGCTTGATTTCAGCCATCAACAAACGGATTGCGCCCAAGCGCGCCTTATCTTTGGCGAGCATGGCTTGTTTTTGCTGATCCTTGAGTTGATCTTTCAGAGACATGGTCAATGCGCTCGATTAGTACAGGCGGATACGACGTGCGTTTTCGCGAGACAGCTTCTTAGCGTGACGCTTAACAGCAGACGCTTTCGCGCGCTTACGAATAGTGGTTGGCTTTTCGTAGAATTCACGGCTACGAACTTCAGACAGGATACCTGCCTTTTCGCAAGAACGCTTGAAACGACGCAGAGCTACGTCAAACGGCTCATTTTCACGAACTTTGATTACTGGCATGTGCCTTTCACCTCAGTGATAAATTAATTGGCTGGTCGCTTAGCAACCAACAGGACTTAAAATGGTGCGAAATTATACTCAGCGCGGCCAATAAAAGTAAAGCCGCAGAGATCGCTCTGGTTTAAAAAACCCGCGAAGGTTACCATAGCCGCCTCATTTTAGCAGTGAATTTTTTAACCATGCGTGTATTGGGCATTGAGAC
>JBOFMA010000074.1:0-2343 GCA_051658125.1 Aeromonas sp.
CGAGATGGTATGGCGAGAGGCGAAACATCGCTGGCAGCGTTTCATTGCTTGGGGCAAGGATACTTTCGATGAAAAATTAACCAGCATGCTAAATGGTTATGGCTCTGACTTTACAGTTAAATTTCATTGAGCACTTAACTTCATTTGCCCTCACCGGTTGTGGTGGCAGTAGTGATGACAATGGCAGTAATGGCAGTAATGGTAATAGCGGCGCCTTGACTGCGACCTTTATCGACAGCCCAGTCGCGGGTTTAGATGTCACCTGCGACACGCGCGCAAGCAAAACGGATGACAAAGGTCAGTTTAAGTTTAATGCCGGTGACACATGCGCGTTTAAATTGGGACAAACCGATTTAGGTGCAACCAAGATGTCAGAAACCAGTGGCATTGTTACTCCATACAGCATCGCGACCGACGATCAACAAGCTATTCGTATTGCCGCTTTACTGCAGACAATGGATGAAAATAGCAATTCAAGCGATGGCATTACTCTGCTCGAAACTGAAATAGCAGGAATGCTGGTTGACTTAAGTGATGACACAAAATTTGAAACTAGCTTAAATCAGGCTGTTGAAGATTCTGGTTTGAATAAAAAACCGGTAGATCTAGAAACAGCAAAAGAGCATATGAATGACTCGCTCAATGCTGCACATAGCCGCTCTGTTGCAGTTGGCCAGATTTTAGAAGATTTAGATATCTATGCGACAGCGCATGATTGGACAACAATTAACTTCGAAGATAGTTTTGCTGAATACAAGCAACTGTTAGCAGCAGAGGCTAATAGTGCTGACGCTATGAATGGAAAAATTGACCGTGATTTTATGTCAGCAATTATTGCTGTTATGGAAGTCACCAATGACCCCATCATGGCTAAGTTACTTGAAATTGAAACTCAAAGTGTTATCGGCTCCGGCTATACGGATAATTTGGCTAAAGTTTTGGATTTATTTGCCAATCCTAATGCATTAGCCAGTGCTAATATTAAAGCTGGTTACAGCAGCACCGAGCTTGCGCCACTTTATTTAAAATATGCCAAGCAATTACAAAATGCAGCCAATGCTTTAGCGCAAATCACCGATAAAGATTATGCCGCTGACTATTATGGCGAAGGTGAATTATTAACTTACGCGATGGCGCATCAAATTCGCGCCACAGCGTTAGCGATGGCTTCTGCATTAAATGTTGCAGCATCGTATAACTATGGCAGCACCGATCTTTATCGCGTACAGCAAGAACAAATTAGTGTACCCACCTTTACCATCAAATGGAATGGTATGGGCAATGATATTGGTGATTTCGGTGATTCACGCCAGATTGATGCCCAATATATGACCGGCCTGAGCCAGCCTAATCGCTTTGTTGAAGATAAAAACTTCTTTACTTTAACTAGCACTGCTAAAGAAAATTTTGCCAACGCCAAGAAGTTATTGCAAGATGCGGCCGCCGTCTTACTTGGCACTCAGGATCAATTATCTGCAGAAGATAAATCACAACTGACTGACCTGCAAAAACATTTAGCAGGTGATACTTCCGTTCCATTCGTTAGCCTCCAGCAGAAAAATTTCCGTGAAACATATCTTTGTTTTAGCCCAGAGCCAGGTAGTTCTGACCTTGGCTGCTCTACTACAAAAGCGGGGCATACTGGCTATACGGCGAGCTATGGTGTTAATTTAAATCAATACTTCATCAATGGCCTCAGTCGTGCAGATATTGATTTAACGTTCCGTAGCCAATGTGGGACTCGTGTTCGATATAATGAAATGGCTAAAGCTGGCATTTACAACCAAGACTTATCTAATGCGTTTAATAAGCCAACATGTGAAGTCAATCAGCAAGATATCTATGCTATCTATAGTAGTTTGGATAGCTATTGGGATGGCCCATTTGAATATATTGGTCATGAAGAAAATGACTCAGAATATGCGGATGTCTTTGCGCAAGCAATCCCGATGGACTGGTCATTTTCTGTTTCAGCCAAGCAAGGTGAGAGTTTCAACAAAATTTTCAATTCCTGCTCTGTGATAAAAAAAGAAACTATTTATAACCCATCAACCAACGAAATTTATGATGAAATTGAAACCAAGCATAGTGCACAATGTGATGACTTGTTAAATAGTGTTGCCTTAGGTAATAGCAACTAACCCATGCGCCTAAGCATTTTATTGCTTTGTCTGTTTACCCCGATGGCTTCGGCCATCGGGGTGATTGAGCACTACAAAAATTATGCGCAAACCGATTATGATCAGCATGGACTGTGGCGCTTTCGCTTGACCGCGGCCGAATACACGCAAGATTTTACCGGTTTAAAAAAAGCCCATATTTCGCAACTGCTTAATTTAAGTC
>JBOFMA010000075.1:0-28382 GCA_051658125.1 Aeromonas sp.
ATGCGGTGCATTTTGCAAAAGATTAAAGTCGAGGACATTAATACAAATCGTGCGCGGCAAATCTTGATAGCGGCTTTTGCCGGCATATTCGCTGCTATAAGTCTTCGCCCAATAATACAGGCTGCGCTTGACCATATTGCGCTCATCTAAGCGCTGCATTTCGATGTTGATCAACTCGCCACGATCGGTTTTAGCTAATACATCTAAGCGCGAGAAGCTATCTTCAACATGCTCTTTATTTATTTCGCTATTTTTTATCTGTACGCTAACAATCGGTGAGGCCGATTTTATGCAGGCATTTAAAAAAGAGAGCAATATATTGGGGTGCTTGGCACTGCCAAATAAACTTTTAAACACGAAATCTATTTTGGGGTCAAATAATTGTGTGCACATCGGGAGCTCCTTTAACCAAGCCAACGACAACATCAGCTAAAGCCAGCACGGCAACGGCGGGAGCCGCTCGCGCGACGCCGATAAACCATAGCTACCGCCACCAACGGTCGTCGGTGCTTGGGGCGGTTAACTCTCCACAAAAGAGGTGGAGCGGGCAAATTTTGGTCGGCAGTTTAGCATGCGCTAAGCGCGACTTCGAGCCTAGCTCCGCGCAATTTAAATCAAAATGAGTGCCTTTACGGCGCAGGCAGGCAGACTTTTTCCTGCCGAACGTTCGGCATCCGCGGTGCTTTGCGGCATAATCGCAGCCTGATGCCCCGCTGGCCGCGAATGTAAGGATTTTGCCCGTGAAAATTTTAGTGATTGGCCCCTCGTGGGTCGGCGACATGGTGATGTCGCAGAGCCTCTATCACGCGCTCAAGCAGCAGCATCCGCACTGTGAATTGCACGTGTTGGCGCCGGCATGGTGCTGCGCTTTACTCGAGCGTATGCCCGAAGTCGATAAGGCGATCACGATGCCGCTTGGGCATGGCGATTTTCAGTTGTTGGCGCGGCGCAAGCTGGGCAAACAACTCGCGGGCGCGGGGTATGCGCAGGCGATTGTGCAGCCCAATTCATTTAAGTCGGCGCTGGTGCCGTGGTTTGCCGGTATTCCCTTGCGCACAGGCTGGAAGGGCGAGTCGCGCTACGGCGTGCTGAATGATTTGCGCCGTAACAAGGCCGCGTTTCCACTGATGGTGGAGCGCTATGCCGCGCTGGCTTATGCCAAAACGGCCATGCGCAGTCAAGCAGATCTGCCGGCCATCACGCCTCCCGCGCTGCGCGTGGATGTGGCCAATCAAGCCGCCGCCTGCCAGCGGTTGGGATTGAATACGCAAGCGCCGATTTTGGTGTTATGTCCGGGGGCGGAATTTGGCCCCGCCAAACGCTGGCCGGAGGCGCATTACGCCAGCGTGGCGGCGACGCATATCGCGCAAGGTTGGCAGGTGTGGATTTTTGGTTCAACTAAAGATGTGCCGGTAGCAACGGCGATTGCGCAGGCGCTGCCGGCCAGTGCGCAGGCGGCGTGTCAGCTGTTGTGCGGCAAGACCAGTTTGCACGAGGCGATTGATTTAATGGCGCTGGCGCGGCGCGTGATCAGTAATGATTCGGGCTTGATGCATATTGCCGCGGCGCTAGATCGGCCTCTAGTGGCGATTTATGGTTCAACCTCGCCGCTGTATACACCGCCACTAGCGCAGCGCGTGGCTATCGTGCATACCGAAATTAGTTGCCGACCGTGCTTTAAGCGCACTTGCCGCTACGGCCACTTGAAGTGCTTAACTGAATTGAGCCCGCAGCAGGTGCTGGCGGCTTGTCACACATTAGAGAGCTGATCGATGCTGTATCGCCTGCTGTATAACTTGCTTATTCACTTAGCGCTACCGTTGGCCCTGTTGGCGCTGTATCGGCCACGCCGCGGCAAGGCGGGCTTTGCTGGACGTTGGGCAGAACATTTAGGCCTAACGCCACGGGTAAAGCAGCCAGCGCCGCTATGGATCCATGCGGTGAGTGTGGGAGAAACGCTGGCCATCACGCCGCTGATCCGGGCGCTGAAAGCCGCGCAGCCCGATTTGCCGATTGTGCTGACCACCACGACCCGCACGGGCGCGGAGCAGGCGGCAAAATTAGGCGATTTAGTCGAACACCGTTACGCGCCGCTCGATTATCCGTGGGCCGTGGCAGCATTTTTGCGCCGCGTGCAACCACGCGCATTGTGGGTGATGGAAACCGAGTTGTGGCCGAATTGGTTGGCGGCCTGCGCCGCGCGACAGTTACCGGTGACGCTGCTCAATGCGCGTTTATCCGAGCGATCGTGCCGCCGCTATGCGCGCTTTCGCCGCGCCTTTAGCGGTTTAAGCCGTCCGATCACGCTATTTTTGTGCCAGCATCACGATGATGCCACTCGCTTTGCCCGTTTAGGCGTACCCGCCGCGCGCATCCATATCACCGGTTCGATTAAGTTTGATGTGACCTTTCCCGCCGAGTTGATTGAGCACGGCTTGGCCTTGCGTGAGCAGTTAGGCCGCACGCGGCCGGTGTGGATTGCGGCCAGCACGCACCAAGGTGAAGATGAGCAAGTGTTGGCCGCGTTTGAAGTGGTGCGCGGCAGTTTACCCGATGCATTACTGATCTTGGTGCCACGCCACCCCGAGCGCTTTGACCATGTGGCCGCGCTGTGCGCTGACTATGCACTGGTGCGGCGCAGTTCGGGCCAGCCGGTGAGTGCGGCGACCCAAATCTATTTAGGCGATAGCATGGGCGAGTTACCGCTGCTGCTGGCGGCGGCGGATGTGGCGTTTGTCGGCGGCAGCTTAGTGCCGATTGGCGGGCATAATTTGCTCGAGCCGGCCGCCTTGGCCAAGCCCTGCTTAACTGGGCCGTCCTATTTTAATTTTAACGATATCACCGGCCAGCTGATCGATTGCGGCGGCGGCGCGGTGGTGCACAACAGTGCCGAATTGGCCAATTGGGTGCGCGAATTGCTGCTCGATGAGACCAAGCGCGTGCAGATGGGCGCGCAGGCGCTAGCGGTGGTGGATAGCAACCAAGGCGCGCTGGCGCGCACGTTGGCACTCAGCCAAGCCAGCTTGCCGCGTTAAAGGAGGTGCTATGCCGGAGTTACCCGAAGTCGAAGTCAGCGGCCAAGGTATTGCGCCCTATCTGACCACCAGCCGCGTGCAAGCGGTGGTGGTGCGCAATGCACGCCTGCGTTGGCCGATCCCAGCAGAAATTCAGCAGTTGGTCGGCCAGCACATCACGCGCGTGTGGCGCCGCGCCAAATATTTACTGCTCGAATGCGCAAACGGCACGGCCATTTTGCACTTAGGTATGTCGGGCAGTTTGCGCGTGCTGCCGGCCGACACGCCGGCGGGCAAGCATGATCATGTGGATATAGTGCTGGCCAGTGGCAAGTTGCTGCGCTTAAACGACCCGCGCCGCTTTGGCGCCTTGTTGTGGACCACAGCGGCGCCATTAACCCATCCACTGTTAGCCAAGCTCGGCCCCGAGCCGTTGAGCGACGATTTTCAGGCGGCATACCTTTTCGCCCACAGCCGTGGTCGGCGCTGCGCCATCAAACCGTATGTCATGGACAATCATGTGGTGGTGGGGGTGGGCAATATCTACGCCAGCGAAGCACTGTTTAATGCCGGCATCGATCCGCGCCGCGCGGCAGGTAGCGTGACACAAGCGCAATGCGCGCGTTTAGTGGCTGAGATCAAAACGGTGTTAGCGGCCGCGATCCGCCAAGGCGGCACCACGCTGCGCGATTTTAGCCGCGTAGACGGCAAACCCGGTTATTTCGTGCAGCAGTTGCAGGTGTATGGCCGCGGTGGCCAACCTTGCCCACAGTGCCAAACCACGCTCAGCGAGGTGCGTTTAGGTCAACGCAGCAGCGTGTTTTGCCCGCATTGCCAGCAATAAATAGCTCGAGCCGATGGGATTAGCCGGTACGCGGCCAGCTCGCAATCGGTGGATTTCGTATAGCTCAGCGCCAACCTACAACTCGGACAGCCAATACTAGCCCTCTACCTGTGCTCACCGCAGCGAGCACAGATAGAAGGTATAAAAAAACCCAGCCGAAGCTGGGTTTTTGCCGAATGCAGCATCAAGTGATTACTTGATTTTGCCTTCTTTGTAGATCACATGCTGACGAACAACAGGATCAAATTTCTTGATCTCCATTTTCTCAGGCATGGTGCGCTTGTTTTTGGTAGTGGTATAGAAGTGACCAGTACCGGCGCTGGAGTTCAGGCGAATTTTCTCGCGAATACCTTTAGCCATGATCTAATTCCTTATACCTTTACGCCGTTAGCGCGCAGTTCAGCCAGAACCACTTCAACGCCACGCTTATCGATGATACGCATGCCTTTTGCGGATACGCGCAGGCTTACGAAGCGTTTTTCACTCTCAACCCAAAAACGGTGAGTGTGCAGGTTCGGCAGAAAACGACGCTTGGTAGCGTTGTTAGCGTGCGAACGGTTGTTACCAACTGCCGGGCGCTTGCCGGTTACTTGGCATACTCTAGACATGTTAGTCTCTCCAAATCTTACTTCATTGCTCGAGCAAATATCTGCCCCGCTGGCCTTCGATTGCGGGGCAAACAGAAGGCGGCATTTTATACAGCATCCAAGATCAAAGATCAACTGAAACGACGCGATTGATTAAAGCCAACCCCGTTGCGCAAAAGAAACTGTGATGCCATCACCGATCACTAAGTGATCCAGCACTCTGATATCGACCAAGGCCAAGGCGGCCAATAGGCGATCCGTTAACTGGCGGTCGGCCCGACTGGGCTCGGCTACGCCGGACGGGTGATTATGCGCCAGAATGACGGCGGCTGCATTATGTTTGAGTGCGATCTTGACGATTTCTCGCGGCCAAACGCTCGCCGCGTCGATTGTGCCGTAAAAAAGTTCCTCGCTATGCAGCACGCGATGCTGATTATCGAGCAGTAACACCATAAACACTTCGCGTGGCCTATCTCTTAATGTGAGCTGCAAAAACTCGGCCGTCAGTTGCGGCGAGGTCAGCGCATTACCGTGCGCTAATTGCTCGGCTAAGTTACGCCGCGCCATCTCCAGCACGGCCTGTAGTTGCACATATTTCGCCGGACCTAAACCGTGCGCGGCGCAAAAGTCGGCTTCCGAAGCAACGAGTAGCGCGCGCAGCGAGCCAAACTGCGCCAAAAGTTGCCTGGCCAAATCCACGGCACTTAAGCCCACCACACCGGTACGCAAGAAAATTGCCAGTAATTCGGCATCCGATAGCGCGCGGGCACCTTGGCTTAACAATTTCTCTCGCGGCCGTTCATCCGCCGGCCACTGCTTAATACTCATACCCCCTCCTGACCAAGGCCAGCGCAGGCTGCCTAGTCCCAAGATGCGCGCCCCTCGATGCTAAAAAAATGCGATCAAGCGCGCATCGCGGGCGATGGGCAGGGACTGCCTGACGTGATTGTCTGTGCTATCTTAGCCGACCACGCAAAATGAGCAGTGAAAGGACCTAATCATGACATTGCAGGGTAAACGCATTCTGCTCGGAGTAAGCGGCGGCATCGCGGCTTATAAGAGTGCGGAGTTAGTGCGCCGCTTAAAAGATCAGGGCGCGCAAGTGCAAGTGGTGATGACACAGTCGGCCAAAGAGTTCATTACCCCGCTCACTCTGCAAGCGGTATCCGGCCGCCCCGTCGCCGACAGCCTGCTCGATCCAGCCGCTGAAGCCGGTATGGGCCACATTGAGTTGGCCAAATGGGCCGATCTCATCTTAATTGCGCCGGCGACCGCGAATGTCATCGCCCGCCTAGCTGGCGGCTTTGCCGATGAATTGCTCACCACCGTGTGCTTGGCCAGCGCCGCGCCGATTGCACTGGCGCCAGCGATGAATCAGCAGATGTACCTCAACGCCGCCACCGCAGCTAATTTAGCCACCTTGCAAGCCCGCGGCCTGATGCTGTGGGGGCCAGGTGCTGGCAGCCAAGCCTGTGGCGACGTCGGCCCTGGGCGTATGCTCGATCCGCTGGACCTTGTGGCGCACTGCATCAGCGCCTTAACGTCCGTGGCGCAAACGCTGGCGGGCATCAAGGTCATGCTCACCGCGGGCCCCACCCGCGAAGCGCTTGATCCTGTGCGCTTTTTGAGCAATCACAGCTCGGGTAAAATGGGTTACGCCCTCGCGGCCGCCGCGCAACAAGCCGGCGCCGAGGTCACCTTGATCAGTGGGCCGGTGAATTTGCCAGCGCCTGCTGGTGTAAACCGTATTCAAGTCGACAGCGCGCTCGAGATGCACGCGGCAGTGCTGGCCGCGGTCGATACGCAGCAGATCTTTATTGGCTGCGCGGCCGTCGCCGATTATCGTCCGGCCGAGGTTGCCGCGCAGAAAATCAAAAAAAACGCCGACAATGATCAGCTCACGCTGTCGCTGGTGAAAAATCCGGACATAGTTGCCAGTGTCGCGGCGCGGCCAAATAAACCCTTTACCGTCGGCTTTGCCGCGGAAACAGAGCGCTTGGCCGAGCATGCCAAGCAAAAACTGACGCGTAAAAAATTAGATTTAATTGCCGCCAATGATGTTTCGCTGGCTGGCCAAGGCTTTAACAGCGATCAAAATGCCCTGACCTTGTATTGGGCAGAAGGCGAACAAGCTCTACCGCTGTGCGATAAGCGAGCGCTCGCTACGCTCTTGATCCAGCACATCGCTACGCGCTTTAATGCGCGCTCACCAGCCCCTTCACCCGCTAAGGATGCGTCTGCGCTATGACCACACAAATTGAACTGAAAATTCTCGACCCACGCATCGGCCGCGATATTCCGCTGCCCGATTACGCGACACCAGGCTCGGCCGGCATGGACATCCGGGCGCTGCTCGACGCACCAATGACCTTGGCCCCCGGCGCCACAACACTGATCCCGACCGGTTTAGCCATCCACATTAAAGACCCCTGCGTATGCGCCACCTTGCTGCCGCGCTCGGGCCTTGGCCACAAGCACGGTATCGTGCTGGGCAATTTAGTTGGCCTGATTGATTCTGACTATCAAGGCCAACTGATGGTATCGGTGTGGAATCGCAGTGATACCGCCTTTACCATCGAGCCGGCCGAGCGCATCGCGCAACTAGTGGTTATGCCGGTGTTACAGGCGCACTTCCAATTGGTCGATGCGTTTAATCAGACCGAGCGCGGTGAAGGCGGTTTTGGCTCCTCGGGGCGCAACTAAGCCCACGGCGGCAGGGCGCGCAATAAGATCGCCACAAAGCGGCAAGCGCGCATCGACCACGACTTTTTGTAATGTTGGGGAACACTATCTTGGGGAATCCAATGGCAAGCAGTAACCAAAAGCCAAATCGACGGGAAGAGATCTTGCAAGCCTTGGCGCATATGCTGGAAACCAGCCCAGGCCAGCGCATCACTACCGCGCGCCTAGCCAAAGAGGTGGGAGTTTCGGAATCGGCGCTGTATCGCCATTTCCCGAGCAAGGCGCGCATGTTTGAGGGCTTAATTGATTTTATCGAGCATTCGCTGCTGTCGCGGGTGAACACCATCTTGAGCGAAGAAAAAGACACCATGGCACGCTGCCAGCATATTTTGCAGCTGATCTTGGTGTTTGCTGAGCGCAACCCCGGCCTAACGCGTATTTTGACCGGTGATGCCCTGCTCGGGGAACATGACCGCCTGCGCGGGCGCATCGATCACCTATTTGCCAAATTAGAGCTACAAGTAAAGCAAGTGCTGCGCGAAAAACGCATGCGCGAAGAACAAGGCTTTCAAGCCGATGAAGCCATGCTGGCTAATTTGCTGATGGCTTACACCGAAGGCTGCATTAGCCAATTTGTGCGCTCTAATTTTAAACAAAAACCCACCGCGGGCTTTGATGCGCAGTGGCAGTTTATTCACAAACAGCTGCTACAAAGCTAAGCTAGCGGCCACGTTAAACACTTGGCGTGCACACGCGTTTATGGCAATGATGGTAAAGGCATTTTGAGTGCCTTTACTTGTGTTCACGCCATCGCTAAGGACCTGCTATGGAACCGAAAATTATCAACGACGCTCAAAACTGGTTAATTAACAACCAAGGCATTCTGATCGAGTACGCCGTAAATATCACTGCCGCGCTGCTCACCCTCATCCTTGGTTACTTTGCCGCCAACCTGATCAGTGGTGGTGTGGGTAGATTAATGAAGGCGCGCAAGCTGGATGTAACCGTCAGCAACTTTGTCACCAGTATTTTAAAATACGCTATTTTGGTGTTTGTGGTGATTGCTGCGCTGGGCCGTATCGGCGTGCAAACTGCGTCCTTTGTAGCGATTATCGGTGCGGCGGGCTTGGCCATTGGCTTGGCGCTGCAAGGCTCGCTGTCTAACTTTGCCGCTGGCTTTTTGCTGATCATTTTCCGCCCGATCAAAGCCGGTGAGTTCATCGAAGTGGCCGGCACCTCGGGTGTGGTGCAAGCTGTGCAACTGTTTACCACCACGCTGACCTCGCCAGACAACAAAATGGTCGTGGTACCTAACTCGTCCATTTTAAACGGCACCATCGTGAACTATTCACGCATGGAAACCCGCCGCGTCGATATGACCTTTGGCATTTGCTACACCTCTGATCTGCGTAAAGCCAAGGCGATCTTAGAGCGTTTAGTCGCAGAAGAGCCGCGCATTCTGCCAGAGCCAGGAGCGACCATCGCGATCGGCGCGCTGGCCGATTCGTCGGTCAATATTGTGGTGCGCCCATGGGTCAACACCCCTGACTACTGGGGTGTGTGGTTTGCTATGCATGAAAAAGTCAAACTCACCTTTGAAGCGGAAGGCATCGAAATCCCCTTTCCGCAAATGGTACTGCATATGCGCCGCCCGGAAGAGTAAGCCGCACGCGGACTCAAGCCAGCCTACGGGCTGGCTTTTTTCTGCCTAAAAAGCGCCAAGTGCGGGCAAAAAGGCAATGCAATAGCCGGTCGAGGCCTTTATTATGCGGGGGCAAATTTGCAAGCGTTGCGCTTGGCGACTCCGCCACGCGCCTTATTACCCTTGTTGCAGGACTCCAATGAAAAATATTAATCCAACCAAAACTCAGGCTTGGCAAGCACTGGAAGCTCATTTTGCCGCGAACAAAGAGATGCACCTCAAGGATCTGTTTGCCCAAGATCCGCAACGCTTTGCTAAGTTTTCTCTGACCTTCGGCAACGATCTGCTGCTCGATTACTCCAAAAACCTGATCACCAGCGAAACCCTGCAACTGCTGCAGAATTTGGCGCAGGAAACCGATCTGCGCAGCGCCATCGACGCCATGTTTAACGGCGAAAAAATCAACCAGACCGAAGGCCGCGCCGTACTGCACACCGCACTGCGTAACCGCAGCGATCGTGAAGTACTGGTCGATGGCAAAGATGTGATGCCAGAGGTGCGCGCCGTACTGCAAAAGATGGAAGGCTTTTGCGCCAAGATCATCAGCGGTGAGTGGAAAGGTTACACCGGTAAAGCAATCCAGCATGTGGTGAACATCGGTATTGGCGGCTCCGACTTAGGCCCGGTGATGATCACCGAAGCCCTGCGCCCGTACAAAAACCACTTAACCATGCACTTTGTTTCCAACGTTGACGGTACCCACATCGCCGAAACGTTAAAAAACATTGATGCAGAAACTACCCTGTTCTTGGTCGCCTCCAAGACTTTCACCACCCAAGAGACCATGACCAACGCCCTGACTGCGCGCGATTGGTTCGTGAAACAGGCCGGTGATAAGGCGCACGTAGCCAAGCACTTTGCCGCCCTGTCGACCAACGGCAAAGCTGTGGCGGAATTTGGTATCGACACCGACAACATGTTTGAGTTCTGGGACTGGGTCGGCGGCCGTTACTCTTCTTGGTCTGCCATCGGCATGCCAATTGCGCTCTCACTCGGCTTTGCGAATTTCGAAGCCCTGCTTGAAGGCGCGTTTGAAATGGATATGCACTTTGCCACCGCCAGCTTTGAGCAAAACATGCCGGTGCTACTGGCCTTGATCGGCCTGTGGTACAACAACTTCCACGGCGCCGAATCTGAAGCTATTTTGCCTTATGACCAGTACATGCACCGCTTCCCAGCCTATTTCCAGCAAGGCAACATGGAATCCAACGGTAAGTGCTGCGATCGCTCAGGCCAGCCAGTAGATTATCAAACCGGCCCGATCATTTGGGGCGAGCCTGGCACCAACGGCCAGCACGCGTTTTACCAGTTGATCCACCAAGGCACCAAGCTTATCCCATGTGACTTCTTGGCCCCCGCCATCAGCCACAACCCGATTGGCGACCACCACGCCAAACTGCTGGCCAACTTCTTCGCCCAAACCGAAGCCTTGGCCTTTGGCAAAACTCAAGCGCAGGTAGAAGCCGAGTTCTTAGCCGCCGGTAAAACCCTAGAGCAGGTCAGCGATCTGGTACCGTTTAAGGTGTTTGACGGCAACCGCCCGACTAACTCACTGCTGTTCAAATCACTGACCCCGCGCATGCTGGGCGCCTTGATTGCCATGTATGAGCACAAGATCTTTGTGCAGGGCGCCATCTTGAACATCTACAGCTTCGATCAGTGGGGCGTGGAGTTAGGCAAGCAACTGGCTAACCAGATCCTGCCCGAGTTAGGTGATAAGCGTGCCGTGACCAGCCACGACAGCTCAACCAATGGCTTGATCAACACTTGGAAACAGTGGAGCGTCTAATCCTGCTCGCCTGAAGCCTCGCGCTTAAGCGCCCCCAGCCCCATGCCCGCATGGGGCTTTTTTCTGGCCGCGAAACGCCGCGCAGGGCAAAGCCTATCACCGAAGCAACTAGCAACTAGCAACTGGCGGGTATAACTAACAAATGAGCAGTAGCAAGGCAGCAGGCGCAATCAGCCAGTGCATGCTAGAGAAAATAGGCGGGGGGGGTAATCTAGGCGGGAAAAAGAAACGCGAGGAAAACAGTGCAAAAAAAAGACCGAGCACGGGGCTCGGTCCTTTTTATCACTCAGCTGCTTCAACAGCAGCAGGGCGGTCTACCAGCTCAATGTATGCCATTGGAGCGTTGTCACCGGCACGGAAACCGCATTTCAGAATGCGAGTATAACCGCCGGCGCGCTCTTGGTAGCGCTTACCCAAGTCGTTGAACAGCTTTGCCACAACTTCGTTGTCACGAGTGCGGGCAAATGCCAAACGACGGTTAGCAACGCTGTCAACCTTTGCCAGGGTGATCAACGGCTCAACAACACGACGCAGCTCTTTTGCTTTTGGCAAAGTTGTCTTGATCATCTCATGACGAACCAGGGAGCTAGCCATGTTGCGGAACATAGCCTGACGATGGCTGCTGTTCCGGTTCAGTTGACGACCACTCAAACGATGGCGCATGACCTTATCCTTCTAACTAAATCTGTGAAACCCGTTACTTGGATCACTCGTCAGCGATGCTAGCTGGCGGCCAGTTTTCCAGGCGCATGCCCAGAGACAGACCACGTGAGGCCAACACGTCTTTGATTTCAGTCAAAGACTTCTTACCGAGGTTAGGCGTTTTGAGGAGCTCAACTTCGGTACGCTGTACCAGGTCACCAATGTAGTGGATAGCTTCTGCCTTCAGACAGTTCGCAGAACGAACCGTCAGCTCCAAGTCATCGACAGGACGCAGCAGGATCGGATCGAACTCCGGCTTCTCTTCTTTCTTCTCTGGCACACTGACATCGCGCAGATCCACGAAGGCATCCAATTGTTCAGCCAAAATAGTGGCAGAACGGCGGATAGCTTCTTCTGGATCCAGAGTACCATTGGTCTCCATGTCGATAACCAGTTTGTCCAGATCAGTACGCTGCTCAACACGCGCCGCTTCAACATTGTAAGCGATGCGGACGATGGGGCTGAACGCAGAGTCCAGCAACAAGCGGCCAATTGGACGCTCGTCATCATCGTTGTGAACACGCGCAGAAGCCGGCACATAACCACGACCGCGCTGAACTTTCAGACGCATGCTGATTTCAGCATGGTCACCAGTCAGGTGGCAGATCACGTGCGCAGGATTTACGATCTCGACTTCGTCACCATGAGTGATATCACCCGCAGTAACAGGGCCTGTTCCAGACTTGGTCAGGGACAAAGTTACCTCGTCCTTGCCTTCCAGTTTCACAGCGATGCCTTTCAGGTTAAGCAGAATTTCAAGAATGTCTTCCTGCACACCTTCTTTGCTGCTGTACTCGTGCAGCACGCCGTCGATTTCGACTTCGGTCACTGCACAACCGGGCATAGACGACAGCAAAATACGACGCAGAGCATTGCCCAGCGTGTGGCCAAAACCACGCTCAAGTGGCTCAAGAGTCACTTTCGCGTGAGTCGGGCTAACTTGCTCGATGTCAACTAGCCGCGGTTTAAGAAAATCTGTTACAGAACCCAGCATTGTGTCCTCTCATTAGAAGCTAGCTTTACTTAGAGTAAAGCTCGACGATCAGCTGTTCGTTAATGTCGGCAGACAGGTCTGAACGCTCTGGCAGACGCTTGAAAGCACCTTCCATCTTAGCGTTGTCAACTTCTACCCAAGTCGGCTTCTCACGCTGACCAGCAACCTCAAGGGATGCTTTGATACGCGCTTGCTTCTTAGCCTTCTCACGAACGCAGATCACGTCCTCAGGGGAAACCTGGAAAGAAGGGATGTTCACAACGCGACCGTTGACCATGATGGCCTTGTGGCTTACCAGCTGACGTGATTCAGCGCGAGTAGCACCGAAACCCATGCGGTAAACAACGTTGTCCAAACGACCTTCCAGCAGCTGCAGCAAGTTCTCACCGGTGTTGCCTTTCTGACGAGCGGCATCGCGGTAGTAGTTGCGGAACTGTTTTTCCAATACGCCGTAAATACGACGAACTTTTTGTTTCTCGCGCAGTTGCACACCGTAGTCAGACAGACGCGCTTTACGCGCACCGTGTTGACCTGGAACGGTGTCAATCTTGCACTTAGAATCAATCGCGCGCACACCAGACTTCAGGAAGAGGTCTGTGCCCTCACGACGGCTAAGCTTAAGCTTAGGACCGATATATCTTGCCATCTTCTTTCTCCAACAATCCTAATCCAAGTAGCAGCAGCGTTATACGCGACGCTTCTTGGGAGGACGACAACCGTTGTGCGGGATCGGAGTCACATCAGTAATATTAGTGATGCGGAAACCAGCCGCGTTCAACGCGCGGATGGATGACTCACGACCAGGACCTGGACCTTTAACCATGACTTCCAGGTTCTTCAGGCCGTATTCTTTAGCCATCTCGCCAGCGCGCTCAGCTGCAACCTGGGCTGCAAACGGAGTAGACTTACGAGAACCACGGAAACCTGAACCACCTGCGGTAGCCCATGACAGAGCGTTGCCCTGACGGTCAGTGATGGTCACGATTGTGTTGTTGAAAGATGCGTGAACGTGTGCAATACCGTCGCTCACCTGCTTTTTAACGCGCTTGCGAGCACGAGTCGGAGTTTTAGCCATTTTCTACCTTCCCGTTACTTCTTGATAGCCTTGCGCGGACCCTTACGGGTACGTGCGTTGGTCTTGGTACGTTGACCACGAACAGGCAGACTACGACGGTGACGCAAACCACGGTAGCAACCCAGGTCCATCAATCGCTTGATGTTCATGGAGATCTGGCGACGTAAGTCACCTTCAACTGTGAATTTACCTACTTGTTCACGAAGGCTCTCAATTTGAGCTTCGTCCAAGTCTTTGATTTTTACATTCTCAGCGATACCGGCTGCGGCACAAATGGCCTTAGAGCGGGTACGACCGACGCCATAAATCTCAGTCAAAGCGATGACTGCATGTTTATGGTCAGGAATGTTAATGCCAGCGATACGGGCCACTATTCACTCCTACATAGAGTAGATTAAGACCACCACAAAGCCCGTGAGCGGATACGTGGCGGTCACCAATACACAACAAAAGTTGGCTGGCTATAGTAGCCAGCTCAACTTGTCGTTGCAAGTACTAACCGTAAAAAATTAGCCTTGGCGCTGTTTATGCTTTGGCTCGCTGCAAATCACACGCACCACACCGTGACGCTTGATGATTTTGCAGTTACGGCAAATTGCCTTGACGGAAGCACGAACTTTCATTGCTTAACTCCGTAACTACGCCGACCTTTAGCGGCCGTAGCCCTTCAGGTTGGCCTTCCTCAGCACATCACCATATTGATGAGACATCATATGGGTCTGTATCTGAGCCATGAAGTCCATGATAACCACTACGATAATCAGCAGCGAGGTGCCACCGAAGTAGAACTGTACGTTCCAAGCAGTCATCAAGAACTGGGGTACCAGACAGATAAAGGTTATATAGAGCGCGCCAGCTAAAGTCAGGCGGGTCATAACCTTATCGATATAACGTGCTGTCTGCTCGCCCGGGCGTATGCCCGGAATAAAGGCTCCACTCTTCTTTAAGTTATCTGCTGTCTCACGCGGGTTAAACACCAACGCAGTATAGAAGAAACAAAAGAAGATAATGGCTGCTGCATAGAGCATTTCGTATAACGGCTGACCTGGCTGCAGGACCATTGAGACCTGCTGCAACACGTCGGCCAGTTTACCTTCACCTTGACCAAACCACGAGGTAATAGTGCCCGGGAAGAGAATAATACTCGATGCAAAAATCGCAGGAATCACGCCAGCCATATTCACTTTCAATGGCAGGTGTGTGCTTTGCGCAGCAAATACTTGGCGGCCTTGTTGCCGTTTTGCATAGTTAACGACGATACGTCGCTGACCACGCTCAACGAACACCACAAAATAGGTTACCGCGAAAACAATCAAGCCCAGCAACAACAACAGCAGGATGTGCAATTCCCCTTGACGTGCCTGTTCGGCCGTAGCGCCAATGGCTTGAGGCAGACCTGCAATGATACCGGTGAAAATAATCAACGAGATACCATTGCCGATCCCACGCTCAGTAATTTGCTCACCTAACCACATTAAGAACATGGTGCCGGTAACCAAACTCACAACGGCGGTGAAATAGAAGCCGAGACCCGGATTGCTCACGAGACCCTGCATCATATTCGGTAAGCCGGTTGCGATACCAATGGCTTGGAACGTTCCTAAAACTAGCGTGCCCCACCGGGTATACTGGCTAATCTTGCGCCGGCCGGATTCACCCTCTTTTTTCAGCTCAGCAAGAGCAGGATGTACCACGGTTAACAGCTGGATAATGATCGAGGCCGAAATATACGGCATGATCCCCAATGCAAGAATAGAAGCACGCGAGAGTGCACCACCACTGAACATGTTAAACATTTCAATGATGGTACCCTTCTGTTGCTGGAACAGCTCGGCCAGTACGGCGGCGTCAATACCAGGAATCGGCACATAAGAGCCTGCGCGGAACACGATAATTGCTCCGAGAACGAAGAGCAAACGACTCTTCAATTCACTCAGGCCACCTTGTGCTTTACTTTCCAATCCTGGTTTTTTAGCCATGGTACTGATTATTCCTCGATTTTACCGCCAGCGGCCTCAATGGCTGCACGTGCACCTTTGGTGACGGACAGACCACGAACGGTCACAGCACGGTCAATGTTGCCTGACAGAACAACTTTAGCGAATACGATGTTCTTAGTAACAACACCGGCTTGCTTTAAAGTGTTCAGGTCGACCACATTACCTTCTACCAGCGCGATCTCACCCAGGCGAACTTCGGCAGATACCAAAGATTTGCGTGAGAAGAAACCGAACTTAGGCAGACGGATTTTCAAAGGCATCTGGCCACCCTCGAAGCCGTTGCGAACTTTGCCGCCACCGGAACGAGAAGTTTGACCTTTCACACCACGACCACCAGTCTTACCCAGACCAGAACCGATACCACGGCCAGGACGGTGTTTAGCAGACTTAGAACCAGCCGCAGGAGACAGAGTATTCAGACGCATGCTTAGCCCTCCACCTTAACCATGTAGTAAACCTGGTTGATCATGCCGCGTACGCATGGAGTATCTTCCAGCTCAACGGTGTGACCAATGCGACGCAGACCCAGACCACGCAGAGTCGCCTTGTGCTTTGGCAGACGGCCGATAGAGCTGCGAGTTTGAGTTACTTTTACAGTGTTAGCCATTCGCATTACCCCAGAATTTCTTCAACGCGCATACCACGCTTTGCAGCGATCTGTTCAGGTGATTGACCGTGAACCAGAGCGTCTACAGTGGCGCGAACCACGTTGATTGGGTTAGTGGAACCGTAAGTCTTAGCCAGAACGTTGTGGATGCCAGCAACTTCCAGAACGGCACGCATTGCGCCGCCTGCGATGATACCGGTACCTTGCGAGGCTGGCTTCATGAATACGGTAGAACCTGAGTGAACACCTTTCACCGGGTGGTGCAGAGTGCCGTTGTTCAGCTCAACCTTATTCAGGTTACGCTTAGCCTGTTCCATCGCCTTTTGAATAGCGGCTGGAACTTCACGGGCTTTACCGTAACCGTAACCTACACGGCCGTTACCATCACCCACCACGGTCAACGCGGTGAAGGACATGATACGACCACCTTTAACAGTTTTCGAAACACGGTTTACTGCAATGAGCTTTTCTTGCAGTTCGCCGGCTTGAGATTCGACTTTAGCCATCTTCGACTCCTAGCTTAGAACTGAAGACCAGCGTCACGTGCAGCAGTTGCCAGAGCGGCAATGCGACCGTGATACTTGAAACCGGAACGATCGAAAGATACGTTCTGAACGCCTTTGGCGATTGCACGCTCAGCGATTGCTTTACCTACCGCGGTCGCAGCATCTGCGTTACCGGTAGATTTCAGACCTTCACTGATGGCTTTCTCTACTGTTGAAGCAGAGGCCAAAACTTCGGAACCGTTGGCTGCAATAACCTGCGCATAGATATGACGCGGAGTGCGGTGAACCACCAAACGGGTAGCTCCCAATTCCTGCATCTTTTTCCGAGCACGAGTAGCACGACGGAGACGAGCTGCTTTCTTGTCCATAGTGTTACCTTACTTCTTCTTAGCTTCTTTAGTACGCACTTGCTCATTGGCATAGCGTACACCCTTGCCCTTGTAGGGCTCCGGAGCGCGGTAAGCACGGATATCGGCGGCAACTTGTCCAACCAGCTGCTTGTCAACGCCACGCAGAACGATTTCGGTCTGCGTAGGGCATTCAGCGGTTACACCAGCTGGCAGTGCGTGCTCAACTGGGTGAGAAAAGCCCAGTGCCAGCGCAACAGCATTGCCCTTGATGGCGGCTTTGTAGCCAACACCAACCAGCTGCAGCTTACGCTCGAAGCCTTGGGTAACACCGATTACCATGTTGTTGACCAATGCACGAGCGGTACCCGCATGTGCGTCAGCGTTAGCAACGCCAGCACGTGGAGCAAACTTCAGTACATTGTCTTCTTTGGTCACTTCTACGCTAGCGTGAATAGAACGAGCCAGTGAACCTTTGCTGCCTTTCAGAGCAAGTTCTTGACCGTTCAGAGTCACCTCTACGCCAGCTGGAATAGTGACGGGTGCCTTAGCAACGCGAGACATTTCCGACCTCCTATTAAGCGACGTAGCAGATGATCTCACCGCCCATGCACGCTTTACGCGCGGCACGGTCAGTCATCACACCTTTAGACGTGGACACGATAGCAACACCCAAACCAGCCATTACTTTAGGCAGGTCGGTAGTGCGCTTATAAATACGCAGGCCTGGACGGCTTACGCGTTGGATCAGTTCTACAACTGGCTTGCCCTGAAAATATTTCAGTTCAATTTCCAGTTCTGGCTTCACGTCACCAGCTACAGAGTAACCAGCGATGTAACCTTCTTCTTTCAGCACTTGGGCAATTGCCACTTTCAGCTTGGAAGAAGGCATGGAAACCGCAACTTTGCTTGCCGCCTGACCGTTACGGATGCGGGTCAGCATATCCGCGATCGGATCTTGCATGCTCATAGTCTAACTCCCGAGATTCTTTACCAAGAGGCCTTTTTGAGGCCTGGAATTTCGCCCTTCATGGCATGCTCACGTACCTTGATACGTGACAGGCCAAACTTACGCAGGAAACCGTGCGGACGACCAGTAATGTTGCAACGGTTACGCTGGCGAGACGGACTGGAATCACGGGGCAGCTGTTGCAGTTTCAGCACAGCGTCCCAACGCGCTTCTTCAGAAGCGTTCATGTCAACGATGATAGCTTTCAGCTCGGTACGCTTAGGCGCGTACTTGGCTACCAGCTTGGCACGTTTAGCTTCACGTGCTTTCATGGATGTTTTAGCCATAACCCTAACCTTACTTGCGGAATGGGAAGTTAAAGGCAGCCAGCAAAGCACGGCCTTCTTCGTCGGTATGCGCAGAAGTGGTGATAGTGATATCTAAACCACGGACGCGATCGACTTTGTCATAGTCGATTTCCGGGAAGATGATCTGTTCACGCACGCCCATCGAGTAGTTACCACGACCGTCGAACGCTTTCGCATTCAGGCCACGGAAGTCACGAATACGCGGTACGGAGATGCAGATCAACCGCTCCAGGAACTCCCACATACGCTCGCCACGCAGGGTTACTTTACAACCTATCGGGTAGCCTTCACGAATCTTGAAGCCCGCAACTGACTTGCGAGCTTTGGTGACCAGCGGCTTCTGACCAGAGATAGCAGCCATATCAGCTACAGCGTTCTCCAGCAGTTTTTTATCAGCAATCGCTTCACCAACACCCATGTTCAGGGTGATTTTCTCGATCCGAGGGACTTGCATGACAGTCTTGTAACCGAACTGCGTTTTCAGTTCATTTACTACATCTGATTTGTAGTAATCATGCAGTTTCGCCATCGTTAAACTCCAATTACTTTACAAGTTCACCGGTAGATTTGAAGAAACGAACTTTTTTGCCGTCTTCAATCCGGAAACCAACGCGGTCAGCTTTGCCAGTGGCAGAGTTGAACAGCGCTACATTTGATACATCGATTGGGGCTTCTTTGGTGATGATACCGCCGGCCTGACCCAAAGCTGGGACTGGCTTCTGGTGCTTCTTCACCTGGTTGATGCCTTCAACGATTACCTTACCTTTAGCAACGAGAACAGAAGTGACTTTGCCACGCTTGCCCTTGTCTTTGCCGGTAAGAACGATCACTTCGTCTTCGCGACGGATTTTAGCTGCCATCGTTCGACTCCTTACAGTACTTCAGGGGCCAGAGACACGATTTTCATGAACTTTTCATTACGAAGTTCGCGTGTTACTGGGCCAAAAATACGAGTACCGATTGGCTGTTGGTTGTTGTTAAGCAACACAGCCGCATTGTTGTCGAAACGGATGACTGAGCCGTCCGGACGACGAACGCCTTTACGGGTGCGTACGACCACCGCGTTATACACATCACCTTTCTTCACTTTACCGCGAGGAATAGCTTCTTTGATAGAAACCTTGATGATGTCGCCGATGCCGGCGTAACGGCGGTGCGAACCACCCAGAACCTTAATACACATTACACTGCGAGCGCCGGAGTTGTCGGCAACACCCAGCATACTTTGCATCTGGATCATCTTAGTGCTCCGCTTTGTTTTTTCTTATCCCTTTCGGGATCTGGCTGCCTTCAAAAGGCGCGCAACTATACCATAGGCTTTGTTAAAAAACATAGGTTTTTAACAAATTGCTGAAAAAACAAACGACCCCGCAAGGGGGTCGTTTGAGTACAAAAGAACCTTATTAGGCCTTCTCTACTACAGCAACCAGGGTCCAAGACTTGGTCTTAGACAGCGGGCGGCATTCGCGGATTTCCACGAGATCGCCTGCTTTACACTCGTTGTTTTCATCATGTACGTGCAGCTTGGTAGTGCGCTTGATGATCTTACCGTAGATCGGGTGCTTTACCTTACGCTCGATAGCTACAGTGATGGACTTGTCCATCTTGTCGCTAATTACACGACCCTGCAGAGTACGGATCTTATCAGTCATTACGCGCCTGCCTTCTCAGTCAGTACAGTCTTGATACGTGCGACATCACGACGCACTTGTTTCAGAGTGTGAGTCTGAGCCAGTTGGCCAGTGGATGCTTGCATGCGCATGTTAAATTGCTCACGCAGCAGACCCAGCAGCTCCTGGTTCAGTTCTTCAACGCTCTTTTGACGCAGATCTTGAGCTTTCATCACATCACCGTCTTAATTACGAAAGTGGTCTGAACAGACAGCTTAGCTGCGGCCAAGGCGAACGCTTCGCGCGCCAGAGCCTCAGGTACACCGTCCATCTCGTACAGAACCTTGCCAGGTTGGATCGGGCAAACCCAGTATTCCACGTTACCCTTACCTTTACCCATACGAACTTCGAGTGGCTTTTCGGTAATTGGCTTGTCTGGGAACACACGGATCCAGATCTTACCCTGACGCTTAACGTGACGAGTCATGGCACGACGAGCAGCTTCGATTTGACGAGCAGTCAGCTGACCACGTGAAGTCGCCTTCAGGCCGAAAGTACCGAAAGATACTTCGTTACCTGAGGTGGCCAGACCGCGGTTACGACCCTTATGGGTCTTGCGGAATTTAGTACGTTTTGGTTGCAACATTTACCGAATCTCCTTACTTAGCAGCACGGCGCTTGTTGTCACGCTTGGGCTTCGCTGGAGCTTGCTCTTGAGCAGCGGCAGCATTAACTGATGCCAAACCGCCCAGAACTTCACCTTTGAAGATCCAAACTTTAACGCCGATCACACCGTAAGTGGTGTGGGCTTCAGAAGTTGCGTAGTCGATGTCGGCACGCAGGGTGTGCAATGGCACACGACCTTCACGGTACCATTCGGTACGCGCGATTTCAGCGCCGCCCAGACGGCCAGAAACTTCAACTTTGATGCCCTTGGCACCCAGACGCATTGCGTTTTGTACCGCGCGCTTCATCGCACGACGGAACATTACACGACGCTCAAGCTGAGAGGTGATGCTGTCAGCAACTAACTTGCCGTCCAGCTCTGGCTTGCGCACTTCGGAAATGTTGATCTGCGCAGGCACGCCAGCCAAGTTGGCTACCGCTTTACGCAATTTCTCAACGTCTTCGCCTTTCTTACCAATAACCACGCCAGGACGAGCGGTGTGAATGGTCACACGGATGCTCTTCGCTGGACGCTCGATGGTGATCTTGGACAAAGAAGCGTTTTTCAGCTCTTTGGTCAGGAACTGGCGAACTTGAAAATCGCTGTACAGGTTGTCAGCGAAGTCTTTAGTGCTCGCGAACCAGGTCGAATTCCAAGGCTTGGTAATGCCTAAGCGAATACCATTAGGATGTACTTTCTGACCCATTGCTTATCTCCCAGCCTTAGCGTCGGATACCACTACAGTGATGTGAGCGGTACGCTTGAGGATACGATCCGCGCGACCTTTGGCACGAGGACGGATACGCTTCATGGATGGACCTTCGTCAACCATGATACTAGCAACACGCAGGGTGTCGATATCGGCACCTTCGTTGTGCTCAGCGTTAGCAATGGCAGATTCCAGCACTTTCATTACTAAAACAGCAGCTTTCTTTGGGCTGAATTTCAGAATGTTCAGAGCCTTGTCTACAGACAGACCACGTACTTGATCGGCTACCAGACGAGCTTTCTGGGCAGAAGTACGGGCATAACGGTGTTTAGCGATAGCTTCCATCATTTATCCCTTAGCGCTTCTTAGCCTTCTTATCAGCAGCATGGCCGCGATAAGTACGAGTCGGTGCAAATTCGCCCAGCTTGTGACCGATCATTTCTTCGGTTACGAACACTGGCACGTGCTGACGACCATTATGGACAGCGATGGTCAAACCGATCATATTCGGGATGATCATTGAACGACGGGACCAAGTCTTAACTGGTTTTTTATCCCCGCTTTCCACCGCTTTCTCTACCTTCTTCAGCAAGTGCAGGTCAATAAATGGACCCTTCTTGAGAGAACGTGGCATGGTGATTCCTCTATGTTAACAATTACTTGTTACGACGACGTACGATGTACTTGTCGGTACGCTTGTTCTTACGGGTCTTAAAGCCTTTAGCCTTCTGGCCCCATGGGGACACAGGCTGCATGCCTTTGTTACGACCCTCACCACCACCGTGTGGGTGATCAACTGGGTTCATCGCCATACCACGAACGGTAGGACGAATACCACGCCAGCGGTTAGCACCGGCTTTACCCAATTGACGGAGCATGTGCTCAGAGTTACCCACTTCGCCGATAGTAGCGCGGCACTCGGCCAGAACCTTACGTACTTCGCCAGAGCGCAGACGCAGAGTTACATAGTTGCCGTCACGCGCCAGGATTTGGATGAAGGTACCAGCAGAACGTGCTAACTGAGCACCTTTGCCTGGCTTCATTTCCACAGCGTGAACGGTAGAACCGACCGGGATGTTGCGCATTGGCAGGGTGTTACCTACCTTGATCGCAGCATCAGCACCAGAAGCGATTGCATCGCCCGCTTTCAGGCCTTTTGGCGCCAGAATGTAACGACGCTCGCCGTCTGCGTATAACACCAGAGCGATGTTAGCAGTACGGTTTGGATCGTATTCCAAACGCTCAACTTTCGCAGGAATACCATCTTTGTCGCGCTTAAAGTCGACCAGACGGTAGTGCTGCTTATGACCACCACCGATGTGACGAGTGGTGATGCGGCCGTTGTTGTTACGACCACCTGACTTGCTCTTACTGTCGAGCAGGGCTGCAAAAGGCTTACCTTTGTACAGCTCGTTGTTAACAACTTTAACAACGTGACGACGGCCTGGAGAAGTAGGCTTGCACTTAACGATTGCCATGTTTCAGAACTCCTCTTACTCGGCCGCGCCCATGAAGTCGATGTCCTGACCAGCTTTCAGGGTCACATAAGCCTTTTTCCAGTCGGAACGACGGCCTACGCGAGCGCCAGTGCGCTTGGTCTTACCCTTCATGTTCAGGGTACGAACAGTTTCAACTTCAACTTCGAACAGTTTCGCAACTGCTGCTTTGATTTCCGCTTTGGTCGCATCAGTAGCAACTTTGAACACGATAGTGTTCTGCTTTTCTGCAACCATGGTGCTCTTTTCAGAGATGTGCGGAGCCTTCAGAACTTTTAACAAACGCTCTTCACGGATCATGCCAGCATCTCCTCGATTTGCTTAACCGCATCAGCAGTCATCAAAATCTTGTCGAAAGCGATCAGGCTAACTGGATCGATACCAGCGACGTCACGCACGTCAACTTTGTACAGGTTGCGAGAGGCCAAGAATAAGTTCTCATCCACTTCAGCAGTCACGATCAGAACGTCTTTCAGTTCCATTTCGTTCAGCTTAGCGATCAGTTCTTTGGTCTTAGGTGCGGCGATGCCGAACTTCTCAACCACGATCAGGCGCTCTTGACGTACCAGCTCAGAGAGGATGCTACGGATAGCACCACGGTACATCTTCTTGTTTACTTTTTGGCTGTGATCTTGCGGCTTAGCAGCAAAAGTCACACCACCTGAACGCCAAATAGGCGAACGGATGGAGCCAGCACGGGCACGACCAGTACCCTTCTGACGCCACGGCTTTTTGCCGCCACCAGACACTTCAGAGCGAGTCAGCTGCGCACGGGTACCCTGACGAGCACCTGCGGCATAAGCAACGACAACCTGGTGAACCAGAGCTTCGTTGAATTCGCGCCCGAAGGTAGTCTCGGAAACTTCAAGAGCGCTCTTGGCGTCTTTCATTACCAATTCCATTACTATCTCCTCAGACGTTACGCTTTGACGGCAGGTTTAACGATCACGTTGCCGTTGGTCGCACCTGGGACTGCACCTTTAATGAGCAGCAGGTTACGTTCAGCGTCAACACGGACCAGTTCCAGGTTTTGAGTCGTTACACGCTCAGCACCCATGTGGCCAGCCATCTTTTTGCCCTTGAATACACGACCTGGGGTTTGGTTTTGACCAATTGAACCAGGAACACGGTGAGACAAGGAGTTACCGTGGGTCATATCTTGGGTGCGGAAGTTCCAGCGCTTAACAGTACCTGCAAAGCCCTTACCCTTAGATGTGCCAGTAACGTCTACCATCTTAACGTCAGCGAGAAGATCTACTTTCAGCTCGCTACCAACAGTGAAAGTTTCACCGTTGTTCAAGCGGAATTCCCACAGACCGCGACCGGCTTCTACGCCAGCTTTAGCAAAGTGGCCAGCTTCCGGCTTGGTTACACGGCTAGCTTTTTTGCTGCCAGTAGTAACTTGAATAGCGTTGTAGCCGTCGGTTTCTACAGATTTAACCTGAGTTACACGGTTAGCTTCAACTTCGATAACAGTCACAGGGATAGAAACGCCATCTTCAGTAAAGATGCGAGTCATACCGACTTTGCGACCTACAAGACCGATTGTCATTGTTATCAACCTCTTTCCGTAATTAACCCAGGCTGATCTGGACGTCTACACCAGCAGCCAAGTCCAGACGCATTAACGCGTCAACGGTCTTGTCAGTTGGCTCAACGATGTCTACCAGACGCTTGTGAGTGCGGATCTCGTACTGATCACGCGCGTCTTTGTTAACGTGCGGAGAGATCAGAACAGTGAAGCGCTCTTTGCGAGTAGGCAGTGGGATTGGACCACGAACCTGAGCACCAGTGCGCTTAGCGGTTTCTACGATTTCCGCAGTAGACTGGTCGATCAGACGGTGATCAAAAGCCTTCAGGCGGATACGGATTCTTTGGTTCTGCATTGACAGAGCTCCAATAGAGAAAAGAACATAAACCAACACCGCCCGACCGAGATTACTCCCGCCAGTGGTGTGATTTTCAACGTTTCTCCCCATATCGGGGAGACTGTAAGGCGGCCAATGCGTTAGACGCATACCGCAAACAGACCGGAGTCTGGCTGCCTCATGGGCAAGCGGGGGGAATTATACCCAGACAAAAACAATGTGCAAGGGTAAATCGTGCACAATATGCGCAAAAAATTGGCCGTTGGGTGCTAACATGGCCTCAATGCTTTATTTGTTGCGGTTATTTTTATATCTCTATGAAAACTAAGCTGATTACCCGCGAAGGCTTTAACAAACTCAAAGCCGAACTCGATGAACTATGGCGCACAGAGCGGCCTGAAGTGACCAAAAAGGTGGCTTGGGCGGCCAGTCTTGGCGATCGCAGTGAAAACGCCGATTACCAATACAATAAGAAGCGCCTGCGCGAAATTGACCGCCGCGTGCGCTATCTGCGCCAAGCCATTGAGCAGCTCAAGGTGGTCGATTACGCCGCCGCGCAAGCCGGCAAAGTGTTTTTCGGCGCTTGGGTCGAAATAGAAAATGAAGACGGCGAGGTAAAACGCCTGCGCATCGTCGGCTATGACGAAATATTCGGCCGCCACGATTACATCTCGATTGATTCGCCGATGGCACGCGCCTTATTAAAGAAAGAGGTCGGCGACGAAACCGCAGTAGTCACCCCCTCAGGCACGCATTATTGGTGCGTTAACGCCGTTGATTACCAACCCTAACCGATTGATTTATTTGTAAAAGAGTCCTGCCATGCACGCTATTGAACAGATCATTGCCGAAGAACTCAGCGCGCGCCCCGCGCAAGTGGCGGCCGCTATTCGCCTGCTCGATGACGGCGCCACCGTGCCGTTTATCGCCCGCTACCGCAAAGAAGCTACCGGCGGCCTCGATGACACCCAGTTGCGCAACTTAGATACGCGTCTGACCTATTTGCGCGAACTCAACGAGCGCCGCAGCGTCATCCTGCGCTCGATTGAAGAGCAAGGTAAGCTCAGCGCCGAACTGAGCCGCGAAATTCATGCCGCCGACAGCAAAACCCGCTTAGAAGATTTGTATTTACCCTACAAACCCAAGCGCCGCACCAAAGGCCAGATAGCGATGGAAGCCGGCCTTGAGCCGTTAGCCGATTTGCTGCTCAACGATCGCCAGCAAGTGCCGGAATTAGCCGCCGCCGACTTCTTTAACCCCGAACACGGCATCAATGACAGTAAAGCGGCGCTCGATGGCGCGCGTTACATCTTAATGGAACGCTTTGCCGAGCAAGCGCCGCTGCTCGAAGCGCTGCGCAGCTATTTATGGCAAAACGCCCAGCTGCGCGCCCGCGTTATCGCTGGCCAAGAGCAGGCGGGCGCCAAATTTAGTGATTATTTCGCGCATGACGAGCCACTGGCCAAGGCGCCATCGCATCGCGTGCTCGCCATGTTACGCGGGCGCAACGAAGGCATGCTCAGCCTAACGCTGGCCGTGGGTGAAGAGGGCGCGCCACATCCGTGTGAAGGGCTGATTGCTGTCACCTTAAAACTTAATTTGGCTGCACAACCGAGTGATAAGTGGCTCAGCGGCGTGGTGAGTTGGACGTGGCGCATTAAGTTAGCCCTGCAGATGGAAACCGAGTTACTCGGCCGTATTCGCGAGCAAGCGGAAGCCGAAGCGATCAATGTGTTTGCGCTGAACTTAAACGATCTGCTGATGGCCGCGCCTGCGGGCATGCACGCCACCATGGGTCTTGATCCCGGCATTCGCACCGGCGTCAAAGTGGCGGTGGTCGATGGCACCGGCAAAGTAGTCGATACCGCCACCATCTATCCGTTTGAGCCTAAGCGCCAAGTTGAGCAAAGCCTCGCGACCTTGCACACCCTATGTGCCAAACATAACGTCGCGCTGATCAGCATCGGTAACGGCACCGCCTCACGCGAAACTGACCGCTTAACCAGCGACTTGTTTAGCCGCTATCCGGCGGTGAAATGCCAAAAGATTGTGGTGAGTGAAGCCGGCGCCTCGGTCTATTCCGCCTCGGAGCTGGCCGCGCATGAGTTTCCCGACTTAGATGTGTCCTTGCGCGGGGCGGTGTCGATTGCCCGCCGCTTGCAAGACCCGCTGGCCGAATTGGTGAAAATTGACCCGAAAAGCATCGGCGTTGGTCAATACCAGCACGATGTCAGCCAAAGCCAACTGGCGCGGCGCCTAGAAGCGGTGGTGGAAGATTGCGTGAACGCCGTGGGCGTGGATGTGAATACCGCCTCCAGCGCCCTACTCAGCCGCGTGTCGGGCTTATCAGCCAGCTTGGCACAAAACATTGTTGCCTATCGCGATGAGCACGGCGTATTTACCAGCCGCCAGCAATTGCTAAAAGTTAGCCGCTTGGGGCCAAAAGCCTTTGAACAATGCGCCGGCTTTTTGCGCATTCGCAACGGCAAAAACCCGCTCGATAGCTCAGCGGTGCACCCCGAATCCTATCCGGTGGTGGAGCGGATTTTGGCACGCTTAGAGCAAACGGTGGCCACGTTACTGGGTAACCGCGCGCTGCTAACCGGGCTCAACCCCAACGATTACACCGATGCGCGCTTTGGCTTGCCGACAGTCACCGACATCATCCAAGAATTGGACAAACCCGGTCGTGATCCACGGCCAGAATTCAAAACCGCCCACTTTAAAGACGGCGTGGAGAAAATCTCCGATCTGGTGCCCGACATGCGCCTTGAAGGCGTGGTCACCAACGTGACCAACTTCGGCGCCTTTGTCGATATCGGCGTGCATCAAGATGGCTTAGTGCATATCTCCGCGCTCACCGAGCGCTTTGTCAAAGACCCGCGCGAAGTGGTCAAGGCGGGCGATATCGTGCAGGTGAAAGTGCTGGAAGTGGATGCGCCGCGCAAACGCATTGCGCTGACCATGCGTTTAGATGAAGCCGCGCCCACCGCCGGCGCGCCGCGACGTGAGCGCACGGCGCCAAGCCAACCCAGCAAACCCAGCAAACCGGCCGCCGCGACAGCGCAACCAACACCGGCCGCCAACAACGCCTTTGCCGCCGCCATGGCCGCTGCGATGGCCAAAGGCAAAAAATAGCCCGCGGCGGTTAAGCGACGGCTTAGCGAAAAAAACGCGCTAAAAACCCTGCGGCCAACCGGCAGCTAGCCAGTGGCCGCAGGGTTTAAACACGCGAAACGCTAGATAGCAGAGGTATTTGCCGCCGGCATAGATTTCCCCAACCCCTGCATCAGCACATCAAACATCAAGCCAGCAAAGCCTTTTGCGACCGCTTCATTCGAGAGCAATTTCATCGCCATCTCGTTATGCACGTCCATACTTTCGATAATCGCAGTGTTGATGGACTCAGGAAATTGCCCAAGCATGGCTTGCTCTTTACTATTGCTGCGCAACTGATCCATCACCACGGCATTTTCGGCAATTTTGCCGGCAATAGTATTGGCATAATTGAGCATATCGTTTTCCGATAAACCATCTTCGATAAACAGATCGTTCATGCGCTGGAGCACTTCATTCAGCAGCTCAGTTTTTGGATCTTTCGGAGTTGCACCGCCGCCTTCTTTAGCTGGAGGGAGATAAGCCGCGGGCTCTTCACCAATTTTCATCCCGAGCTGTAAATTGGCTTCTCGCTGCTCGTGCAAGCGGTAATGCGTCATAACCACATCGGACAGATCAATCTCATCCGCCACGACATCAAGGCGCAACAGTGGATAAAGATGCTTGGCAAAAATGCTTAACTTTTCCAGCTCGAAATCCGCAAAATCGACGATCTGGGACGTAAATTCGTAGAAGCGATAGAACGAAAT